>NZ_BCUS01000159.1 GCF_001591345.1 Variovorax boronicumulans NBRC 103145 | reverse complement strand
TTTTCTTTGCTTACTTTCTTTTGGCGAAGCAAAAGAAAGTAAGTCGCCCGCCGGGGCGAGACCCGGCCTCGGGAAACAAGAGCCCCCCTAGCCCCACCGAGGCACAGCCTCATCCTTCAACTGCTGCCGCAGCACCCCATAGTCAGGCACAACACTCTCAACGGTCTCCCAAAACCGATGCGAGTGATCCATCACCCGCAGATGCGCCAACTCATGCGCCACAACGTAGTCGATCACCGGCAAGCGAAAGTGAATCAACCGCCAGTTCAGCCGAATCGACCCATCCGCACTCGCACTCCCCCACCGCGTAGCAGCGTTAGAAAGCGACAGCTTCTGCCATGACACCCCCAGCAGCGGCGCAAAGTGATCCAGCCGCTCGATGAACAGCTTGCGCGCCTGCCGCATCAACCAGGCCTGCGCCGCATCCCGAATCTGCGAGGGCGCCGCGTTCTGCGCCACAGCCAGCCGCAGCGTCCGCGGGCCACCGCCTTCGACAGCGGGGTCGAGCGTGCCGCCAACGCTCGCGAAACCGTGCTTCGGATCGAGCCGGATCACCACCAGCTCGCCAAGAAAAGGAAACTCCGCCCCATCTTCCCAAGCAATCCGCGTCGCCTCAACACGTGCATTGCGTTGCTGCGTCTCCGCCAGCTTGCGCAAAATCCAGTCGGCCTTCTCACGCACCGCCGCATCGACATCGCGCAGCGTGACCCACCGCGGCGCCCGCACCGACAGTCCTTCGGCACCAACCAGAAAACCGATGGTCTTGCGCTGCCCCCGCTTGAACTCGTAGGCCACCCGCGCCGACCCCAGAACCACTTCACGCGTGGCCTGCGGATGTGTGAAATTCGCCAGCGTCAGTGTGTCAGCCAACGGCACCGCAGGACGCGGATCAACGGGTCCGACAGGTGAAGGCGCGACAGCCACCACCGGCGCGGGAGCAGCAGGTGGCACAGGCGCTCGCGCCTTCTTCCGCGGCCGCCGCGGCGGCGCGGCAGCAGGCGCCGGCGTACTCCCCAGCCCCTCGAAGAGGTCCATCGTGAACTGCAGCATTCCCCGCATGTCGGGCCCGGGTCTGAGGGTGGCGCGTCAGCCCGCTTCGCGCGGCAACGTCTGCTGCGGCTGCGCCGGGCTGTCGCTGTACGCCTCGGGGTCGAGGCGGCGCATCTCGGCCTCGATCCAGGCTTCGACTTCGCGCATCAGCTCATCGGGCTTGCGGCCCACGCTCGAGATCGCCGGGCCGATCGACACGTCGACCACGCCAGGGCGCTTGATGAAGGCCTTGCGCGGCCAGACCTTGGCCGAGGTGACTGCGATCGGGATCACGGGCACGCCGGTTTCGCAGGCCAGGCGCGTGCCGCCGCTCTTGTAGGTGCCCTTCTGGCCACGCGGAATGCGCGTGCCTTCGGGGAACATGATGATCCAGATGCCCTGCGCGAGCAGCTTGCGGCCCTGGTTCACCACCTTGTTGAACGCCTGCGCGCGCTGGCTCCGGTCGATGTGGATCATGTCCAGCCGCGCCATCGCCCAGCCGAAGAACGGCACGTAGATCAGTTCCTTCTTGAAAACGAAGGCCAGCGGATGCGGCATCAGCGTGGGCATGAGGAAAGTCTCGAGCGTGGACTGGTGCTTCACCAGCAGCACCGCGCCTGCGAGTTGGTCGGTCGGCAGGTTTTCCATGCCGGTCACGCGGGTCTTGATGCCCAGCAGCACGCGCGCGCCACCGATGGCCCAACTGAGCCATTGCTCGGCCATCCAGTACAGCGGAATGCCACGCTTCCAGAGCGAGCTGACGCACATGATGATGCCCCAGGGCACCACGGTGACAAGCATCCACAGGGCGTGGAGAACGGAACGGAGAAACGCCATCAGACAGCCACCTGCAGTGCAGCCCGCGCTTCGCGCGCGAGCAAAAAGTCGACAAAGGCGGCGAGGTCGTCATGCACCCTCGTGTCCGCCGGATATTCGGGAGGCAGCGGGTGAACCCCGCGGCAGGCCGCGCCCATGCCCGTGAGCAGAAGGTGCGGTTCGCAGCCAGCAGCGGCGCCGGCCTGCAGGTCGCGCAGGCTGTCGCCCGCGGTGGGCACGCCCTTCAGGTCGATGCCGAAGCGGTCGCCGATCTGAAGGAACAGCCCTTCCTTGGGCTTGCGGCAGTCGCAGCCTTCGTCGGGGCTGTGCGGGCAATAGAACACCGCGTCCACCTTGCCGCCCACGGCCGCGAGCATCTTGTGCATCTTGGCGTGCATGGCGTTGAGCGAGGCCATGTCGAACAGCCCGCGGCCCAGGCCCGACTGGTTCGACGCCACCACCACGTGCCAGCCCGCATGGTTCAGGCGCGCCACGGCCTCGAGCGCACCGGGCAGCGGCGTCCACTCGATGTCGCTCTTGACGAAGTCTTCGCGGTGCACGTTGATCGTGCCGTTGCGGTCGAGGATGACGAGCTTCATGGCGGAACCGCTCCTGGTGGAGGGATGGGGCACGGGGTCAGACAGCCAGCCGCTCGAGCTGCGCCACGCGGTTCATCGCGCTGTGCAGCGACATCAGCAGGCCCAGGCGGTTCAGCCGCAGGTCGGCCTGCTCGGCATTGACCATCACGTCCGTGAAGAACGCGTCGACCGGTTCGCGCAGCGCGGCCAGCGTCTGCAGCGAGCCGGTGTAGTCGCCCGCGTCGAACTGGGC
Source organism: Variovorax boronicumulans NBRC 103145 (assembly GCF_001591345.1). GTDB lineage: Bacteria > Pseudomonadota > Gammaproteobacteria > Burkholderiales > Burkholderiaceae_C > Variovorax > Variovorax boronicumulans. The sequence continues at coordinate 9,231 of NZ_BCUS01000159.1, read as the reverse complement.
GTTGGCGGCGGGCACGACCTGCGCCATGGCGGCGTGCAGCGCCTTCTCGGCGGGCTCCTGCAGCAGGAGTTCGCTCACGTGCGCGTCGGCCTCGGGCGCCTTCTTCAGGATGTTGCCGATGCGCTTGTTGGCGGCGGCCAGTGCGGCGGCGGCGGGCAGTGCGGCAAAGGCGCGCACGGCCGCCAGCAGCTTGGGCACTTCGCCCAGGCGCTGCGGCAGCGGGGCCAGCACGGCGTCGACTTCCTGAGCGCTGGCGCCCTGCTCGCGCAGGCTGCCGGCGAGGCGGTCGAGGATGAACGACTGCAGCGCCTCCAGGTAGTCCGGCGAATCCGCGCCGTCCATGAACTTCAGGACGCCCGGCACGAATTCCAGCACCGCAATCTTCAGCACCGCATCGAGATCCAGCGGCAGGTCGCGCTCGATCAGGATGCGGATCACGCCCAGCGCATGCCGGCGCAGCGCGAACGGGTCGCGGTCGCCGGTGGGCAGGTTGCCGATGCTGAACATGCCGACCAGCGTCTCGAGCTTGTCGGCCAGCGCGACCACGAGGCCCACGCTGTTGCGCGGCAGCTCGTCGCCGGCGAAGCGCGGCTTGTAGTGGTCTTCGATGGCGTCGGCCACGGCGACGTCGAGGCCGTCGTGCAGCGCGTAGTAGCGGCCCATCGTGCCCTGCAGCTCGGGGAACTCGCCGACCATGTCGGTCACGAGGTCGGCCTTGGCCAGTTGGGCGGCCTGGGTGGCCTGCGCTGCCAGCGTCGCGTCGCCGAGTTTTTCGGCAATGCCGCGCGCGATGTGCATCACGCGTTGCACGCGTTCGCCCTGCGTGCCGAGCTTGTTGTGATAGACCACCTTGCCCAGCGACTCGACGCGCGAGGCCAGCGATTTCTTGCGGTCCTGGTCGAAGAAGAACTTGGCGTCGGCCAGGCGCGGGCGCACGACGCGCTCGTTGCCGCCGGTCACGGCGCTCGCGTCGTCGGGGCTGATGTTGCTGACGACAAGGAACTTGTTGGTGAGCTTGGCTTGCGCGTCGAGCAGCGGGAAGTACTTCTGGTTGGCCTTCATCGTGAGGATGAGGCATTCCTGCGGCACTTCGAGGAACTCGCGCTCGAAGCTGCAGACCAGCACGTTGGGGCGCTCGACCAGCGCCGTGACTTCGTCGAGCAGCGCGTCGTCGTGGATCGGCACGGAGCCGCCGCCCACCGTCACAGCGGCGGCCGCGAGCTGGCGTGCGATTTCGGCGCGGCGCGCTTCAAAGCTGGCGATGACGGCGCCGTCGTCCTGCAGCTGCAGGGCGTAGCTGTTGGCATCGCGCAGCACCACGGGGTCGACCGCCGCCTCGAAGCGGTGGCCGTGCGTCTCGCGGCCGGCCTTCAGGCCCAGCGCCTCGATGGGCACCACGGTGTCGGCGTGCAGCGCCACCAGACCGTGCGCGGGGCGCACGAAGCTCACGCTGCTCCAGCCGGGCAGCTCGCAGCCGCTTTCGAGCTGGTAGCTCATGACCTTGGGGATCGGCAGCTTGGCGATGGCTTCGGCCAGGGCCTTCTGCAGGCCTTCGGCCAGCGTGGCGCCCTTGGCGGTGCTTTCGTAGAACAGGGCTTCGGCCTTGCCGTCCATGGCGCGCTTGAGGCCGGGCACGGCCGAGGCGTCGGCGCCGAGCGCGGCCAGGCGCTTGAGCAGCGCGGGCGTCGGTTGGCCCGAGGCATCGAGCCCCACGGCCACGGGCATGAGCTTTTGCGACACGGCCTTGTCGGCGGCGCGCTCGGCCACGTGCGTGAGGTGCGCGGCCAGGCGGCGCGGCGACGCATAGGGCGTGAGCACCGAGCCGGCTTCGGCCAGGCCTTGGGCCACGAGCTGGTGGCGCAGCACGCCGGCGAAAGCCTCGCCGAGCTTCTTCAGCGCCTTCGGCGGCAGCTCTTCGACAAACAGTTCGACCAGCAGGGAGTTCTTGTTGTTCATGGGAATCGTCATCGCTCAGGCGGCTTTCTTCGGGGGCATCTGCGCAACCCATTCGCGCGGCGCCATCGGGAAGCCCAGGCGCTCGCGGCTGTCGTAGTAGCTCTGCGCCACGCTGCGCGCGAGGTTGCGGATGCGGCCGATGTAGGCCGCGCGCTCGGTCACGCTGATCGCGCCGCGCGCGTCCAGCAGGTTGAAGCTGTGCGCGGCCTTGAGCACCTGCTCGTAGGCCGGCAGCGCGAGCTGCTCGGTCATGAGGTGCTTGGCCTGCTTTTCGTGCGCGGCGAAGGCGGTGAAGAGGAACTCGGCGTCGCTGTGCTCGAAGTTGTAGGTCGACTGCTCGACCTCGTTCTGCTTGTAGACGTCGCCATAGCTCAGGCCGTCGGTCCAGGTCAGGTTGTAGACGTTGTCCACGCCCTGCAGGTACATGGCCAGGCGTTCCAGGCCGTAGGTGATCTCGCCGGTGATGGGCTTGCAGTCGATGCCGCCGACCTGCTGGAAGTAGGTGAACTGTGTCACTTCCATGCCGTTGAGCCAGACCTCCCAGCCCAGGCCCCAGGCACCGAGCGTGGGGTTCTCCCAGTCGTCCTCGACGAAGCGGATGTCGTTCTTCTTCAGGTCGAAGCCCAGGGCCTCGAGGCTGCCGAGGTAGAGCTCGAGGATGTTGCTGGGCGCGGGCTTGAGCACGACCTGGTACTGGTAGTAGTGCTGCAGGCGGTTGGGGTTCTCGCCGTAGCGGCCGTCCTTGGGCCGGCGGCTGGGCTGCACGTAGGCGGCCTTCCAGGGCTCGGGGCCGAGCGCGCGCAGGAAGGTGGCGGTGTGCGAGGTGCCCGCGCCCACTTCCATGTCGTACGGTTGCAGCAGCGCACAGCCCTTGTCGGCCCAGTACGACTGCAGTTTGAGAATGATTTGCTGGAAGGTCAACATGAAGCTGGCCGGCGTCGGGGGCCGGACATTGGACGGGACGGTGGCGCGGCACAGGCCGCGAAAGGCGACGATTTTACGTTCGCGGGAGGGCATCTCTCCCACAGCCGCTCGGGATGCCGACTGCCGCGACGGCCCGCGCGGCTGTGGGACAAAGCCCGGCCCCGCACGCTTTTTTGCGTTTCCCGCCGCTTTCGGCACTTTCCTGCGCTTTCCCCCTCTCTCACTGCATGGCATCGCCCCACATCGGCCCCGACACCCCGTTTTTCATCGTGCTCAATGCCGGCTCCGGCAGCGAAGACGCCGCGCAGGCCCGCCAGGTCATCGACGACGCCTTTGCCGCGGACGGCCGCCGGCACCGCGTGTTCCTCGTGGACGGCCCCGGCCGCGTGCAGGCGCTGGCGCGCGAAGCGGTCGAACGGGCGCGGGCCGTGGGCGGCGTGGTGGTGGCCGCGGGCGGCGACGGCACCATCAACGCCGTGGCCCAGGCCACGCTGGGCAGCGGCTGCCCCTTCGGCGTGCTGCCGCAGGGCACCTTCAACTACTTCAGCCGCACCCACGGCATCCCGCGCGACACGGCGCAGGCGCTGCAGGTGCTGCTGACGCAGCAGCCCCGGGCGGTGCAAGTGGGGCTGGTGAACGACCGCGTGTTCCTGGTCAACGCCAGCATGGGCCTGTATGCCGACCTGCTGGAAGAGCGCGAAAGCCACAAGGCGCGCTTCGGCCGCCACCGCTGGATCGCCTTCTACTCGGGCCTGCTGACGGTGCTGCGCGGGCGCCATCGCCACTGGCAGCTGCGCATCGCCTCGCACGGCCACGAACGCGACATCCGCACGCCCACGCTGTTCGTGGGCAACAACCCGCTGCAGCTGATGCAGGCGGGCGTCGACCACGCCGAGGCGCCCGAGCAGGGCCGGCTGACCGCGGTGGCGCTCAAGCCGGTCGGCCTGCTGGCGATGCCGGGGCTGCTGGTGCGCGGCGCGCTCGGGCGGCTGGGCGACGCCGACGAGGTGCTGAGCTTTCCCTTCGAGTCGATGACGGTGAAGGCCGGCCGGCTGCGCACGCCACGCCGCGTGAAGATCGCCACCGACGGCGAGATCGACTGGGTCGACATGCCCCTGCTGTTCCGCGTGGCGCCCGACCCGCTGTGGCTGGTGCGGCCCGACAGCGCGCCCGAGCTGGAGGCGGTACGGCCATGAGCTGCCTGCTGCAAGTGTCCGACCCGCATTTCGGCACCGAGCAGCCCGAGGTGCTGCAGGCGCTCGAACGCCTGGCGCACGCGCTGGCGCCGCAGGCGGTGCTGCTGTCGGGCGACATCACGCAGCGCGCCACGCGCCGCCAGTTCGCGGCGGCGCGCGCCTTCGCCGACCGGCTGGCGGTGCCGGTGGTCGCAATTCCGGGCAACCACGACATCCCGCTGTTCCAGCTGGCGGCGCGCGTCTTCTCGCCCTACGGCCGCTACACGGAGGCCTTCGGCGCCGATCTGGAGCCGGTGTTCGCCTGCGACGACTGGCTGGTGGTCACGGTCAACACGACGCGCTGGTACCGGCACGAGGACGGCGAGGTGTCGCCCGCGCAGGTCGAGCGCGTCGCGGCCCGGCTGGCGAGCGCCACGCCACGGCAGGTGCGCGTGGTGGTGACGCACCAGCCGGTGCTGGTGACGCGGCCCGAAGACCGGCAGAACCGACTGCACGGGCGCGCGGCGGCCGTGGCGCGCTGGACGGCGGCGGGCGCCGACCTGATCGTCGGCGGCCACATCCACCTGCCTTTCGTGCGCCCGCTGGACGAGCGCTTTCCGGGCTGCCCGCCCACGGCCTGGGCGGTGCAGGCCGGCACCGCCGTGTCGACGCGCGTGCGCTGGGATGCGCCGAACTCGGTGAACGTGCTGCGCACGGAAGCGTCCGTCGACGGCGCGCAGCGCATGTGCGTGGTCGAGCGCTGGGACCATTCGGCGGCCGACAAAGCCTTCACGCGCGTCGACCTATTGCGGCTTCCGCTTGCCAGCCGCGCGACGGCCCCTTAGGGTTGCGCCGCATGCCTCCTGCGGACACCCTTCTTCTCTCTTCTTCAGCCCCCTTGGTTCTTCTTGCACAGCAGCTGGGCGAACACGCCCTGGCCTGGTTCGCGCTCGCGCTGACCGTGTCGGTGCTCGGCGCCGGCCTCGCCTGCCGGATGCTGCAACGGCGCCATCCGCTGCCCGACACCGGCGAGCCTGACGAATCGCGCCTGGCGCTCGGACTGGGCCTGGGCTTCGTGCTGATCCTTGCGGCGGCGATGCTGGTCGCGTGGATCGCCTCGCACCTGGGCGACGGCCGCACCATGGGCCGCGCCGACCAGGCGCTGGCCGACGCCATCGCCGCCCATGTGCCGTGGGGCGCGCTCGTGAGCTTCAGCTGGCTCACGCACCTGGGCGACGCGCAACTGCTCGCGCCCGTGTGCGGGCTGGTCGCGCTGCTGCTGTGGCGCAACGCGCACCGCGGCCTGGCGCTGGGCTGGGTGACCGCGCTCGGCGGCATCGTGGTGCTGAACCCCGCGCTCAAGCACATCTTTGCGCGGGCCCGGCCGGTGCACGACCACGGGCTGGCGCTGGAGACGAGCTTCAGCTTTCCCAGCGGCCACAGCGCGGGCGCGATCGTGAGCTACGGGATGCTGCTGTACTTGGCGCTGCGGCTGCTGCCGGCGCGCTGGCATGTGCCGGCCGCCATGGCCGCGGTGGCGGCCATCGTCACCATCGCCTGCAGCCGGATCTTCCTGCAGGTGCACTTCGCGAGCGATGTCGCGGCCGGCCTGCTGACCGGCCTGGGCTGGCTGCTGGTGTGCGTGAGCAGCCTGGAATACGCGCGGCACCGCAAGCGCCGCACCGCGCGCTGACCTGGGATCAGTACTCCCAGAAGATGCGTTGCAGTTCCTTGGTGTTGTTGGTCTTGGTCAAGGCCACCATCGCCAGGATGCGCGCCTTCTGCGGGCGCAGGTCGTGCGCCACCACCCAGTCGTACTTGTCGTCGGGCTGCTCGGCGTTGCGGATCACGAAGCCGTCGGGCACGCGCGAGCTGCGAATGACGATCACGCCGTCGGTGCGTGCCTTCTGCAGGTTCGGCACGATCCGGTCGGCCACCGAGCCATTGCCCGTGCCGCCGTGGATCAGCGCCTTGGCGCCGCTCTTGGCGATCGCGTCGATGGCCACCGACGACACGCCTTCGTAGCCCATCGCGATCTCGACCGGCGGCAGCGCGGTGATGGTGTCGATGTTGAACTCCGAGTTCGTGGTGTGGCGCTTGACCGGCGCGCGGAACCAGTAGTTCTTGCCCTCGACGATCATGCCCAGCGGACCCCACTGGCTGGAGAACGCGCTGGTCTTGATGTTGACGTTCTTGCTCACGTCGCGGCCGGTGTCGATGTTGTCGCCCATCGTCACGAGCACGCCCTTGCCCATCGCGTCCTTGCTGCCCGCCACGTTCACCGCGTCGTACAGGTTGAGCGCGCCGTCGGCCGACAGGGCCGTGCCCGGGCGCATCGAGCCGACCACCACGATCGGCTTGTTGGTGTGCACGGTGAGCGTCAGGAAGTAGGCGGTTTCTTCCAGCGTATCGGTGCCGTGGGTGATGACGATGCCGTCCACGTCCGACTGCTTGGACAGCGCCGAGACGCGCTTGGCCAGCGTCATCAGGTTGTCGTTGGTGAGGCTTTCGGAAGCCACCTGGAACACCTGCTCGCCGCGCACGTTGGCGACCTTGGCCAGCTCGGGCAGGCCGGCGATGAGCTTCTCGACGCCGACCTTGGCGGCCGCGTAGGTGGCGCTGTTGACGGCCGACGCGCCGGCACCGGCGATGGTGCCGCCGGTCGCCAGGATCACCACGTTGGGCAGTGCCTGCTGGGCCTGCGCGAGCGCGCTGGCCGCGAGCAGTGCGGCACCGGCCGCAAAGGCACGGAAATGGGTAGAAAAGTACATACGGGCTCCTTGGTTTGAGGATGATTTCTCGAGGCGGCGAGGAAGATACATGAACCATGCCCGCATGCCATGCCGCTGCATGCCGGCATGGCATGCGGTCATGCGCCGGCCTTAGAGGGCCAGCAGCCAGCCCGCCACCGCCGCCAGTCCGACGACCCACACCGGCGACAGGCGCGCGTAGACCAGCAGCCCGAACGCCGCCAGCGCCAGCCCGAAATCGGCCTTCGAGTGGATGGCGCTCGTCCACACCGGGTCGTAGAGCGCAGCGAGCAGCACGCCGACAACCGCCGCGTTGACGCCCGCCATCGCGCGCTGGACGGCATCGCGCTGGCGCAGCGTCTCCCAGAACGGCAGCGCGCCGGCCACCAGCAGGAAGGCCGGCAGGAAGATGGCCAGCAGCAGCGCCAAGCCACCCACCCAACCGCCGAACGGCCCCGGCATGGCGGCGCCGAGGAAGGCCGCGAAGGTGAACAAAGGCCCCGGCACGGCCTGCGCTGCGCCGTAGCCCGCCAGGAACACGTCGTTCGAGACCAGGCCCGTCGGCACCACGCCCGCCTGCAGCAAGGGCAGCACGACGTGGCCGCCGCCGAACACCAGCGCGCCCGACCGGTAGAACGACGCAATGACGGAGAGCGGCGGCCAATCCGTCGCCGCAGCCAGCATCGGCAGTGCGACGAGCAGCGCGGCGAACAGGCCCAGCAGCGCGGCACCGGTCGCCCTGCTCACGCCGTGGTCGCGGTGCTGCGCGGCGGGCAGGTGGCCGGGCGGCAGCGCCCACCGGCCGACGACGCCCCCGGCGACGATGGCGGCGATCTGCCCCATGGCCGAAGGCACCGCGAGCACCAGCAGCGCCGCGACGACGGCCACGCCCGCGCGCAACCGGTCGGGGCACAGCGACTTCGCCATTCCCCACACCGCCTGCGCGACGACGGCCACCGCGACGACCTTCAGCCCGTGCACCGCGCCCGATTGGGCCAGCCCCGCCCACTGCGTGACGCCGGCCGCAAAGAGGATGAGCGCCACGGCGGACGGCAGCGTGAAACCGAGCCACGCCGCCAGCGCCCCGCCCCAGCCCGCACGGCCGAGCCCCAGGGCGATGCCGACCTGGCTGCTCGCGGGACCGGGCAGGAACTGGCACAGCGCCACGAGGTCGGAATAGCGCTTGTCGTCGAGCCACTTGCGGCGCTCCACGAACTCCGTGCGGAAGTAGCCCAGGTGCGCCACCGGTCCGCCGAAGGAGGTCAGGCCCAGCTTCAGGAAAGCGAGAAAGACTTCGAGCACCGAGCCCCTGGCGCGAAGGTCGCCTGTGCCATCGACAACGGATGGCGCGGCGGGCTTGGGGCGGTGATGGTGCTTCATGGACGATGACGTCGAATGCGCATCCGCCGGTGCGCCTCAGCCCCGGGTGCGCCCGGGCCGGAAGAAGACCGCGCCGAGCGCGACGATCACGAGCGCCGCGATCCACAGCGGCCACAGCCCGAAAGGCGCGACCCAGCGTGCGAAGGGCGTGAGCCCGCGCCGGCCTTCGACCGGCGCTTCGAGCACGCCGCGCGTGAGACGCGGCAGCTGGTGCGTGACGCGGCCCGCGGCGTCGATCACCACGGTGGCGCCGGTGTTGGTGGCGCGCACCATCGGCCGCGCGAACTCGAGCGCGCGCATGCGCGAGATGGCCAGGTGCTGGTCGATGGCAACCGAGTCACCGAACCAGGCGATGTTGCTGACGTTGAGCAGGACAGTCGGCGCCGTGGCCTCGTCGCGGAAGTTCGCGCCGATCTCGTCGCCGAACAAGTCTTCGTAGCAGATGTTCGGCGCGATGCGCTGGCCCTGCCAGACGAAGGGCGCCTGCGCGAGGCCGCCGCGCTCGAAGTCGCCCAGCGGGATGCTCATCATGCGGATGAACCAGCGAAAGCCCGGCGGAATGAACTCGCCGAAGGGCACGAGGTGGTGCTTGCTGTAGGCGTAGGGCTGCGCCGCGCCGCCGGGCATGAAGCCGAGCACGGCGTTGCGGTAGGTGCCCGGCCCGTCGCCGAGCGGCAGGCCGACGATGGCCGCCTGCTGCGTTCCCGGCTGGCCGTAGCGTTCCTGGATCGCGTCGAGGTAGCCGGCGGGCAGCTGGCGCGGCAGCAGCGGCAGCGCGGTTTCGGGCGTGACCACGAGCTGGGCCTTGGCATCGCGCAGCTGTTCGGCGTACCAGCGCAGCGCGGTTTCGATGCCGCCGCCGGGAATGAATTTCTCGTCCTGCGGAATGTTGCCCTGCAGCAGCGCGACCTGCAGCGTGCCGGCAGTGCCCTGCGCACCGCGCGCATCGGCAGGCAGCGGCGATACAGCGTTCGGCAGCACGAAGACCGCGGCGAGCAGCACCGCGGCCAGCGCCGTCGGCACCACGCCGCGCAGCGGCAGGCGTC
>NZ_BCUS01000158.1 GCF_001591345.1 Variovorax boronicumulans NBRC 103145 | reverse complement strand
GCCCGAGGCGCTCAAGCGCGGACTGGCCAGCCTCGACGAGCAGGCCGTGGTCGCCTGCGGCTTCGAGCGCGTGATCCTGCTGCGCTCGGCGCGCAAGCCGGCCGACGTGCGCCTGGCCAACCTCGGCGAGCGGCTGGCGGCCTGGATGCTGTCGATCATGCGGTTCATGGTGCCGGCCAACGAGCAGCCGGTGCGCGCGCCGAAGATGGCCGAGCTGGTCGACCTCGCGCTGCGCGTGGCGCCGCCCGGCGTGCACGTGGCCGCGCCCGAGATGGTGTGGCAGGCCGCGCAAGGCGCCACCGAGGCGGCGGCGCGCGCGTGGCTGATTCCGGCGTCCGCGCCCGAAGCACCCACGGCCGGGGCGCCCGTTGCCACATCGCCGTGACATGGGCAGGGCAAAATCCGGCCTACCCCCTTCGCTCTCGCCCTTCACCGCCATGCCCAAGACCCCTTTCCGCGCCGCCGCGGCCATCGGCGGCACTGCCGACGATGTCGAGGCCGCCTTCTATGAAGCGCTGCAACGCGGCGATGTCGATGCACTGATGGCCTGCTGGGCCGACGAGGACGAGGTGTTCTGCGTCCACCCGGGCGGTCCGCGGCTGGTGGGCGCGGTGGCGATCCGCGCGGCCTTCGAGCAGATGTTCGCCAACGGCGCCATCCATGCGACGCCGGCGCGCGTGCGCAAGATCGAGTCGCTGGCGAGCGCCGTGCACAACGTGCTGGAGCGCATCGAGGTGCTCACGGCCGAGGGGCCGCGCCATGCCTTCGTGCTGGCCACCAACGTGTATCACAAGACCGCGCAGGGCTGGCGCATGGTGGCGCACCACGCGAGCCCGGGCAGCGCGCGCGAGCCGGACGACGCGAACGATCCACCGCAGGTCCTGCACTGAGTCCTGCCCCGAGCGATGGCCTCTCCCTTTCCTTCTTCCTCTTTCTCACCGGATTCCGCGTCGCCCGTTGCCTACGACGCCATGGGCTACGACGCCCCGCGCTGGCTGCCCGGCGGCAACCTGCAGACCATCTGGGCCGCGCTGTGCGCGCGCCGTTTCGACGGGCCGGCGCCGGTGTACCGCCGCGAGCGCTGGACCGCGCCGGACGGCGACTTCATCGACGTCGACTTCGTCGATGCGCCGCAGCCCGGCCCCCGGCCGCTGCTGGTGCTGTTCCACGGGCTCGAGGGCTCCTCGCGCAGCCACTACGCCGAGGCCTTCGCGGCCTTTGCCGCCGCGCGCGGTATGGCTTTCGCGGTGCCGCACTTTCGCGGCTGCAGCGGCGAGCTGAACCTCGCGCCGCGCGCCTACCACTCGGGCGACCACGAGGAGATCGACTGGATCCTGCGGCGCATGCACGCGCAGCACGTGGTGCAGGGCGGCGGCGGGCCGGTGCTGGCGGCCGGCGTCTCGCTGGGCGGCAATGCGCTGCTGCGCTGGGCCTGCGAGGCGGGCGAGAGCGCGCGGGCCTCGGTCGACGCGGTGGCGTCGGTGTGCGCGCCGCTCGACCTGGCGGCGGGCGGCGAGGCGATCGGGCGCGGCTTCAACCGGCTGGTCTACACGCGCATGTTCCTCGCCACCATGAAGCCCAAGGCGCTGGCCAAGTTGGCGCAGTTCCCGGGCCTGTTCGACCGCGACCGGCTGATGGCCGCGCGCGACCTGTATGACTTCGACGACGTGTTCACCGCGCCGCTGCACGGCTTTCGCAACACCGACGACTACTGGGCGCGCGGCTCGTCCAAGCCGCTGCTGGGCGCGATCCGCGTGCCCGCGCTGGTGGTGAACGCCCGCAACGACCCCTTCATTCCGGCCCGCAGCCTGCCGGGGCCGAAGGAGGTCGGGTCGCACGTCACGCTGTGGCAGCCCGCGGGCGGCGGCCACGTGGGCTTTCCGCTCGGGCTGCCGCCGGGGCACGTGGGCGGAATGCCCGAGCGCGTGGGAGGGTGGCTGGCCCACCACCTCTCGTCGACGCGGGCGCAAAATACGGCCCATGGATGACATCGTCAAACAGGCATTGGCCAAGTGGCCGAACGTGCCGCACTGCTACGGCTGGCTCGGCCTGGACGCGCGCGGCAACTGGTACATGCGCGACGACCGCACGCAGGCCCAGGGCCCGTTTCGCAGCGCCAAGGGCTCGATGCTGCGGCACGACAAGCTGATCGACTTCATCCACCGCAACTACGAGCACGACGCCGACGGCCAATGGTTCTTCCAGAACGGGCCGCAGCGCGTGTATGTCGAGCTGGAGGCGGCGCCGCTGGTGTGGCGCGTGGCGCAGCAGGGCGCGGGCGCCTTCACGGTCACGGCCCACACGGGCGTGCCGGCCGAGGTGTCGGGCTGCCTGCTCGACGAAGAAGGCCGGCTCTATCTGGTCGCGCCGGCGGGGCTCGGGCTGGTGCACACGCAGGACGTGGGCATCGCCGCCGAGGCCGTGGAGCAGGGCGTCTGGACGCCGGAGCCGGTGCGCGCGGCCGACCTGCCGGGGCGCTTCGGGCATGTGCTGAGCCCAGCAGAGCGCCATGCAGGCGTGGCTGTATAGCTATTGAAAAGATAGCAACCCGGATCGTCCGGGCGTAAAAAAACCGGCCTGAGAGCCGGTTTTTTCATGGGCGCGAGGCGCCGTCGATTGCTTACTTGGCAGGCGCGCTGGCCGCAGCCGACGCACCTTCGGCCGGCGCGGCGGCCGCTGCCGGACGGTCCGGCACCGGGAACTTGGCGCCACCGGCGTTGGCCAGGTACACCACGGCACGGCCGATTTCGATGTCTTCGAAGTCGCCGCCGCCCTGAGCGGGCATGGCGCCCTTGCCCTTGAGCGCGTGCTCGAGCAGCGTCGCATAGCCCTGGCCGATGCGCGGGCCCCAGGCTGCGGCGTCGTTCAGGTGCGGGGCACCGGGGATGCCGGGGGCGCCGTGGCAGGCCACGCACTGGGCCTTGAACACGGCATCGCCAGCGGCCAGCGGCCGGTTGGCGTCACGGATCTCGATGGAGCCGACCTTCTTGAGGCGCTCGGCCACTTCACGGTCGCGCGATTCCTTGGTCACGCCGTAGAGCGCCATGTTGTCGCCCTCCGCGGTACCGGCGGGCTTGGTGCCCGAGACCACATAGGACACGAGGCCCACGATGATCAGGATCGGAATGATGAAAGAGAAAAATACCGCGAGCAGCAGTTGCTTCGGGTTCTTGATCGGGCCGGTATGGGCTTCTTCTGTGGCCTGGTTGTGCGGGTCTGCGCTCATGGCGTCCTCAATAACGGGGGGCTCGTCGGGGGCTTTTTCTAACCAACCGGCGATTATAGAGAGGCCCTTTGCCCGCGCGGGCAATTGACCTCTCCATATCGGACGCGCAGGTGTCTCAACCGTTGTTGCGTGTGGCCCAGCCGCCACCCAGCGTCTTGTACAGCGTGACCTGGTTCTGCAGCTGCAGCAGGCGCGTGGCCACCGCCGATTGCTGCGCCGTGAACAGCGAACGCTGTGCGTCGAGCAGATCGAGCGCGCTGGCGATGCCGTTGCGATAGCGCAGGTCGGACAGCTTGTAGCGCACCGCCTCGGCGTCGGCCTGCGCGGTCTGCGCGCGTGCCTGCTCGCCCAGCGTGGCGCGGCCCGCGAGTGCGTCGGCCACTTCGCGGAACGCGGTCTGCACCGACTTCTCGTACTGCGCCACCGCGATCTCGCGCCCGGCCTTGGCCGAGTTGAGCCCCGCGATGTTGCGGCCCGCATCGAAGATCGGCAGCGTGACCGTGGGCGCGAAGCTCCAGGCCTTGGTGCCGCGGTCGAACAGGTTCGAGAACTCGCTGCTCGCGGTGCCGATCGAGCTCGTGAGCGACACGCGCGGGAAGAAGTTCGCGCGCGCCGCGCCGATGTTGGCGTTGGCCGCGATCAGCTGCTGCTCGGCCGCGCGGATGTCGGGCCGCTCGGTCAGCAGGTCGGAGGGCAGGCCGGCCGGCACGTCGGGCATCGGGCGGATGCCCGCGAGACCCTTGGTGCCGCCGGCGGTGGCCTCGGCCGGCACCGGCGCGCCGAGCAACAGCGCGAGCGCGTTCTCGTCCTGCAGGCGGGCGCGCTGCTGCTGCGCATAGGCGGCGCGCGCGGTCTCGGCCTGCGAGTTCGCGGCCTGGAAGTCGATCTCGGACGACACGCCGTTGTCGAAGCGCAGCTTGGTCAGGCGCACCGACTCGTCGCGCGTGACCATGGTCTGGCGCGTGATCTCGAGCAGCTCGTCGTCGGCCAGCAGCGTGAGCCAGCCGCTGGCCACGGCCGCGATCAGGCTGATCTGCGCGGCCTTGCGCGACTCTTCCGTGGCCAGGTACTGCGACAGCGCCTGGTCCTTCAGCGCGCGGATGCGGCCGAAGAAGTCGAGCTCCCACGCGGTGAAGCCGAAGTTGACAGCGTACTGCGAGGCCACGCTGCCTTGCGTCGGATCGATCGCCTGGTAGGCGTTGGGGCTCGAGCGCGAGCCCGTGCCCGTGAGGCCGAGCGCCGGGAACAGCGCCGAGCGTTCGATCTGGAACTGCGCACGCGCCTGCTCGATGTTGAGCACCGACACGCGCAGGTCGCGGTTGTTCGCCAGCGCCGTCTGGATCAGGCCCGCTAGGCGCGGGTCGGTGAAGAAGTCCTGCCAGGGCAGGGCGGCCGCGGCGGGGCCCGACGGCTGTGCCGGGTCACCCGGGTAGGTCGTCGGCACCGGCGCCGCGGGGCGCTCGTAGGTCGGGATCAGCGAGCAGCCCGCCAGCAGCATCGCTGCTGCCAGCACGGTGGGGATCAGAGGTTTCTTAGTCATGGTGTGTGGTATCTCCCGTGATGCCGGCAGCTGCCGCATGCCGCTTGTCGGCCTCGTGCTGGCGCGCGCTGCCCTTGAACAGCGTGCGCACCACCACGAAGAACACCGGCACGAAGATCACGGCCAGGACCGTGCCGGTCACCATGCCGCCGAGCACGCCGGTGCCGATGGCACGCTGGCTCGCCGAGCCTGCGCCCGAAGCCAGGACCAGCGGCAGCACGCCCAGGCCGAAGGCCAGCGAGGTCATGATGATGGGACGGAACCGCAGGTGCGCGGCCTCGAGCGCGGCCTCGACCACGCCGCGGCCCTGCGCCTGCAGGTCTTTCGCGAACTCGATGATCAGAATCGCGTTCTTCGCGGACAAGCCGATGATGGTGATCAGGCCCACCTGGAAGTACACGTCGTTGGAATAGGCGCGCAGCATCGTCGCCACCAGCACACCCAGCACGCCCAGCGGCACCACCAGGATCACCGACAGCGGGATCGACCAGCTCTCGTACAGCGCGGCCAGGCACAGGAACACCGCCAGGATCGCGAAGCCGTACAGGATCATGGCCTGCGAGCCGGCGAGCTTTTCTTCACGCGACTGGCCGGTCCACTCGAAACCGAAGCCTTGCGGCAGCTGGCCGGCGAGCTTTTCCATCTCGGCCATGGCCGCGCCCGTGCTCTGGCCCGGCGCCGCGTCACCGCTGATGCGGATGGCGGGGTAGCCGTTGTAGCGCACGGTCTGCGTGGCGCCCGAGACCCACTTGGTGGTCGCGAAAGCCGACAGCGGCACCGGTTGGCCCTTGGTGTTGACGGCGTTCAGGCGCAGCAGGTCGTCCGGCTGCATCCGTGCCGGCGCATCGGCCTGCACCACCACGCGTTGCAGGCGGCCGCGGTTCGGGAAGTCGTTGATGTAGCTCGAACCCAGCGAGGTCGACAGCGCACTGTTGATCGCGTCGAAGCTCACGCCCAGGGCGTTGGCCTTGTCGCGGTCGATGTCGATCTCCAGTTGTGGCGCGTCTTCCAGGCCGTCAGGGCGCACCTGCGCGAGGATCTTGCTCTGCGAGGCCATGCCCAGCAGCTGGTTGCGCGCGTTGATCAGCGCCTCGTGGCCCGCGCCCGCACGGTCTTGCAAGCGGAAGCTGAAGCCGCTGGCGTTGCCCAGTTCAGGAATCGGCGGCGGGCTCAGCGGGTAGATGAAGGCGTCGCGGATGCCCGACAGCGCACCGAAGGCACGGCCGGCCAGCGCGCTGGCCGAATTGGCCGGGTCCTTGCGTTCTTCCCAGTCCTTCAGCGTCACGAAGGCGAGGCCCGCGTTCTGGCCCTGGCCGGAGAAGCTGAAGCCCATCACGCTCACGATGCTCTGCACTTCAGGCTGCTTCAGGATGAAGCCTTCGACCTGTTGCATCACCGACAGCGACCGCTCCTGCGTCGCGCCCGGGGGCAGCTGCACGTTCACGATGATGTTGCCCTGGTCTTCCTCGGGCAGGAACGAGCTCGGCAGGTGCGTGTAGAAGTACGCGACGGCGCCGATGATCGCGGCGTAGATCACGAGGTAGCGTGCGGCGCGGCGCAGGATGCGCGCGACCACGCCTTCGTAGCCCTTGGCCGTGCGCGAGAAGCCGCGGTTGAACCAGCCGAAGAAGCCGCGCTTCTCATGGTGGTGGCCGGCTTCCACCGGCTTGAGCAGCGTGGCGCACAGCGCCGGCGTGAGCGACAGCGCCATGAAGGCCGAGAAGCCGATCGAGGCCACCATCACCGCCGAGAACTGGCGGTAGATGTTGCCGGTCGAACCCGCGAAGAAGGCCAGCGGCACGAACACCGAGATCAGCACCACGGTCACGCCGATGATGGCGCCCGAGATCTGCTGCATCGCCTTGCGCGTGGCGTCGAGCGGCGACAGCCCCTCTTCGCTCATGATGCGCTCGACGTTCTCCACCACCACGATGGCGTCGTCCACCACGATACCGATCACCAGCACCATGCCGAACATGGTGAGCACGTTGATCGAGAAGCCCAATGCGAGCAGCGTGGCGAAGGTGCCCAGCAGTGCAATGGGCACCACGATCGTCGGGATGATCGTGTAGCGCCAGTTCTGCAGGAACAGGAACATCACCAGGAACACCAGCGCGATGGCTTCGAACAGCGTCTTCACCACTTCGGAGATCGAGATCTGCACGAAGCGCGAGCTGTCATAAGGAATGTCCCACTTCACGCCCTTGGGGAAGTAGCGTTCCAGCTCGGCCATCTTGGCGCGCACGGCCTTGGCCGACTTCAGCGCGTTGCCGGTGGGCGTGGGCTGCACGCCGATACCGACCGCGGGCACGCCGTTCAGGCGCGCGGAGGTGGCGTAGTTCTGGCCGCCGAGTTCGACGCGTGCCACGTCCTTCAGGCGCACGGTCGAGCCGTCGGTGTTGGCGCGCAGCACGATGTTCTGGAACTGCTCGACGCTGTTGAGCTGGCCGTTCACCGTGACCGTGGCGGAGATCGCCTGGCCGGGGATGTTCGGCAGGTCGCCGAGCGTGCCCGAGGCCACCTGGGCGTTCTGCGCACGGATCGCGGCATTGACGTCGTTGGCCGACAGGTTGAAGCCTTGCAGCTTCGCCGGGTCGATCCAGATGCGCATCGCGTTCTCGGAGCCGAACAGCTGGGCCTGGCCCACGCCGTCGATCCGCTGCAGTTCCGGCACGATGTTGCGCGCGGCGTAGTCACCGAGCGCCACCGGGTCGAAGTCGGGGTTGTCCGAGGACAGCATCGCGAACAGCAGGAAGTTGTTGCGCGACTTGTCCACGCGCACGCCCTGCTGCGTCACGGCCGAAGGCAGCCGCGGCGTGGCGCGCGAGAGCCGGTTCTGCACGTCCACCTGCGCGAGGTCTTCGTTGGTGCCGGCCTCGAAGCTGATGGTGATGGCGCCGGTGCCGTCGGCCTGGGCCACCGATTCCATGTAGATCAGGCCGGGCGAGCCGTTCATCTCGCGCTCGATCACGGACAGCACGCTGTCCTCGAGCGTTTGCGCGGAGGCACCGGGGTAGGCGACGTTGATCACGATGGCCGGTGGGGCCACCGGCGGGTACTGCGAGATCGGCAACTGCGTGATGGCGACGCCGCCCACCACGATGATGAACAGTGCGATCACCCACGCGAAGATAGGTCGGTCGATAAAGAATTTGGCCATGCGAGGCGCTCCTGATTACTTCTTGTCAGCCGGGGCCGAAGCCGGGCTGGCGGCGGGTGCCGCTGCGGCAGCGGACGCTGCCGGTGCCGCGGGTGCAGCCGCGCCGTTGGGCGTCGGCTTTTGCCAAGGCACCGCCTTCACGGGCGTGCCGGGCGGCATCATCTGCAGGCGCTGGAAGCCGTCGACCATCACCTGTTCGCCAGCCTTCAGGCCGTCGAGCACCACCCACTGGTTGTCCTTGGCGGCGCTGATCTTCACGGTGCGCTGGCTCAACTTGCCGTCGGCGCTGACCACCGTCACGTGGTCGCCCTGCTGGGTGCGCGTGACGGCCTGTTGCGGCACCGTGATCGCGTTCGTCACCTGGGCCTGCTCGAGCTTCACGCGCACGTACAGGCCGGGCAGCAGCTCGCCCTTGGGGTTCGGGATCTCGGCGCGCAGCGTGACCTGGCCCGTGGTCGGGTCGACCGTGAGGTCGGAGAACAGCAGCTTGCCGTCCTGCCCGTAGTCGGTGCCGTCTTCGAGCACCACGCGGATGCTCGCGGCTTCTTCGCCGCTGGCACGCTTGTACTGGCCGGCGGCCACGGCGCGGCGCAGCTTGAGCACGTCGGAGGCCGACTGCGTGAAGTTCACGTACAGCGGGTTGATCTGCTGCACCACGGCCAGCTCGGTGGCGTCGCCCTGGCCGACCAGTGCGCCTTCGGTGACCAGCGCGCGGCCGATGCGGCCCGCGATGGGCGAGGTGACATCGGCGTAGCCCTGGTTGATCTTGGCGGTCTGCAGCAGCGCGCGGTTGGCGGCCACGTCGGCGTCGGCCGTCTTGGCGGAGGCCACGGCGGTCGCGTATTCCTGCTTGCTCACGGCGTTGGCCTCGACCAGCGGCTTGTAGCGGTCGGCCAGTGCCTTGGCCTGCACGGCGTTGGCTTCGGCGCGGGCCAGGGCGGCCTGGGCGTTCTGCGTGGCGGCCACCAGCGGTGCCGGGTCGATGCGGAACAGCAGCTGGCCGGCCTTCACGTCGCTGCCTTCGCGGAACTCGCGCTTGAGCAGGATGCCCGGCGTGCGGGCGCGCACCTGGGCGATGCGCGAGGCTTCGAGGCGGCCGGGCAGCTCGGTCACGAGGCCCACGTCGGTGGGCTTGACCGTCACCACGCCGACTTCAGGCGCCGGACGGGCGCCACCGCCACCGCCGCCCGGTCCGGCCGGGGCCTCGCCCTTGCCGCAGGCGGCCAGGAACAGGAGGGAGACGAGGGCCACGGTCGCGAGACGCGGCGAAAACGACAAGGACGGTTGACGCGAGACATGCAGAAGAGGCATGTGATTCCTTTGATGCGAAGACGGGAGATGGCGCGTTTGCGGGAGAGATCCGTAAACCAGCACGGGCAGGTGGGCCATCCGAGAAGCGCGCTAGTTTACATACATTCATGGATGTATAGTGACAGCCATGCAATGGCCCCACGATACGCAAAGGGCGTTCGCTTTACAAATCAGGAGACTTGGTGGCACGTCGTACGAAGGAAGAAGCACTGGCGACGCGGAATCGATTGCTCGATGCCGCGGAGTTGCTGTTTCAGGCGCAAGGTGTTTCGCAGACCACGCTGCAGCAGATCGCGCAGCAGGCCGGCGCGACCCGGGGCGCCATCTACTGGCACTTCAAGGACAAGGCCGATCTGTTCAACGCCATGATGGAGCGCGTGATCCTGCCGCTGGAGACGCCGCCCAAGAGCGACATCCCCGGCGATGACCCGCTGGTCGAGATCGAGGAAGGCCTGATCCACGCGCTGACGCTCATGGTCGCCGACCCGCAGGTGCGGCGCGTGTTCGACATCGCGACCCACAAGGTCGAGTACACGCATGACATGGCCTCGGTGCAGCAGCGCCACCTGGACGCGCGCAACGCCTGCGTGGTCGATTTCGAAAAGGCCCTGCGGCTGGCCGCGCGGCGCGCCCGCATCCGGCTGCCGTTGCCGGGTGCGGTCGCGGCGCAGGGCATGCACGCCCTGATGGGCGGGCTGATCCAGAACTGGCTGCTCGACCCCACGGCCTTCGACCTCGTGTCGACCGGCCGGCGCACCTTCCGCGTCTACCTGGCCGGGCTCGGTTTCCCGCGCACGCCGGCCGGTGGCGTCCCGACGGCGCACGACGCGGAAACCGCCGCGGCCTGATAGGCCATAATGTGTGGCTCCGGTGCTTTGCGGAGCACCTCTCTCGCTGTATTTCAACGGATAGAATTCGGCCCTCCGAAGGCTGAGATCCAGGTTCGATTCCTGGCGGCGGGACCACCTTCAAGACCGGAAATTCCGCAAGGGCTTCCGGTTTTTTCACTTCTTCCCCGACCCGGCCCGGCCTTGCGCGACAAGGCCGATCCGGAGATCCGCGCGACCGGGCCGTGACACGCCGTTGCACCCTGTCACCCGGACGCACGCATGTAAAAATTCCCCGCATGATGGAGCTCTCCGAACTGGACGAAACCAGCCTCGCAGCACACGCCGCCGAATGGCGTCGGCGCGCGCTGCGCGGCGAGAAACAGGCCCGCGGCATCGCACATGCCCTGGAGGCCGAGATGCGCCGCCGCTTCGGCGATTCAATTCCGCCGAGCCAGAGCGCCGACCTGGACACCCGCCCCCTGGCGCTGCGCCAGCCGCCGCGCCCGTGGTGGAAGTTCTGGTGAGCCGGCCGCGCGCCTTCGTCGCCTGATCTGACATCCCTCGCAGCCGGTCATCGGTTGCAGCGCCCCGCCGGCCCTGACACCATGGCCGCATGGCATACCAACTTCATTACTGGCCCACGATCCAGGGCCGCGGCGAATTCGTGCGGCTCGCACTCGAGGCCACGGGCGCCGACTACGTCGATGTTGCGCGGCTGCCCGCCTCGCAAGGCGGTGGCGAGTCCGCGCTGGGCCGCCGGCTCGGCGACCCCGGCAACCCGCGCGCCGCGTTCGCACCGCCGTTCCTCGTCGACGGCGACATCGTGGTCGGCCAGACCGCCGCGATCCTGCTGTACCTCGGCCCCAAGCTCGGGCTGGCCGGCATCGGCGAATCCGACGGCCTGTGGACCCACCAGCTGCAGCTCACCATCGCCGACGCGGTGGCCGAGGCGCACGACACGCACCACCCGATCTCGACCGGCGACTACTACGAAGACCAGCGCGACGCGGCCCTTCAGCGTGCGCGTGCCTTCCGCGAAGCGCGCATCCCGAAATTCCTGAACTGGTTCGAGCAGGTGCTGCAGCGCAACCCTTCGGGCGACCTGCACTTGGTCGGCGACGTGTTGACCTATGCCGACCTGTCGCTGTTCCAGCTGGTGGAGGGGCTGCAGTACGCCTTTCCCAAAGCTGCCGCGCGGGCGCTCGACGCCACGCCCGCGGTCGTGAGGCTGCACGCGAACATCCGGCGACGCCAGCGCGTGCACGACTACCTGCGCAGTCCGCGCCGCATCGCGTTCAACGAGGACGGGATCTTTCGGCGCTATGCCGAGCTGGACGGCTGAGGGCTAGGCGCCGTCGTCGTCGTCGTCGGCTTCGTTGCGGATGCGCAGCGCCAGCTCGTACAGCGTGTTGCGCGGCGCGCCGCTGATCTCGGCGGCCAGCTTTACAGCGGTCTTCACGGGCAACTCCGCCAGCAGCAGGCGCAGCACGCGTTCGCCTTCTGCACCGCCGTCGCCGCTCACCGCCACGGGGTGCAGCACCAATGCGAACTCGCCGCGCGTGCGGTCGCGGTCGGCGCCGAACCAGTCGGGCAGCGCGCTGGCGGCCACGGTGGCGATTTCTTCGAACTGCTTGGTGAGCTCGCGGCCGACGGTGATGCGGCGCTCGCCGAGCACGGCCAGCGCGCGGGCCAGGCTGTCGATGCGGTGCGGCGCTTCCAGCAGCACCACGGCGCGCGGCTCCTGTGCGAGGGCCTGCACGGCGGTGTCGCGCTCGCCGGCCTTGCTCGGCAGGAAGCCCGCGAACACGAAGGCGCTGCTGTTGTGCGCGTGGCTGCTCTCGCCGCCGTCGGCCACGAGCCCGGCCGCGCTCACGAGCGTGATGACGCTGCTGGCGCCCGGCAGCGG
>NZ_BCUS01000157.1 GCF_001591345.1 Variovorax boronicumulans NBRC 103145 | reverse complement strand
CGCCGGCGCCGAGCGCGGCGAAGACGGCGGGGGATGCCTGCGCATCGGCGCCGTCGCTGTGGCCCAGGCTGGCGATGGTGCGCACCGCGAAAGGCAAGGCGCCTTGCCGGGCCTGCGCGATGTCGGCGTCGGGCAGCGGCGCCAGGTCCGGCTGCAGCACCAGCAGCGTGAACACCGGGCCGATCCAGTCGGTGAGATGACCTTGCGCGAGCGGCTGCTCGGGCATCGCCTCGCCCGGCAGCGGGCCGGCGGGCAGCGTGTCGCCCGCGCTCGACAGCGCCGAACCGTCGTAGCGCACAGCCTGCGTCTGGCGCGGGTTGATGAGCTGCGCGATGCCGCGATGGACCTCCGACAGCGACAGCGCCGCCTCGCGCAGCAGGTCGAAGCCGCGCGAAGGCGGCGACATGAACTCGGTGCTGCGCATCGCGCTCTCGGCGTTGATGTGGAAGGCCGCGATGCGCTCCTGCGAGTACGAATCCAGCAGCGCCGGGCCCGACAGGCCCTGGGCCACGAAGGCCAGTTTCCAGGCCAGGTTGTCGGCGTCGTCGAAGCCCGAGTTGAGGCCGCGCACGCCGAAGATCGGCATGGCGTGCGCCGCGTTGCCCGCGAACACGACGCGGCCGTGGCGGTAGCGCTCGAGCGTCATCGCGCCGGCGCGGTAGACCGAGGTCCACACCGTCTTCCACGGCAGGTGGCCTTCGCCGATGGCGTCGAGGTGGCGCTGCACGAACTCGGCCACCGCCGCGGGCTGCAGCGCGTCTTCGGTGCTCTGGCCGGCGCGCAGCTGGTAGTCGATGCGCCAGATGTCGTCGGGCTGGCGGTGCATCAACACGGTCGAGCCGGGATTCCACGGCGGATCGAACCAGGCGCGGCGCTCGGTCGGGTGGTCGCTGTGCAGCTCGATGTCGATGATCACGTAGCGGCCTTCGTAGCCTGTGCCTTCCAGCGCCAGCCCGAGCGACTTGCGCACGAAGCTCTGGCCGCCGTCGCAGGCCGCGAGCCACTGGCCGCGCAGGCGGTAGGCGCCCTCGGCGTTGCGCACGTCGAGCGTCACGCCCTCGCCGTCGTCGTCCTGCGCGAGTGCGGTGAGCTCGGTGCCCCAGCGGATGTCGACGAGCCCCGGCGTCGCGGCGTTGCGGCGCTCGATCTCGTCCAGCAGGTACTGCTCGATGTAGTACTGCTCCAGGTTGATCATCGGCGGCAGCTTC
Source organism: Variovorax boronicumulans NBRC 103145 (assembly GCF_001591345.1). GTDB lineage: Bacteria > Pseudomonadota > Gammaproteobacteria > Burkholderiales > Burkholderiaceae_C > Variovorax > Variovorax boronicumulans. Next base: position 10,836 of record NZ_BCUS01000157.1, on the reverse strand, counting down.
TGCTGCGCGGCCTGCGGCATCTCGAAGCGGAACACCTCGGCCGTCTTGTAGAAGCTGCGCCCCACGCTCCACGGCAGGCCCTTGCCCATGAAGGCCGGCAGCGCGCCCAGGCGCTCGACGATCTCCAGGCTGCGGCGCGAGATGCAGGCCGCGCGGCTGCCCACGCAGACCGTGTCGTCGGCTTCGAGCACCACGCAGCGCACGCCGTGGTTGGCGAGCCCCAGCGCCAGCGCCATGCCCACCGGGCCGCCGCCCGCGATCACGACGGGGTGGCGGCCGGGCTCCATGCTGTCGGCGCCGAGCGACGGCAGCCGGGGCGCGAAGCGCGTGTAGTGGAAGGCGCCGACCGAGGGCGGCAGCGCGGTCGCGGAGGACGGCGGCGGCACGGGGCCGGTGGCGGCGTCGGCGGTACGGGTGGTGGTCATGGAACGGGATTGTCCCGATGCACCGCCCGCGCCAATGTCATAACTTCGTAGGAGGTATTTACCCTAGCCTCTCCTCTTTCGAAACCCCATGAAACGCTGGCGCCTCCACCCCGCCGCCGACGCGCAACTGTCGGCGGCCGTCGTCGGCGACGTGCTGGCGGGCATCGGCACGCCGCACCTGGCGGCCAGTTGCCTGGCGGCGATGCACCGCGTGATGCCCGTCACTTTCTGCACCGTGTTCGGCGTCGACGCCACCGGCCGCATCGAGACCGTGTCGGCCGCCAGCAGCTACGGCCACACGGCCGAGCGCACCGCCGAGCGCTACGTGGCGCAGCGCTTCGACCGGCTCGACCCCCACATGGCCTGGCTGGCCGCGCGCAAGCTGCCGAAGCGCGCCCAACTGTGGATGGGCCACCAGCACGGCGACGAGGTGGCCGACCCCGCCTACCGCGCCGCCTGCTACGGCGACGTGGGCATCCGCGAGCGCAGCTCGGTGCTGCTGCTGCGCCCGAGTGGCCAGCGCGTGGCCGTGAGCTTCTACCGCAGCCTGGCGCAGCCCGAGTTCGGCGAGACCGACTTCGGCGTCATCGCCGCCCACGCCACCCTGCTGGCCGACGCCGCCAGCGCCCACAGCCGCAGCGCGGCGGCGGTGCACGAGGCGGCCGCGCCCACCCTCGCCTCGCGGCTTCTGACGCTGAGCCTGCGCGAGCGCGAGGTGATCGGCCACCTGATGGCGGGCCGCACGGCGAAGGAAACAGCGCGCGTGCTCGGCGTGGAGCTCAGCACGGTGCGCACGCATCAGTACCGGGCGTTCCGGCGGTTGGGGATACGTACGCAGAAGGAGTTGCTGCGGGGTGCCGGGGCGGCTTGAATCCGCGAGCTCATCCGACCTTCAATTCCAGCCCGTCCAGCGCGACAAAGAGTTGCTCCACCACATTGGGAGCGAACACCCCTTCCGGGCCTTGCACGTGAATGTCCGTGAACGGAGAGGCGTACAGCCGTTCCGCCGGCATCGCACCATGCTCCGTCAAATGATGGACCAGTTCCTGAATGAATTGGAGTTGGCTGGCAGTCGCTGTGGTGCCGGCGATCAGGTGCGCAAAGGCTTGACCGACAGCATCTCGATCCATGCCGACAAGAGAGCGCACAAACGCGGCCAAGCTCTTGTGCAGATCACGGGCCCGCGCCAGATCCCCATTCGTTCCTCCCGCTTCGTGCAGCATCCGCTCAAGTTCCCCGAGATCGGCCTCGGTCAATGGCTGATTCCGCTTCAGTTTGTGCAAGGCCAAGCGGTCTTCATGCGCACGCAAGAACGCTCTGGCCTTGCTACGGAAACGCTCGAAGTCGACAGCGGCGGCGACCATCGGCAAGTCGACCTCCGTCAATTCGCCCAACTCGTCAGTGAAATCTGTATAGACCACTTTTCGACGCGTTTTCTCCAGCAGCTTGACCAGCGCCCGAAGCTTGCGACGCGCCTTCTCCAGCATGGGAAGCGTGACGTCCTGCCACCACTCTTCTCCCGCGACAGCTTCGATCAGCAGCAGTTGCTCGCGGACCGCTGGAATGCTCGTGAGCTCCAGCAGGCCATCGGCGATCTGGCGCACCTGCTTCTTCAAACGCTCGAAGCTCGGTTCCGCGCGCAAGAAGCTGAGCTCGATGTTCAACATCAACATGTCGAATCGTTTGGCATCTTCGTCGTCATCCCTGACGGCGCTGGGCAACCCCGAAAGATGCTCGGCCACTTCGTCAAGCTGTGCCGCTGTGGGGCGCTTCCAAGCGGCAGCATCGGCCCAGGTCTCAACCCAACGCCGCTTCGGTCGCACGACAAAATTATCCAACTGCATGCCTGCCACGATCTCATGCAACAGAGCGGCGGCATCGTCGCGGATGCCGACCTCCGTCAACACAGGCGACGCCACGGGCTGCTCAGCAACACCGGTACCTGACAGACGCTTGTCCAACTCTCCCAGCAATTCGATACGCGCCTTGAAAAGGCGTTGCCCCAACGGCTCGGCCATCGCACCGTCCGCGCCTTCCAGGTTCTGGCTGAAATACTCCAGGTTCTGGCAGAAATCGAAGATCAGAAAATTCTTCTTGTCTTCGTCGGGGCCAAACAGCCCCTTGCACAACCGGGTGCCGCGGCCCACCATCTGCCAGAACTTGGCCTTCGAACGAACGATCTTGAAGAAAACCAGGTTGACCACTTCCGGCACATCGATGCCCGTATCGAGCATGTCGACGGAGATGGCAATGTGCGGCGCCTTGGCTTTCTGCGAGAAGTCGTCGATCAGCGACTGCGCGTACTCGGTCTTGAACGTGATGATCCGAGCGAAGTGGCCACGGTACTCTGGATAGTTGGCATCGAAGCGCTTGGCGATGAACTCCGCATGCGCCTGATTCTTCGCAAACACGATCGTCTTTCCGAGGCGGTCACCGCCAGCCACCTTGTGCCCGCGCGTCATCAACAATTCCAGGACCTTGTCGACCGTATCCTCGTTGAAGAGCCACTTGTTGACGGCCTCGGCACTGACCTCTTCCGGCGGCTCGCCATCGTCTTCGTCCCACTCCAGGGCGTCCCACTGATCCTTTTCGTCTTCGCTCAGCTCGTCATAGCGAATGCCTTGCCGCTGGAACTTGAGCGGAACCGACACCGCCTTGGGCGGCACGAGGTGTCCCTCGGCAATGGCGTCGTCGAGGTCGTAGGCATCCGTCGGCACGCCATCCTCGAGATCGAACAGGCCGTAGGTGTTGCGATCCACTTCGTCCTTGGGCGTCGCTGTCAACCCGACCAGGAACGCATCGAAGTAGGAAAAGATGGCCCTGTATTTCTGATAGATCGAGCGGTGGGCCTCGTCAACCACGATCAGGTCGAAGTGCCCGACACCGAAGCGGCGTGAACCGACGGTCGCGCTGTTGATCAGGCCCATCATCGTCGGGTAGGTCGAGACATACACACGGCCTTCAGTGGTCTTTTCCGTCACGAGGTTCACGGGTGATGCGTCGGGCAAATGGGTCTTGAAGACGCCCACGGCCTGATTCACCAGCGCCACCCTGTCAGCCAGAAAGAGGACGCGCTTGCACCAGTTGCTTCGCATCAGCAGATCGACCAGTGCAATCACCGTGCGGGTCTTGCCTGCGCCCGTTGCCATCACGACCAGTGCCTTGCGGTGCTGCTCTTTCTCGAAGGTCTCGGCAATTCGGCGAATGGCGCGATGCTGGTAGTGCCGCTCCACGATGACGTTATCGATCACGGCGGTGGCCAGCGGCTTGCGGCTCATGCGGCGCTGAATCATCAGCGCCAACTCATCCTTCTTGTGAAAGCCCTGAACGGCGCGCGGCGGAGACGTTGCGTCGTCCCACATCCAATGTTCGTAGCCATTGGTGCCGTACATCACCGGCCGCTGGCCAAACTGTGTTTCGAGGCAATCGGCATACAGCTTGGCCTGCTGCTCCCCCTCCTTCGCGCTGCGGCGCGTCCGCTTGGCTTCGACGATGGCGAGCGGTTTGCCATCGTCGCCCCACAAGACGTAATCGATGAAGCCGTTACCCTGTTGGTTGGGCATGCCGGTTACTTCGTACTCGCGGTCACGAGCATCCGCGAGTGTCCATCCGGCCTCCTTGAGCAGCAGATCGATGAACAGGTCACGCGTGTCGGCTTCGTTGTAATCGTGGGTGTCGGGCTGGGAGGTGTTGGCGGCCTTCGCGGCAGCGACTTCCGCACGCAGTGCCGCCAGTTCTGCATCCAGCGTGGCACGCCGGGCCTCGGCATCGCGCAACTGTGCGTCGCGCTCGGCCAAGGCACTGGCCTTCTGCTGCAGTTCCGCCTGAATGGCGGATTGTTGCTTTGGAGACAACGCGGCATCGGCGGTCGCTGGTCCGGGCAAGAAATCGGCGCGGAACTGCAATGAAGCTTCTGGCCGCTGTGCCACCTTGCGCGCATAGTTGCGTGCCAGCCAGAAGGTGACATGAAACAGCTCACGCAATGCCGATGTCGCCTCGGGCACCGTCACCGGCCGGGCGCTGTGCACCGCGTTGTTGCCCAGCTTGCGGATCACGTCCATCTTTGCGTGCAGCGCCGGCCCGACCAATTGCTGAAAACTCGGCTCATAGAGAAAAGCAGCGAGGTCGGCCTTGTAGGGCATGCGCAAACTGCCGCCTTGCCCGCTCTCGGCCTTGAAGAGCCAGGTGGTCGCCAGCTCCAACGTTCGGCGAGCGTAGAAGCATGCAGTGCGTGGGTCCGAGAGCGTGGCACGTTCGGCACGCACAGCCTCGGCATGAAGCTCGGGCCACTCTGCTTGAAGGAAGCCGAAGTTGGAACTTGTCGTCATGGCGCTTCCTTGCCCGCGTTGAGCTGTGCCTCAGCCATGGCCAGGCGCTCGAGTACCTGGTCGAAAGTCGGGGGCGTGCTGATGAACATCTGCTGCATTGCCGCGTAATCCTGCGCCAGCGCAGCGCGCCGCGATTCGACCGGCACCAGGCGGAAACTGCCAGGCCGCGCCAAGTCGTAACGGGCCCAGGCGCGAGGAAATACGCGACCCTTCCAATCGACCACATGCGCGCACAGCGCCGCATCGGCCAGGTTGGCCGCTGCGTCTTCACGCTCGAGCAAGCGCGCCATGTCCGAGTAGTGGCGCGCGTAGCGATCCGGCATGGCCTGGTCCGGCGGACGGTGGAACTCCGAGTGAAGGATCGTCGCCTTCTCCCAGAAGGTGCGCTCCAGCACGAGCGTGGTTACCTCGCATTGCCAGTCGTTGAAGAGCGCTGGAAACGCGTCGGCGACCAGTGGGCGGATCGGATAACGCCCGGTTGGCTGCTGGTCGGTCAGCGTGCCGAGTTCGAGTTTGACCTCTCGCTGGATATACGCGAAGCCGGTGCGCTCCTGCGTCGGGTAGCGAAAGTAAATGATGGGTGAACGCGCCGCCGCATCCACTTCATAGCGCAGCCATGCATCGAAATCCTGCGGCGCGCCCAGCGCCTCGCGAATGCGGGCTTCCAGCGCCGGCTGCACAACCTCTTGCACCTTGACACCACAAAGTTGCTGCATTTCCAGCACCGCGGCATCACGGCGTGTGCGACTGCCCAATGCATCGAAGGCGTCCGCATCGGCGCCGACGAAATCAGGCACCAGACACAGATCGATGTCCTCCGAAAAGCGATCGATCACGCCGTAGACCTTCGAGAGCGACGTACCGCCCTTGAATACCAGGTGCGGAGCCACCTCGGGCAATGCGTAGAGCACCCCCAGCAGCCAGCTGACCCAGAAGTCTTTTTCGAGAATGACTGCCGACACGCCCGTACGCACCGCGGCGTCGCCGATGGCCAGCGCTCGATCTTCCGTGGAGAGATTTGCAAACGCTGGGGCAAGGTGACGCGTGGGCATGGCGGTCAGGGCTTCGCGAGTTCGAGGAAATGGGAATGCATCCATTCGGGCGCAAGCGCAAGATCCTTCAACAGACCAGCCCGCTCCACGGCCGGCAGATTCTTGCGCAGGCGCTCGATGCGCTCCGGCGTGATGTGCGCCGCACCCAGACTGCGAAAGGCCTGGATCAGCAGGCCGCTCAACCGCCCGGCCGCCGCCATGTTGCGGGGCGTGGTGCGCTTGAGCGTGATCTGGGTCGGCCCGACCTTGACGGTGCGCGTGGCGCCATCGGTGAGAAACACCACCTTGGCCGGCACCTGCTCCGACAGACCGAGCAGATTGGCCGCATAAGCGCCGGAAGGCTGCAACCGAAGGCCGTCCTTGCGCTCCAGCGCTTTCTCGACCGCTTCAATAGGCGGCCACAGCAAGCCGAGCACCGGGTGCTCGCTCGGCACGTCGTATAGCCCCCGGCCCAGCAAGCGGATCACGCCATCGGCCTTGTGGCGCTTGAGCGCGGTGGCCACTGCGGTTCGGCTGCCCAGATCCACGAAATCCGCCGGCGTGAACACCCAGCCCGGCGCGTGCGATTGGACGCGTGCCAGCACGCGGGAGTCGACGGATTCTGTGTGTTTGCCCATTTTTGCCACGAAAAATAGCAGTTATTCGTGGCAAAAACAAGGCCGCACGGCTCAGGAGACCCTGTGTCTTTCGCGCGCTTCCGCCGGAAGCATGTCGACCAGATATGCCACAGGAATCGGCTTGTTGGGCTGAGTGCGGTCGTAGGCCTCGTCATGCGAAGCGGCCTTGACCTGCTCGAAGCTCATGTCGGCGCAATAGCGGATGGCCCACTCCAGACTCTCGCGTTCGGCCTGGCCCAGCTTGATGAAATCGGCATCGCGCAACGCAACCAGTTTGTCCTGCTGGTCATCCTTTGCGCGACGCAGGCCCGCTCGCAGCGCCTCGTCATCAAAATCGCTGATCAGCCTCTCGCCGTTCAGAACGCGCGTCGCATCGTAGGCAGCCTGCGGCACCGGTCCATGCGGCAAGGCGCTGTGCGTCTCGCCATAGATCAACCGCCCGTGCTGCTCCAAGTGGCGCTTGTCAGCGAAGTAAAGCGCCTTGAGCGACTTGTAGTGATGGTGGCGGCCTGCAGGCATCCGCTTGGCGACGTAAATCAGGGCTTCGAGCCCTACAACTGCGTCCAGCACATGGAGCGCATCTAAGCCTGAAGGGCGGCCGAAACTGGTTAGCGCAAGCTCGCCGCGAAAGGCCCTGTATTGAAGGGAGGCAAATAGCTCGTCGAGGCGAGCCAACGCCGTGCGATGAATCGCTTTCAGTTGTTGGACGGACTGAATGGCTCGGGCGAATACCCGCTGCTCAGAGAGCGGCGGCACATTGATTTGAAATGCCGACACATCTCGTTGGTTGATGCTTGCTTGATTAACGGCCTGTTTAGCCGCCGTACCAATCTGCCGTCGGATATAGCCGCTTTGGAGGAATGCTGTTATGTAAACGGGCAAAGCGATTTTTTGATTCACAGTGAATCGCATCATGTTCGATTCAAACACCACAGGCTCGCTCAATGACGGAATCAGCGCGCTCTTGCCGAGATACTCGATGCTGTTCACTCGGTTAATCACGATGTCGTTTGCATGAAGGCCGAAAGTAGTAATTTCCGCTGCTGTCAATCTCACGCGTTTGAGCTCGATCAGACGCGTGACGACGCCATCATAAAAAGCATCAATCCGCAAGATCGGCGTCCCGCCCCCGTATTCGCTTGCATGCTTATACAAGCCGTTCTGAAATCCTTCGATAGCGAGTTCGGCAAGAGCGAGGCGAGGCCATTGCTTTGGGTTCGCCTCCGGCTCCCCAAACATATCTTCAAACACAGCCTGCTCGAGATTGTCGAGTTGACTGATGACCGCACGGCGTTGGGTGCGAAGAATTTCGGCTTGATCGAGGATAGCGGCAATGCGGCGTTGCTCGGTTAGTGGCGGCAACGGAATTTCGAAAGACGCCAAGGCTTTGGGGCTCAGCCTCGGCAGGTTGGCACCTGATGCGCGAGCATTTGCCAGATCGACAAGTTCCTTTTGCCGAAGGTAGTGCGACAAATAATCTCGACTAAGTTTGGCTCCTGGCAACACGGGAAGAATGTCCGTACTGCAAACACCAGAGAACGTCGGTCGCGCGATCTTAGCCAAATATGGCCGCAACTTTCCGTACAGAAGATGCGAGGATGTAAACCGGAACTTGCTGCTCGCGAGTTCGCCGTGATCAACCTCGCGCACATCAAGAAAATTACCACCAGAGACGATGTTCTCCAAACCAACGTACAACGTGCCGGTTTTGATTTCTGAAGCCTGAATGCTGTCGCGCTCAATATCGGCGACATCAGAAATTGCGACCAAAGGCCATTTACTCACGTCAACAAGTCCTCAAGTGCCTTAGTTCCCGCCGCAATCTCTGCTTCCAGTCGCCTTAATTCAGCAAGAATCTGAGTCGGCTTGCGATGCACAGCCTCTTCATGCACGACTTCCCGGTATCGATTCAGGTTCAAGTCATACTCATTCGCCACGATATCTGCCTTCGGCACGCAGAAACTCTGCGCCGTGCGTGGACGCCGAAGCTCACTCCCCTCCCTCTCGTTCCAACGCATCACCACGTCGGGCAGATTATTCCTAGCGTGCACCTCGTCCGACACGAGGTTCCGCCCGTCGTACACAGGCTTGAGCCCTAGATCGTCCTCGCTCAGCAACGGCTGCCGCTTGTCATCCAAACTCCAGCCATCGGCCTTCATATCGTAGAACCACACGTGGTCGGTGCCGCCGCTCATGGTCTTGGTGAACAGCAGAATGGCCGTGCTCACACCGGCGTAGGGCTTGAACACGCCACCGGGCAGGCTGATGACGGCGTCTAGCTTTTGCTCTTCAACGAGCTTACGGCGCAGTTCCTTGTGCGCCTTGCTGCTGCCAAAGAGCACGCCGTCGGGCACGATGACGGCGGCACGGCCACCGGCTTTGAGCAATCGCAAGAAGAGCGCGAAGAAGAGCAGTTCGGTCTTCTTCGTCTTGACGATCTGCTGCAAGTCCTTGGCGGTGTTCTCGTAGTCAAGGCTGCCTGCGAAGGGCGGGTTGGCAAGGATCAGGCTGTAGGCCCCCGCATCGTCGGCATGACCTTGGGCCAACGAGTCACGGTATTGAATGGACGGGTGCTCGACGCCGTGCAGCAGCATGTTCATGCTGCCGATGCGCAACATGGTGTTGTCGAAGTCGTAGCCGTGGAACATGCCCCGATGAAAGTGCTCGTTCTGCTTTACGTCGTGTAGCGCTTTGGGGTATTGGTCGCGGATGTATTCGCTGGCGGCCACGAGGTAGCCACAGGTGCCCGAGGCGGGGTCGCAAATCGTGTCCTGCGGCGTGGGCGCAGTCAGCGCGACCATCAACTGGATGATGTGGCGCGGCGTTCTGAATTGCCCGTTCTGCCCTGCAGACGCGATCTTGCCGAGCATGTATTCGTAGAGGTCGCCTTTGGTGTCGCGGTCATCCATCGGAATGCCGTCCAGCAGATCGACCACCTTGGCAAGCAGCGCAGGCTTGGGGATGGTGAAGCGGGCATCGCGCATGTGGTGCGCAAAGGCGGAGCTCGCAGCCTCGCCTTTCGAGGCGTGCAGCCCGCGCAAGAAGGGAAACACGTGATCGCTGAGCACCGTGAACATGGCTTCAGGTGCGATGTTCTTGAAGCGCGACCAACGCATGTCGTCGTAGGGCAGGCCCTTGTCGTCTTTTCCCTCGGGATAGATGCGCACCGGCTGGGTCTTCAGCCGCACCGCCTTGTTTTCTTCACGCGTTTGATCACTGTCCAATCCGCGCAAGAAGAGCAGATAGGTAATCTGCTCGATCACCTCGAGCGGGTTGGCGATGCCGCCGGACCAGAACGCGTTCCAGACCTGATCGACCTTGTTTCTCAACTCACCGGTCAGCATGGTTTGTCAATTTCCTGAAGTTTCGGATGATGGATTGACCAGCGACACCGGCGCCTCCACCGGCCGCCCCGCCGTCGACACGATCTCCTGGTCGATCGCGCCGAACAGCGAGCGCCCGTCCAGGCCCTTCATCTCGATGCGGATGGTGTCGCCGAACTTCATGAAGTCGGTGGCGGGCGCGCCGTCCTGGATGGTCTCGATGCAGCGCTTCTCGGCGATGCACGAGTAGCCCTTGGGCCATTCCATGCGGCCGTTCTTCTCGACGCCCTTGTTGCTCACGGTGCCGCTGCCCACGATGCTGCCGGCGCGCACGTTGCGGGTCTTGGCGATGTGGGCGATGAGCTGGCCGAAGTGGAAGGTCATCTCGGGGCCGGCGTCGCACAGGCCGACCTTGCGGCCGTTCCAGCTGCTTTGCAGCGCCAGGTGCACGCGCCCGTCCTGCCAGGCCTCGCCGAGCTCGTCCAGCGTGACGGCCACGGGGCTGAAGGCGGTGGCGGGCTTGCTCTGGAAGAAGCCGAAGCCCTTGGCCAGCTCGGCCGGGATGAGGTTGCGCAGGCTCACGTCGTTGGCCAGCATCACGAGGCGGATGCCGTCCAGCGCCTGCTCGGGCGTGGACCCCATCTTCACGTCGCCGGTGACGACGGCGATCTCGGCCTCGAAGTCGATGCCCATGGCCTCGCTGGGCACGATCACGTCGTCGACCGGGCCCAGGAAGTCGTCGCTGCCGCCCTGGTACATGAGGGGGTCGGTGTAGAAGCTCTCGGGCACCTCGGCGTTGCGCGCCTGGCGCACGAGCTCGACGTGGTTCAGGTAGGCCGAGCCGTCGGCCCACTGGTAGGCGCGCGGCAGCGGCGCCATGCACTGGGCGGGGTCGAAGGGAAAGGCGTGGCGCGCGCGGCCGTGGTTGAGGGCGTCGTACAGGTCCTGCAGCTGCGGGCTCATGAAGCCCCAGTCGTCCAGCACCTGCTGCAGCCGGCTCGCGATGCCGGTGGCGTAGTGGGCGAGCGTGAGGTCGCGCGAGACGACGACCAACTGGCCGTCGCGCGAGCCGTCCTTCAGGGTGGCGAGTT
>NZ_BCUS01000156.1 GCF_001591345.1 Variovorax boronicumulans NBRC 103145 | reverse complement strand
CGGCGCTGTCGCTGCATCCGGCGGCGCGCGCGCTCGTCAATGCCTGGCAGGCGCAGTTCCGCGCGCCGCCGGCCTGGTCGGCGACGCAGCTGCGCGAGACGGTGGGGCAGGGCGTGGCGGCCTCGCTGCACCGGCGCGATGCCGTGGACGACCACGGCGCGTGCCCCGTGCGCCTGGGCTCGGCGGCCTTCTGCGAGGTGCCGCCGCTGCAGGTCGATGCGGCGCAGATCCACCTGAGCGACGACGAGGGCTGGCTCGCCAGCTTCGTGCTCGCCGAGGAGCTGCGCCCCGACGCCACGCAGGCCATGGCGGCGCTGCAGGCGCAGGGCTTGTCGGTGCGCCTGCTCTCGGGCGACCGCGAGAACGCGGCGCGCGCCATCGGCGCGCAGGCCGGCATCGCGGCGGTGCAGGGCGATTGCGCCCCCGAAGACAAGCTCGAGGTGCTGTGGCAATTGCAGGCGGCCGGGCGCGAGGTGGCGATGGTCGGCGACGGCCTGAACGACGGCCCCAGCCTGGCGCGCGCCAACGCCTCGTTCGCCTTCGGCCACGCCGTGCCGCTGTCGCGTGCGCGTGCCGACTTCGTGGTGCTCGGCGATGCGCTGCAGGCCATTCCCGCCGCCGTGGCGCAGGCGCGCCGCACGCTGCGCGTGGTGCGCCAGAACCTGTTCTGGGCCGCGGCCTACAACGCCGTGTGCGTGCCGCTGGCCGTGGCCGGCTGGCTGCCGCCGTGGCTTGCGGGACTGGGCATGGCGGCGAGCTCGCTGCTGGTGGTGCTCAACGCGGCGCGCCTGGCCGCGCCGGGGAACGCGGTGGTGGCCTGAGATGGACGTGCTGTTCCTGCTCGTGCCGCTGTCGGTGGTGCTCGTTCTGGCGATCCTCGGGGGCCTTTGGTGGGCCATCGAGCGCGGCCAGTTCGAGGACATCGAGGTCGAAGGCGACCGCATCCTGAACAACGACTGACACAGCGATTGATGGCTTGATCTGCATCAAGCCTGCCCGGGCGACGCGGGCAGACACTGCCCGCAAATCACATTCACGGGCACCACGATGCAGCAGACCACGCACCCTCCCGCGGCCATCTACGACGACACCGTCGTGCGGCAGTTCGCACTCATGTCGGTGGTCTGGGGGGTGGTCGGCATGCTGGTCGGCGTGATCATCGCCTCGCAGCTGACCTGGCCCGAACTCAACCTCGGCATTCCCTGGCTCAGCTACGGCCGCCTGCGTCCGCTGCACACCAACGCGGTGATCTTCGCCTTCGGCGGCTGCGCGCTCATGGCCACGAGCTTTCACGTCGTGCAGCGCACCTGCCAGGTGCGGCTGTTCGCGCCGGCGCTGGCCTCGTTCGTGTTCTGGGGCTGGCAGCTGGTGATCGTCGCCGCCGCCATCAGCCTGCCGCTGGGCTACACCAGCGGCAAGGAATACGCCGAGCTCGAATGGCCCATCGACATCCTGATCGCCGTGGTCTGGGTGGCCTACGCCATCGTGTTCTTCGGCACCATCGGGCTGCGCAAGGTGCGCCACATCTACGTGGCCAACTGGTTCTACGGCGCCTTCATCATCGCGGTGGCGCTGCTGCACATCGTCAACAGCGCGGCCATTCCGGCGGGCTGGATGAAGAGCTACTCGGCCTACGCCGGCGTGCAGGACGCGATGGTGCAGTGGTGGTACGGCCACAACGCCGTGGGCTTCTTCCTCACGGCCGGCTTCCTGGGAATGATGTACTACTACATCCCCAAGCAGGCGGGGCGCCCGGTGTACTCGTACCGGCTGTCGATCGTGCACTTCTGGGCGCTGATCTTCACCTACATGTGGGCCGGCCCGCACCACCTGCACTACACCGCGCTGCCCGACTGGACGCAGTCGCTGGGCATGGTGTTCTCGCTGATCCTGCTGGCGCCCAGCTGGGGCGGCATGATCAACGGCGTGATGACGCTCTCGGGCGCCTGGCACAAGCTGCGCACCGACCCGATCCTGCGCTTTCTGATCGTCGCGCTGTCGTTCTACGGCATGTCGACCTTCGAGGGCCCGCTGATGTCCATCAAGACCGTCAACGCCCTGAGCCACTACACCGACTGGACCGTGGGCCACGTGCACTCCGGCGCGCTGGGCTGGGTGGGCTTCATCACCATGGGGTCGCTGTACTACCTGATCCCGCGCATGTACGGCCGCCTCGCCATGTACAGCGTGCGCGCCATCGACGTGCACTTCTGGATGGCCACCATCGGCATCGTGCTGTACATCGCCGCGATGTGGATCGCCGGCGTGATGCAGGGCCTCATGTGGCGCGAGATCAACACCGACGGCACGCTGACCTACACCTTCGTCGAAAGCGTGAAGGCCACCTTCCCCTACTACCTGGTGCGCGTGATCGGCGGCGTGCTCTACCTGGGCGGCATGCTGGTCATGGCCTGGAACGTCTGGATGACCGTGATCACCGGGCGCTCGGTGCGCGCCGAGATCCCGGCCGTTGCCGCCGCCCACGCCTGAAGCCATTGAGGACGCACGATGAACGCACCTGACAACCAGAACTCCGCGCCCGCCGCCACCGGCTTCACGCACGAGAAGGTCGAGACCAACAACCTGCTGATGATCGTGCTGATCCTGCTGGTGGTGGCCATCGGCGGCCTCGTGGAGATCGTGCCGCTGTTCTTCCAGAAGTCGACCACCGAGGCCGTGGAGGGCGTGAAGCCGCTCACGCCGCTGCAGCTGGCCGGCCGCGACGTGTACCTGCGCGAGGGTTGCTACAACTGCCACTCGCAGATGATCCGCCCCTTCCGCTCGGAGACGCTGCGCTACGGCCACTACTCGGTGGCCGGCGAGTTCGTGTACGACCACCCCTTCCAGTGGGGCAGCAAGCGCACCGGCCCCGACCTGCACCGCGTGGGCGGCAAGTACAGCGACGAGTGGCACCGCATCCACCTGAACAACCCGCGCGACCTCGTGCCCGAGTCGAACATGCCGGCCTACCCGTGGCTGGAGAAGGGGTTGGTCGACGCCGGCAGCATCGCCACCCGCATGCGCGCGCTGCGCACGGTGGGCGTGCCCTACACCGACGAAGAGATTGCCAAGGCCGCCGACGAGGTCGCCGGCAAGACCGACATGGACGCCACCGTGGCCTACCTGCAGTCGCTGGGCCTGGCGCTCAAGTAAGAAGAAAGAACAGGCAACGCCCCATGACCGACATCACCACCCTGCGCATCGCCGCCACCATCGCCTGCTTCGTCGTCTTCATCGGCATCGTGGCCTGGGCCTGTTCGCGCCGCAACACGCAGCGCTTCGCCGAAGCGGCCCGGTTGCCGTTCGAGCAGGACTGAAGGGAGCCCCACGATGAGCGACTTCATTGGTAACTTCTGGTCCAGCTACGTGGCCGTGGCCTCGCTGCTGAGCATCCTGGGCTGCGTGCTGCTCCTGTGGCTCACGGCGCGCAAGCGCGTGCCCTCCGACGCCGACAACACCACCGGCCACGTCTGGGACGAAGACCTGCGCGAAGCCAACAACCCGCTGCCGCTGTGGTGGGTGGGCCTGTTCGTGCTGACCATCGTCTTCTCGCTGGGCTACCTGGCCGTGTTCCCGGGCCTGGGCAGCTTCCGCGGCACGAACGACTGGAGCTCGCGCGCCGAGTACCAGCAGGACGTGGCCAAGGCCACGCAGGCGCTGGCGCCGGTGTACGCGCGCTACGCGCCCATGCCCCTGGAGGAGGTCGCGCGCGACCCGCAGGCCCGTGCCATCGGCGAGCGCCTGTTCATGAACAACTGCGCGCAGTGCCACGGCTCCGACGCGCGCGGCAGCAAGGGCTTTCCCAACCTCACCGATGCCGACTGGCTGCACGGCGGCACGCCCGACAAGATCGTCGAGTCGATCACCAAGGGCCGCATCGGCGTGATGCCGCCGGCCGCCGCGATGGTCGGCACGCCCGACGACGTGAAGAACGTCGCCAACTACGTGCTGAGCCTCTCGGGCGAGCCGCACGACTCGCTGCGCGCGGGCCTGGGCAAGCCCAAGTTCGCCGCCTGCGCGGCCTGCCACGGCATTGGCGGCGTGGGCAACCCGGCGCTGGGCGCCCCGCGCCTGAACGACCGCATCTGGCTGCACGGCTACGGCGAGGCCGCCATCGTGCAGATCATCAACGAGGGCAAGCACAGCGCCATGCCCGCGCAGGAAGGCCGCCTGACCGAGGCGCAGATCAAGCTGCTGGCCTCCTACGTGTGGGGCATGTCCAACCCTGCGACCGGGACGCCATGACGCGAAAGACGGTCATCCCGATCGTCAGTGCGCCGCCCGCCGCCGCGCCGGAGGTCGGCCTGTACGAGGCGACGAAGAAGATCTACCCGCGCAGCGTGCAGGGCCTGTTCGCGCGCTGGCGCTGGGCCATGGTCTTTCTCACGCAGCTGGTGTTCTACGGCATGCCCTGGGTGGAATGGGGCGAGCGGCAGATGGTGCTGTTCGACCTGGCCGCGCGGCGCTTCTACATCTTCGGCCTGGTGCTGTACCCGCAGGACCTGATCTACCTGTCGGGCCTGCTGGTGATCAGCGCGCTTTCCCTCTTTCTCTTCACGGCCGTGGCCGGCCGCCTGTGGTGCGGCTATGCCTGCCCGCAGACCGTCTACACCGAGATGTTCCTGTGGGTGGAGCAGCGCATCGAAGGCAACCGCAGCGCGCGCATCCGGCTCGATGCCGGCGCGTTCTCGCTCGAGAAGCTGGTGAAGAAGGCCTTCAAGCACCTCGTCTGGATCGGCATCGCGCTGTGGACCGGCTTCACCTTCGTGGGCTACTTCACGCCCATCCGCGAGCTGGGCATGGCCTTCCTGCAGACGCAGATGGGCTCGTGGGAAGTGTTCTGGGTGTTCTTCTACGGCTTTGCCACCTACGGCAACGCCGGCTTCATGCGCGAGCAGGTGTGCAAGTACATGTGCCCCTACGCGCGCTTCCAGAGCGCGATGTTCGACCGCGACACGCTCATCGTCAGCTACGACCCGCGGCGCGGCGAGCCGCGCGCGCCGCGCCGCAAGAACGTCGACCCGCGCAGCGCCGCCTTGGGCGACTGCATCGACTGCAGCCTGTGCGTGCAGGTGTGCCCCACCGGCATCGACATCCGCCAGGGCCTGCAGTACGAGTGCATCGGCTGCGGCCTGTGCGTGGACGCCTGCGACAGCGTGATGGACAAGATGGGCTACGCGCCGCGCCTGATCCGCTACGACACGCAGAACGGCATGGAAGCCGGCTGGTCGCGCCGCCAGCTCTGGCGCCGCGTGCTGCGCCCGCGCGTGCTGGTCTACACCGCATTGCTCGCGCTGCTGGTGGCGGGCCTGCTCGCCAGCCTGGTCGTGCGCACGCCGCTGAAGGTCGACGTGGTGCGCGACCGCGCCTCGCTGGCGCGCATCGTCGAAGGCGGGCGGCTGGAGAACGTCTACCGGCTGCAGATCATGAATGCGACCGAGCGCACGCAGCACTACCGCATCGCCGCGCGCGGCATCGACGGGTTGAGCGTGGCGTCGCCCGACGAGGCCATCGAGGTCGAGCCCGCGCAGGCGCGCTGGGTCGCGGTGCGGCTGCAGGTGCCTTATGGCGCCGCGCCGGCCGGTTCGCACACGGTGCACTTCGACATCCGGCAGGTGGATGGCGCGGCGCAGGTTTCCGAAAAAGCGGTCTTCCTGGTGCCGCGCTGAAAGGTCTTCCCATGAACGATGCCCTGCCGATGAATGCGCCCACAACCTCAGGCCCCTGGTGGCGCTACCCGCTGGTCTGGCTGGTGATCGCGGGGCCCGCCGCCGTGGTGCTCGCGAGCATCGCGACCGTGTGGCTGGCGCTGCGCACGCCCGAGGTGCTGGTGTCGGAGGACTACTACCGCGAAGGCATCGAGATCAACCGCACGCTGGCCGACAAGAAGCGCATGCCGGCGCAGGCCGGGCGCAACCACGCGGCGACGCCCGAGGACGATGTGCCGGTGCCCAAGAGGGCGGCCCCATGAGTGCCATGCGCCGCATCGCCGGCATCCTGTGGCCGTCGTTTCTCGTGGCCTGCGGCATGGAGGTGTTGGTGTTCGCGATGATCGATCCGATCCATTCGTACTGCGGCGCCGACGCACTGCGCATGTCGCGCCAGGGCATCTACACCGTGTCCTTCTTCGTGTTCTGGCTGATGGCGGCGGCCTCGAGCGCGTGCACCACGCTGCTGGCGCTGCCGTCCGAGAAAGAGACTGCGTCATGAGCCTGCCCCTGGCCTGCGCTCCCGAGACCCCGTCCGTGCTGCCCGTCGAGCTGCTGCGCCGCTTCGACGTGCCCGGCCCGCGCTACACCTCGTACCCCACGGCCGATCGCTTCGTCGAGACCTTCGGCGCGGAGGACTACGCGCAGGCGCTGCACCTGCGGCGCGATGCGGACACGGCCGGCGAGCCGCTGTCGCTGTACGTGCACATCCCGTTCTGCGAATCGCTGTGCTACTACTGCGCCTGCAACAAGGTCGTGACCAAGCACCGCGAGCGCGGACGGCAATACCTCGACTACCTCGCGCGCGAAGTGGCGCTGCAGGTCGCGCAGCTCGGGCCCGGTGCGCCGGTCGGCCAGCTGCACCTGGGCGGCGGCACGCCGACCTTTCTCGACGATGAGGAACTGGGCGAACTGGTGACCCTGCTGCGCCGCGCGTTCGCCTTCGTGCCGGGCGGCGAGCAGTCGATCGAGATCGATCCGCGCACCGTCGATGCACAGCGGCTCGCGGCGCTGGCCGCGCTCGGCTTCAACCGCCTGAGCTTCGGCGTGCAGGACTTCGACCCCGCCGTGCAGCAGGCCGTGCACCGCATCCAGCCGGCGGCGCAGGTCTTCGCGCTGATGGACACGGCGCGCGCACTGGGTTTCAAATCGATCAACGTCGACCTGATCTACGGCCTGCCGCGCCAGAACGATGCCTCGTTCGAGCGCACCCTCGCGCAGATCCGCGAACTGCGGCCCGACCGCATCGCGCTGTATGCCTACGCCCACCTGCCGGAGCGCTTCAAGCCGCAGCGGCGCATCGCGGCCGACGAGCTGCCCGACGCGCCCACGCGCGTGCGCATGCTCGGGCGCGCGATCGCGGCGCTCACCGAGGCCGGCTACGTCTACATCGGCATGGACCACTTCGCGCTGCCCGACGACCCGCTGGCCGTGGCCAAGCGCGAGGGCCGGCTGCACCGCGACTTCCAGGGCTACAGCACGCAGCCCGACGGCGACCTCGTCGCGCTCGGCGTGTCGGCCATCGGCCGCGTGGGTGCGACCTACAGCCAGAACGCGAAGACGCTGGAAGACTATTACGCGCTGCTCGACCAGGGCCGCCTGCCCGTGGTCAAGGGGCTCGCGCTGTCGGACGACGATGTGCTGCGTCGCGAGGTCATCATGGCGCTGATGTGCCGGGGCCGCGTGGACTTCGACGCGGTCGAAGCCGCGCACGGCATCGCCTTCGCGGACTATTTCGCCCCCGAGCGCGCCGCGCTGGCACCGATGGCCGAGCAAGGGCTGGTGCGCCTGTCGCCGCGCACCATCGAGGTCACGGAGGCCGGCTGGTTCCTCGTGCGTGCGGTGGCGATGGTGTTCGACCGCTACTGCGCCGCGACGCGCACGCGCTTCTCGCGCGTGGTTTAGGAAGATGGACTCACCCGCACTCGCTGGCGCCGCATTGCTGATGGGGCTCGCCGGCGGGCCGCACTGCGTGGCGATGTGCGGCGCGGTGTCGTCCGCGGTGATCCGCATCGTGCCGGCGGGCGGGCCCGCGCAGGCGGTGCATCCCGTCGCACCGGTCGCCTTCCATCTCGGCCGCATGGCGAGCTACGCCGCCGCCGGCGCCATCGCCGCCGCGAGCCTGCACGGTTTGGGCGCGGCCAGCGCGCAGGTCGCGGCCTGGCGCCCGCTGTGGGTGATGCTGCATGTGTTCGTGCTCGCCTGGGGCGTGGTGCTCGCCATCGCGGGCCGCCAGCCGCTGTGGGCGCAGCGCGCCGGGCGCGCCCTCGAAGCGCGTCTGCGGCCCATGGCCGGCGGCTCGCTGCTGGGCGTGCTCGCCACGGGCACGTTGTGGGTCGCGATGCCCTGCGGCCTGCTCTATTCGGCGCTGATGCTGGCCGCGCTGGGCAATGGCCCGCTGCAGGGCGCCTCGACGATGGCGCTGTTTGCGCTCGGCAGCAGCGTGTCGCTGCTCGCTGCGCCGTGGCTGTGGCAGCGCTTGCGCGGGTGGGGCGACAGCGGCACGCGCCAGGCCTGGGGTGCGCGGCTGGCCGGTGTGCTGTTGGCAGCGGTGGCGCTGCAGGCGCTGTGGATGGACCTGAGCCACCGCATCGCCGACTGGTGCGGCTGACGCGCTATCTCGTCAGGCGATGCTTTCGATCAGCAACGCCTGCAGCACGAACCGCCGGTTGTCCGCCGCCGCCGTGCGCTCGCCGAGCAGGCCCGCGAGCGCGGCCGTGGGGTGGCTGTCGGCCGCGGCGCCGTCGTGCACCGGAATGCCCGCGTGCTGGCCGATCTGGCGCACCAGCGCCGCGTCGATGCCCTCGCAGGCGACGGCGTCGTAGAGCCGTCCGAGCATGCGCGCCGTGTGCTGCAGCTCCTGCACCGGCGTGTCGGTCGACAGGCTGGAACGCATGGTCGCGACCTGCGCGCCCAGTTCCTCGGCGGCCTGGCGCAACAGGGCGAGCGCGGCGCTGTCGCCGGTCTCGCTGAGCAGGCCGAGGTTCTTGCCGCGCAGCAGCCGCGGCGGCGCCGCGCCGTCGAGCGCGGCGCGCTGGAGCAGCCGGGCGCGGCCCAGCAGGCTGGCCTCTCTCTGGGGCGACAACGCGGCGGTGGAAGGGTGCATGGCAAGGTTCGACATGTGTCTCGCGGAGGCTAGCCACCCACGCCGCGCCGGCCTTGACGCACATCAAGGAGCGCCCCGCTGTTACACGCCGGACACAGAGCATTCGCCCGACGTTACGCACCGATGCGGGCCGTTGTCACTGCGGGGCCTCGCGCTTCCTAGCATCGAGACATCGCCTGATCGCAGGCAACGCCACACAAGACAGACAGAACGCCGAGGAATCCCCATGCTCACGAGTGCCCGCCCCAACCCCATCCTCCCGCTTCGGCCCCTTCCGACGGTGCACAAGGAAGACGCGGGCCGCCGCACGGCCGAGCGCCTGCGCCTGCTGGCCGAGCAGCTGCAACCGCAGCGCCGCATGGTGCACACGGGCGACGTGATCTACCAGGCCGGCGAACGCTTCGGCAACCTCTACATCCTGAACTCGGGCTTCTTCAAGATCGTGAATCTCTCGGCCGACGGCCGCGAGCAGGTGGTGGGCCTGAAGTTCCGCGGCGACTGGCTGGGCTTCGACGGCATCGCGGGCCAGCGCTACGTGTGCGACGCGGTGGCGATGGACACGGGCGAGGTCTGGGTCGTTCCTTACGAATCGCTGCTGGCAGCGT
Source organism: Variovorax boronicumulans NBRC 103145 (assembly GCF_001591345.1). Lineage (GTDB taxonomy): Bacteria > Pseudomonadota > Gammaproteobacteria > Burkholderiales > Burkholderiaceae_C > Variovorax > Variovorax boronicumulans. The sequence goes on along the minus strand of NZ_BCUS01000156.1, from coordinate 2,837 downwards.
GCACCACGCACCCCGCGCTGCTGCAGATGCTGCACGCCGCGATGAGCCGCGAGATCGCGCACGACCGCGATTCGCTGATGTCGGTGTGCACCTTGCCGGCCGACGCGCGCGTGGCCGACTTCCTGCGCTACTGGGCCGAGTCGCTGGCCGACCGCGGCATGCGCACCGACGAGATCACGCTGCGCATGACGCGCGCCGAAATCGGCAACTACCTGGGCATGACGCTCGAAAGCGTGAGCCGCGCACTCTCGCGGCTGGCGCGCGACAAGGTCATCGGCTTCGCCACCAAGGGCCGGCGCGAGGTGCAGATTCCCGACGTGGGCGCGCTCTCGGCCTTCGTGCAGCGCTGCCTGGCGCCGGCGCCGGCGATGCTTCAGTAAGAAGCGACGTTGAGCAGCGCCCGCGCCATCGCGCGCGCGAGCTCACTGCGTGAATAGGGCTTGCGCAGCAGCTCCCAGCCCGGGGGCGCTTCGCGGTCGGCGTCGAGCAGCTCGGCCGAGAACCCCGACATCAGCAGCACCGCCAGCCGCGGTTGGCGTTGCACCGCCTCGGCGGCCAGCCGCGTGCCGCGCATGCCCGGCCCGAGCGCGATGTCGCTCAGCAGCAGGTCGAAGGGCGTGGCCTCGGCGGCCATGGCGGGCAGGGCTTGCTCCGCATTGGCAGCGGTCGCGACCTCGCAGCCCAGCGTGGTGAGGAAGGTGTGGACCACCTGGCGCACCTCGGCGTCGTCTTCGACCAGCATCACGCGCAGGCCCGGGGCCAGCGTGGCCTCGGCTTCGATCTCCATGGGCTCTTCGTCGGCAGGTGTCGCAGCGCTTGCCGCATCGGCCTCGACCTGCGGCAGGTAGAGCGTCACGGTGGTGCCGGCGTTGAGCTTGCTGTCGATGGCGATGGCGCCGCGCGACTGCTTCACGAAGCCGTACACCGTGCTCAGGCCCAGGCCGGTGCCGCGCCCGGCTTCCTTGGTGGTGAAAAAGGGCTCGAAGAGGTGCTCCATCACCGCGTCGGTCATGCCGGTGCCGCTGTCGGCGATGGAGAGCGCGACGAAGCGGCGGCCGGCATCGGCGTCGCTCAGTTCCTGGCGCACGGTGGCGGGCAGGGCGTCGCAGGCCTCGGCGCGAAAGTGCAGGCGCCCGCCCTCGGGCATGGCGTCGCGCGCGTTGATGGCGATGTTCAGCAGCGCCGATTCGAGCTGGCCCGGGTCGGCGCGCACGGCGGGGCAGGGGTCGTCGGCGTCGATCTCGATCTGGATGCGCTGGTCGAGCGTGCGGCGCAGCATGTCGGTGAGCGAGTGCAGCATCTGCCGCACGTCGACCGCGTCGGGCTGCAGCATCTGGCGCCGCGAGAAGGCCAGCAGCTTGCCCGTGAGTTCGGCGCCGCGCCGGCTGGCGCGCGCGGCGGCGGCCACCAGTTGCTGCGCATAGCCGTCGGCCGCGAGCTGCGGCAGCTCCTCGAGCACCTGCAGGTTGCCCTGGATGATGGTCAGCAGGTTGTTGAAGTCGTGCGCGATGCCGCCGGTGAGCTGGCCCACGCTCTCCAGGCGCTGCGCGTGGTTCAGCGCCTCTTCGGTCTGCACGCGCTGCAGGCTGGTGGCCAGCAGGCTCGCCACCGATTCGAGAAAGCGGATCTCTTCGTCGCCGAAGCGCCGCGCGGCGGTGGCGCGCACCGACAGCATGCCGGTCACGCGGCCCCGGTCGGACAGCGGCACGGCCAGCGCGCTGACCAGCCCGGCCTCGAGGTAGGCGGGCGGCACGGTGAAGCGGCGCTCCTCGCGGTAGTCGGTCACGACGACGGGGCAGCCCTGCGAGAGCACGTAGCCGGGTTGCGTGTCGGGCCGGTTGGCGATGCGCAGGCCCACGCTCTCGTCGGCGACCAGGCCCACGCCGCTGGCCAGGCGGAACTCGCGCTGGCTGCCGTCGAGCAGCCACACCATCGCCACCTCGACCTGCAATGCGGTCGCGACGATGTCGGGCACCTGCGCCAGCACCACCTGCAGGTCGCGCGTGTCGACCGCCAGCCGGCCCAGCTGCGCCAGGTGTTCGCTGTAGCGCGCGCGCTGCAGTGCCTGCTTCACGCGCGGGTAGGCGCCGATGTCGCGGATCGCGGCCACCACGAAGGGCAGGCCCTGGTTCTGCAGCGGGCTCAGCGCGATCTCGACCATCACCTCGCTGCCGTCCTTGCGCTTGGCGACGAGTTCCATGTCGGTGCCCATCGGGCGCGGACGCGGCGCGCGGCCGTAAGCCTCGCGGAATGCGGCGTGACGCGGGCGGATGCTGTCGGGCACCAGCGCTTCCACGCTCAGGCCCACGAGCTCGTCGGCCGCGTAGCCGAGCATGGCGGCGGCCGAGGGGTTGGCCAGCACGATGCGGCCCGACTGGTCCACCACCAGCAGTGAATCGGGGTAGGCAGCGAACAGCGAGCGGAACACGCTGCCTTCCTCGACGCCCGAGGGCAGGCCGGGAATCGAGGGGGCGTTGCCGTCAGCCATGGGTGACCGGCGGCACCAGGATGTAGCCCGCGCCGCGCACCGACTTGATGAGCTGCGGATCGTCGGCGTTGGCCTCGATCTTCTTGCGCAGCCGGCCGACCTGCACGTCGATCGTGCGGTCGAAAGGGGCGGCTTCGCGACCGCGGGTCTGCTCGAGCAGGAAGTCGCGTGAGAGCACGCGGCCCGGGTGCCGCGCGAAGGCGCACAGCAGGTCGAACTCGCCCGTGGTCAGCGCCACGGCCTCGCCCTGCGCGTTGCTGAGGCTGCGCGCGGCGGTGTCCAGGCGCCAGCCCGCGAAGCGCAGGCGCTCGGGCGGCGTGGGCGCGGCGGCCGCCGCCGACGCGTCGGG
>NZ_BCUS01000155.1 GCF_001591345.1 Variovorax boronicumulans NBRC 103145 | reverse complement strand
CCACGCTGCAGATCGCCAAGGCCTGGGGTGCGAACAGCATCGCCGGCAACGTGGCGAGCATCGGCGCGAGCACGGGCGGATCGAGCAACACCTCGGCCTTCACCGCGACGGCGCCCACGGGCGCCAACAGCGGCACGGCCGTGACCGTGCAGGCCGGCAACACCATCACGCTGCCGGCCGAGACGATGGCGCCGGGCACGCTCGCCAACTACACCACGGTGCTGGCCTGTACGGCCGGCGGCGGCGCCACGGCCAACGCGCTCAGCGGTACCAACGGGCAGAACAGCAACACGTTGCTGGTCGGCGCGGGCGACGCCGGCAAGGCCATCGTCTGTACCTACACCAACACGCCCAAGACCGTCACCGTGCAGCTGCGCAAGGCCTGGAGCGCGGACAGCACGAGCGGCGACGTGGCCAGCATCGGCGCGACCACGGGTGGCAGCAGCAACACGTCGGCGTTCACCGCGACCGCACCCACCGCCGGCAACAGCGGCGCTGCGGTGTCGATGGTCGTCGGCGGCACGCTCACGCTGCCGGCCGAGACGATGACCACGGGCTCGCTCGCGAACTACAGCACCGTGCTCGCCTGTACCGCCGATGGCGGCGCCACCACCAACCCGCTGAGCGGCACCAACGGCCAGGCGAGCAACACGCTGGCGATTGCCGCGGCCGACGCCGGCAAGGCCATCGTCTGTACCTACACCAACGCGAAGAAGACGGTCACCCTGCAGGTGCGCAAGGCCTGGGGCGCGAACAGCGAAGCGGGCAACGTTGCCAGCATCGGCGCCACCTCGGGCAGCGCCAACAACACGGCCGCGTTCACCGCGACCGCACCCACGGCCGGCAACAGCGGCACGGCGGTGGTGGCCGCGGTCGGCAACACCATCACCTTCCCGGCGGAAACGATGCCCACCGGCACGCTGGCCAACTACACGACCGTGCTGTCATGTACCGCCGACGGCGGCGCCACGGCCAACGCCCTGAGCGGCACCAATGGCCAGGCCAGCAACACGCTGGCAATCGGCGCCGGCGACGCCGGCAAGGCCATCGTCTGCACCTACAGCAACAACCGCCTGCCGACGGTGCAGATCCGCAAGCAGGCGCTGGGCGGCACGGGCACCTTCGCGTTCAGCGGCACCAACGGCTTCGGCTCGGACAGCATCAACGTCTCGGTGTCGGGCTCGACGGTGGTGGGCACCATCAAGACGCTCACCACGGCCAACACGCAGACGGTGCTGACCGAAGTCGCGGCCTCGATGCCCGGCGGCTTCGCGTTCTCGGGCGCGACCTGCACGGGCCTGGCGGGCGGGGCGACGGCGGCCGTCGATCTGGTGGCGGGCACCGTCACGCTGCCCGCGGCCGGGCTGACGAACGGCACGGCGGTGGTCTGTACCTTCACCAACACGCTCGCGGCCATCGTGAGCGGCCGCGTGTTCCTGGACAACGGCGTGGGCAGCGGCACGGCCAACGACGGCATCGTCAACGGCGGCGAAGGCCCGCTGTCGGGCGCGACCGTGCGGCTGACCAACTGCGGCGCTGCCGTGTACGCGAGCGCGCTCACGGACGCGTCGGGTGCCTACAGCCTGAGCGTGCCGGCCGGCACGGCCACGGGCTCGGCGATGTGCGTGGAAGAAACCAACCCGGGCACGCGCGTGTCCACGGGTGCCTCGGTGGGCAATGTCGCGCTGCCTTCGGGCTCAGCGGTTGCTGCGGCCGGTGGCACCTACACCTACACGCGCACCGGCACGCCCGACCGCATCGCCTTCAGCTGGAACGGCACGGGCCATGCCAACCTGAACTTCGGCGACGTCGACAACAGCGCCTTCGCGACCGACGGCGCCAAGACTGGCCTGCCGGGCAGCACCGTGACCTACGCCCACACCTTCACGGCCGGCACGGCTGGGCAGGTGCGCTTCAGCGTGGCGAGCGAGACGGCCACGCCGGCCATCACCGGCTGGACGACGAAGGTCTTCGCGGACGTGGGGTGCACCGGCAGCCTGCAGGCCGGCGCGGCGCAGCTGTACCCGCCGAGCGCGGCGGCCACGCCCGTGGCCTTCGCGGGCAAGGTCTGCGTGATCGTGCAGGAATTCATTCCCGCCACGGCGCCGCTGGGCTCGAACAACAGGGCGACGATCCGCGCCGACTTCACCTACACCAACGCGAGCCCGTCGCTCAGCGGCAGCTTCACGCTGGACGACCTCACGACCGTGTCGGGCGTGGCGCTGGAGCTGAAGAAGGAAGTGCGCAACATCACGCAAAGCGGCACCTTCGGCGTGAACAACCAGGCCAAGTCGGGCGAGACGCTCGAGTACCGCATCACCTACACGAACAACGGCGACGCGCCGATCCGCAGCATGGTCGTGAACGACATGACGCCGGGCTACACCACCTTCGTGAGCGCGACCACCGGCACCACGCCGGCGTCGCTCACGGGCTGCGTCAAGACCACGCCGGCGAACGCGCCGCCCGCGGGCGCGGTGGCCTGCACCACCGTTCAACCCGCAGGGGGCACGGGCGCGATCGACTGGCGCTTCACCGGCACGGTCGAGCCGGGCGGCACGGGCTTCGTGCTGTTCCAGGTGAAGGTCGACTGACGACTGGCAGGGCCTTCAGGCCCGGCGCTTGAACAGGGCGGACGCGCCGCTGGCGCGCGCCACGTCGTCCGCCGCGGCCAGCAGCTGCGGGCCCAGCGCGAGCATGCGTTCTTCCGTGAGCCGCACCAGCGGCCCCGCGATGGTGATGACGCCGATCACGCCGCCATGCGCACCGCGCACCGGCGCGGCCATGGCGGTCATCGCGGGGGCGAACACCTCGTTGATCATCGAGAAGCCGCGCTTGCGCGTGGCGCGCAGGAACACGAGCAGTGCCTTCACGGTGGTCGGCGCCTTGGGGCCGAAGTCTTCCGGCTGGCCGAAGCCCTGCTTCGCGACGAGCTGCAGCGCCTGCTCGTCCGTCATGGTCGAGAGCCAGGCGTGGCCTGCGGAGCTGCACGAGAGGTTCACCGACAGGCCCATGTCCGGGTCGTAACGCAGCCCGCGCGTGGCGCCTTGCGCCTTCGCGACGAAGGTGAGCTCGTCGCCGTCGACCACCGCCAGCCGCACCAGCTCGCCCGACGCGACCGCGAGCCGGTCGAGCAGCGGCTGTGCCACGTCGACGATGCCGCTGTTGCTCAAGAAGCTCAGGCCCAGCGACACCAGCTTGATGGTCAGCATGTAGTCGCCATGGCTCTGGTCCTGCCGCACATAGCCGTAGCGCACCAGTTCGCTCAGCAGGCGGTGGGTGGCGCTCAACGGCATTTCCAGCTCGGCAGAAAGCGCGGAAAGCGCTCGGCCCTCGGGGTGGCCGGAGAGGTGTTCGAGCACCTTGAAGCTGCGTTCGAGTATGGCTGTCATGAGACGACTCTAGCATTTTGCCAAGTGTTTTCACTAGTAGAAAGATTTTCCACTAAATCGATAAGATCGCGCCGCCAGGAGTCGGGGCGCGTGTGAAGCGCCCCGGCATGGACCGCTCAATCGCACGCTGGAGAACAACTTTGAGAACGCTTTACCGCTCGCTGGCCACCGCCGGCCTTGCCCTCGCCCTGGTCGTTCCTGCTGTTGCGCAAGCGCAGCAGGAGCGCGTGATCCGCTTCGGCCACCTGAACAACGCCGACCACCCCGTGAGCTTCGGCGTCAAGCGCTTTGCCGAACTGCTCTCGGCCAAGAGCGGCGGCAAGATGAAGGTCCAGGAGTTCCCCGCCTCGCAGTTGGGCAACGAGATGCAGCAGCAGTCGGCCTTGCAGGGTGGTGTGCAACAGATGTCGGCGCCGGCCACCACGTCGCTCGCAGGCATCGTCAAGGAGTTCGGCCTCGTCGACTTCCCCTTCTCGGTGAACAACTTCGCGCAGGCCGATGCACTGCTCGACGGGCCTCTGGGCCAGGCCCTGATCGCCAAGCTCCCCGAGAAGGGCCTTGTCGCCCTGGGTTACTGGGACCTGGGCTTTCGCAACGTCACCAACAGCAAGCGTCCCATCGCCAAGCCTGAAGACCTCGAGGGCCTGAAGATCCGCGTGATCCCCAACCCCGTGTTCCTCGAAACCTTCAAGGCCTTCAAGGCCAACCCGGTACCGATGCCCTTTGCCGAGCTGTACGGCGCCCTCGAGGCCAAGGCCGTGGACGGCCAGGAGAACCCCTATGCGGTGATCCTGTCGAACAAGTTCTACGAAGTGCAGAAGTTCGTCAGCGCCACCAACCATGTGTACGCCGCCAACATCGTGCTGGTGAGCAAGAAGTTCTGGGACTCGCTCACGCCGGCCGAGCAGAAGATGATGAACGACGCGGCCAACGAGGCGCGCGGCTACCAGCGCCAGGTCAGCCGCGCCGCCGCGCAGAAGGCCGTGGGCGACCTGCAGGCCAAGGGCGCGCAGTTCAACGAACTCTCACCAGCTGAACAGAAGCGCATGCGCGACATCGCCAAGCCCGTCGTCGACAAGTTCGCCGCCCAGTACGACCCCGCCATCGTCAAGCTCTACAACGACGAACTCGTGCGCATCCGCAAGTAGCGCGCTCTCACGGCTGACGACGAACTCTTTCTTCGTTCCCGCCGGCAATTTCCGTCACTCCCACGTCTGCGCCTGCCGCCACCCGCGGCGCAGCGACACGTGCTGGGCGCGTGCGCCCGTCCGATTCCGCCATTGACCACCAAGAGGAGACTCCGTTGACACATCCCAGATCCATTCCCTTCGGACTTGCATCGGCCGCCGCGCTCGCGCTGGCATTGACTGCCTGCGGCGGAGGCGACGGCGGAGGTGGCACGGCCTTGCCGTTCCTGCCCGTGGCGCCTGCGCCTGCTGCATCGGCACCGCCGCCCGCGCCGACCGACGAAGTGCCGGCGCCCACCGAACCGGTGGCCGAGGTCGACGACAGCTTCGACGAGTACTACAACGTCTGCCGCGGCACCAACCCCAAGTGCTACAACGACTGGGGCGCGTTCGCCACCACGCCCGACCGCGTGCTGATCTACTCGCGCACCGCCGGCCCGCGCCATGCCGTGCTGGGCACGCCGATGGCGGCCGGCCTGAACCCGACGATGAACACCGACAACGTGATGCAGGCAGGCCTCGTGCGCATGCTGTCGGCCGAGGGCATCACGGTCGACTGGACCGAGGACGTGGCCGTGCTGGGCAGCCGCATCAACAACTACAAGGCGATCATCTTCGCGAGCTCGAACCGCGACACCTTGTGGAACGGCGCGGTGAGCACCAGCCAGGACGCCGCCCGCACCGCGCTGCGCAACTACATGCGCCGCGGTGGCGGCTTCGTCGGCCTGCACAACGCCTTCGGCGCGGAATACAACTGGCCCTACTACGAAGGCCTGCTGGGCAACGCGAACTTCTACAACCACGGACCGAACCGCGCGGGCGATGTAGAGATCGTCTCGGACGACCCTTCGACGAAGGACGTGCCCAAGCGCTTCTCCTTCCAGGACGAGTGGTACAACCTGATGCCCTTCCCGACGAAGGTGAAGTTCCTGGCCAAGGTCGACACCTCGACGCTGAAGCCGCTCACCTCCGCGCCGCATCCCGGCCACGCCGACTTCCATCCGGTCGCCTGGTGCCAGTACTACGACGGCGGCCGCGCATGGCTCACGACCCTCGGGCACAACGCGCACTCGTTCACCGCCGACCTGTCGGGCGTGGGCGCGATCGAGTTCCAGAAGCTCGTCGTGCAAGGCGTGAAGTCGGCGATGGGCCTGACGCCTTTCTGTACCACTGAATAACCACGACCTCCCGGGGCCGGTGCGGCGCCGTGCGCGCCACCGGTCGTTTCGAACATCCCTGTTCCAACGTTCACCGAGTAGAGACATCCATGAAGAAAAAATCATTGGTCACGCTGCTGATCTCGTGCGGCGTGCTTGCATCGCCGTTGCTGATCACCGCCTGCGGCGGCTCCAGCGGCGGTGGCGGCACGCCCGTGCTGCCCGTGGTGCCGGCCCCCGCGCCGCCGCCGTCTGCCGGCACACCGCCGCCTGCATCGCCACCGGCCGCCGCCGCACCCGCGGCCGACCTGTCGGACTGCTGCACCGCCGGCGACAAGGACTTTCCGAAGGTCGGCGGCAACCTGGGCAACCAGAACTATTCGAGCCTGCGCAAGATCAACAAGGGCCTGGTCACGCAGCTCGGTGGCGCCTGGGTCAACCAGATCGAAGGCGGCATGACCACCGGCAACAACCAGAGCACCACCGTCGTCGTCGACGGCGTGCTCTACATCGAGTCCGCAGTGGGCAACGTGGTCGCGGTGGACGGCAAGACCGGTGTGACGAAGTGGAAGTGGACCACGCCCTACGGCAGCATCACACGCCGCGGCGTGGCCGTCGCCAAGGACCTGGGCCTGGTGTTCACCGTGGCCACCGGCAACCGCCTCGTGGCACTGCGTACCGACACCGGCGCCGTCGAGTGGATCAAGCAGTACCCGACCAGCAGCACCGATCCCGACTACAAGGGCGCGCTGCAGAAGGTCGCGCTGGTCTACCACGACAAGCGCCTGTACCTGGGCACCAACGACGGCAACCGCGGCGCCGCATTCTCGGCCGACGCACTCACCGGCAAGGTACTGACCACCTTCTGGGGCGTGCCCCGCGCGGGCGAACTCGGCTACGACACCTGGGGCGGCGCACCCGACACGGCACGCACCGGCGCCACGCCGTGGATCCATCCCGCGGTCGATCCCGAGCTGGGCCTGGTGTACTGGACCTTCGGCAACGTGCGCGGCGGCTCGTCGCAGGACGGCTCCTCGCGCCCGGGGCAGAACCTGTTCGCCAACTCCATCGTCGCGCTCGACCTGAAGAGCGGCGAATACAAGTGGCACTTCCAGTCGGTGCACCACGACATCTGGGACATGGACAACGTGATGTCGCCCGTGCTCGCCGACGTGAAGATCGACGGCAAGGACCGCAAGGTCGTCATCTACGGCAGCAAGACGGGCATGTACTACATCCTCGATCGCAAGGACGGCAGCGCGCCGCTGGGCATCGACGAAGTGCCCGTGAAGCAGGACGCCCGCCAGGCCAGCTGGCCCACGCAGCCCCTGCCGCGCCAGGGCGCCTGGACCGAGACCTGCATCGTCGACCAGCCGCTGGGCACGGCCATTCCGGGCGACCCGAACCGCGCGGTGCCCAACTACACGAAGGGCTGCCTGTACGACGCGCACTGGGATGTGCCGATCCTCTCCATCCCGGGCCACGGCGGCGGTGCCAACTGGAACCACCAGTCCTTCAGCCAGCGCACGGGCCTGGTCTACACGGGCATGGGCTACGTGTCGGCAGCGCACTCGCTCAGCGAGTCGAGCAACGGCCTGCGCCCGCCGGGCACCTACATGACCGGGGCGGTCGTGGCGGTGGACCCGAGCACCAACCTCGTCAAGTGGAAGAAGCCGCTGCCGTACTCGGTGGCGCACGGCAACGGCATCCTGAGCACGGCCTCCGACCTGCTGTTCATCGGGCAGCCCGACGGCAACCTGCTGGCGCTCGATGCGCAGGACGGCACCGAGCTGTGGCGCTTCCAGACCGGCGCGGCGATCAGCGCGAGCCCGGTCTCCTACGAGATCGACGGCGAGCAGTACATCGCGGTGTTCTCGGGCGGCACCAGCATTCCGTACGGCGACTCGGCCCCGCGCGGCGACCGGCTGTGGGCCTTCAAGGTCGGCGGCGCGGTGACCGCGGCCGCCACGCCGACACCGCCCGTGGTGCGTCGGCCCGTGTCGGGCGCGGCGGTGGAGGGCGCGGCACTGCCGACGCCGAACACCGTGTTCCTGGCGCGCGTGCAGACGGCGGCGAACGAGCCGGGCGCGACCGAATCGACGGCCGTCAACGCCATGACGCCGACCTTCATGCGCGTGCCCGTCAACACCGCCGTGACCTTCACCAACCCCGCAGCCAACGCCAACACCCACTGCGCCACGCAGTTCTTCGAAGGGCGGTTCAATTTCAGGCTGAACCCGGGCCAGTCGCAGACCCACACCTTTGACACGCCGGGCGAATACTTTTACAACGACTGCCATAGCCCGCGCCCGACGGGAAAGATCGTCGTCTATTGATATGTCCTCAACCCCAACCACTGAAGGAGCAATGCGATGAAATGGTGCAAGCCTGAGTTCGAAGAAATGCGTTTCGGTTTCGAAATCACGATGTACATCTCCGCTCGCTGAGCGCGCAGACCCACGGCACCGGCCTTGCGCCGGTGCCGTGTTTTTTTGTTGGGCCCCCATGAAGATTCTGGTGCTGGGTTCGGGAGCGGGCGGTGGCTTCCCTCAATGGAATTGCAATTGCCGCCTGTGCGCCGGCCAGCGAAGCGGGCAGGTGCGGGCCACGCCCCGCACGCAGAGTTCGATCGCCGTGTCGGCCGATGGCGAACGCTGGATTCTGCTGAATGCCTCCCCCGACCTCGGCGCGCAACTGCGCGCCTCGCCGGCCCTGTGGCCGCGCCACGGACTGCGCCATTCGCCGATCGAGGCGGTGGTGCTGATGGACTCTCAGATCGACCACGTCGCAGGCCTGCTGAGCCTGCGCGAAGGGCAGCGGCTGCAGCTGTACTGCACGCCCGAGGCCCATGACGACCTCACCGGCAGCCTGCCGCTGCTGCGCACGCTCGACAGCTACTGCGGCGTGACCTGGCACCCGTTGTCGCTCGAGCCCGGCGGCGGCGCCTGGCACGACATCACCGGCCTGCGGCTGCAGGCACTGCCGGTGCCCGGCAAGGCGCCGCCGTATTCGCCGCGCCGCCAGACCGAGGCGCGCAGCGAGAACGCCGCGGTGCTCATCGAAGACCCCGCCACCGGCAAGCGCGTGCTCTACGCGCCGGGCCTGGCGCAGGTCGGCGAGGCCGAGCGCCGCAGCCTCGATGCCTGCGACTGCGTGCTCGTCGACGGCACCTTCTGGACCGAAGACGAGATGGTCGCGGCCGGGCTCGGCAAGAAGCACGCGGCCGACATGGGCCACCTGCCGCAATGCGACGGGCCGCACGGCCCCGGCATGCTGAAAGCACTCGACGCCTGCGCTGCAAAACGCAAGGTGCTCATCCACATCAACAACAGCAACCCCATCCTGGACGAAGACGGGCCACAGCGCGCACAGCTCGTGCGTCGCGGCATCGAGGTCGCGTTCGACGGCATGGCCCTGGAGATCTGAACACGTGACACAAGAGACACAAGGCTCATGGTCCCCGCAGGCGTTCGAAGCGAGGTTGCGCGCCATGGAGTCGCGCTACCACAGCCACCACCCGTTCAATCGCCGGCTCAACGCGGGCGAGCTGCAACCCTTCCAGGTGCGCGGCTGGGTGGCGAACCGTTTCTACTACCAGTGCCGCATCCCGGTGAAGGACGCCGCCGTTCTGTCCAACTGCGACGACCGCGCCACGCGCCGGCGCTGGGTGGTGCGCATGCTCGACCACGACGGGCACGGCGACCATGAAGGCGCCAACGCGGGCGGCATCGAGATCTGGACTCGCCTGGGCATCGCCACCGGCCTGGCGCGCGAGGTGCTGGAGTCGCACGCGCTCGTCGTGCCCGGCGTGCGCTTCGCGGTCGATGCCTACGTGAACTTCGCGCGCACGGCGCCGTGGCAGGAGGCGGTGATTTCGTCGCTCACCGAGATGTTCGCGCCGCGCATCCACAAGGACCGGCTCGCGGGATGGCCCACGCACTACCCGTGGATCGACACCTCGGGCCTGGACTACTTTCGCAGCCGTATTCCGTTGGCCGACCGCGACGTCGAGCACGGCCTCGAGGTGGCGATGCAGTGGTGCACCACGCGCGAGCGGCAGCAGCGCGCGCTGCACATCCTGGGCTTCAAGCTCGACATCCTCTGGGCCATGCTCGACGCGATCGAGAAGGCTTATCCCGACGACCTTCCGAAAGACCAGCAGCCATGACCGCATGGACCGACGATGCCCAGCCGGCGCTCACCTCGATCTACCGCATGCAGTGGGAAGAGGCGCAGCAGTGCCACGTGCTGCTGTTCCCCGAGGGCATGATCAAGCTGAACGGGCCGGCGGCCGAGATCCTCCAGCGCTGCGACGGCAAGACCTCGGTGGCCGCGCTCGTGGCCGACCTGGAGCGCACCTTCGGCGAGAGCGATCTGCATGCCGACGTGCTCGAATTTCTGGAGCAGGCCCGTGGACGCCACTGGATTCGCTGAGGTGCAACCCCGCGCCGTGGCCAAGCCGCCCCTGTGGCTGCTGGCCGAGCTGACCTACCGCTGTCCGCTGCACTGCGCCTTCTGCTCCAACCCGGTCGACTACACGCGCTACCGCGAGGAGCTGGACACGGCCGAATGGATTCGCGTGTTCCGCGAGGCACGCGCGATGGGGGCGGTGCAGCTGGGCTTCTCGGGCGGCGAGCCGCTGCTGCGCGACGACCTGCCCGAGCTGGTCGCGGCGGCGCACGAGCTCGGCTTCTATACCAACCTGATCACCTCGGGCGTGGGCCTCACGCCGCAGCGGGCCGAGACGTTGAAGCGCGCGGGGCTGGACCACATCCAGCTGTCGTTCCAGGATTCGAGCCGCGAGCTCAACGACTTCCTCAGCTCCACGAAGACCTTCGATCTCAAGCAGCGCGTGGCCCGCACCATCAAGGACCTCGGCTACCCGATGGTGCTGAACTGCGTGATGCACCGCTACAACCTGCCGCACGTGGGCCGGATCATCGAGATGGCCGAGGCGATGGAAGCCGACTTTCTCGAACTCGCCAACGTGCAGTACTACGGCTGGGCCTGGCGCAACCGCGAGATGCTGATGCCCTCGCGCGACATGCTGGCAACGGCCGAGGCGGTGGTGGAAACCCATCGCCCGCGCCTGGACGGCCGCATGAAGATCCTCTGGGTGGTGCCCGACTACGCCGAGGGCAAGCCCAAGCCGTGCATGGCGGGGTGGGGCAGCGTGTTCCTCGTGGTCGCGCCCGACGGCGTGGCGCTGCCGTGCCACAGCGCGCGCATGCTGCCCGGGCTCGACTTTCCCAATGTGCGCGAGCACAGCATCCGCAGCATCTGGCAGGAGAACCCGGCCTTCGGCGCGTACCGTGGCACGGGCTGGATGAGCAGCACCTGCCAGAGCTGCGACGAGAAGGAGAAGGATCATGGGGGCTGTCGCTGCCAGGCTTTTCTGCTGACCGGCGACGCGGCGGCCACGGACCCGGTGTGCCCGAAGAGTCCGCGGCATGAGGAGGTGGAGGCGATGGTCAAGGCGGCGGGTGATCCGCGCGACCATGGCACGCCGATCCGCTTCGTGCCGGGCGCGCGGCGTGCGGGCGACCTCGTCTTTCGCACCGACGCGAACGCGCTGAGCTGAGAACACGCGCCGATGACGATCACCCATCGCCTGCCGCTGGATGGCGGGCATGTGATGCACGTCGAGGAGCATGGCAACCCGGCGGGCCTGCCCGTGGTGGTGTTGCACGGCGGGCCGGGCTCGGGCTGCTCGCCGCTGTTGCGCCGGGACTTCGATCCGGCGCACTACCGCATCGTCTGCCCCGATCAGCGCGGTTCGGGCCTCAGCACACCTGCAGGATCGATCGAACACAACACGCTCGCCGATCTGCTGGCCGACCTGCGTCTGCTGCGCGCGCATCTGCGCATCGATCGATGGCTGGTGGTGGGCGGCTCGTGGGGCGCCACGCTGGCGCTGATGCATGCGCTCGACGCCCCGGAGGCCGTCGCGGGCCTGCTGCTGCGCAACGTGTTCCTCGCGCGCCCGAGCGACATCCACGCGCTCTTCGCCGGTGCCCTGCAGCACGACGGCCCCGCATGGCGCGCACTGTGGGACGAGGCCGGGCGCCGGCAATGCCCGGTGACGGTGCCGATCGCCGAGGTCTTCGCACACGGCACCTGGGCGCGGCAATGCGAGCTGACGCGCTGCTGGTTCGATTGGGAGCAGCGCCTCGCCACGGGAGGCACAGCGCCGCCGATCGACGAAGCGATGCTGCCGCGGCTCGTGGCGCGCTACCGCGTGCAGAGCCACTATCTGCGGCACAGCTGCTGGCTCGATGCGCCCTCGTTGTTGCAGCGCTGCGCCGCGTTGCCTGCCGTGCCCACGTTGATCGTGCACGGCACGCAGGACGCGCTGTGTCCGCCCGAGGGCGCGCAGGCACTGGCGCAGGTGTTGGGTGCGCCGCTGCAGTGGGCGCAGGGCGCAGGCCACGACCCGACGCACCCCGCCATTGCCGCGGCCATGCAGCAGGCCTTGCGCGACTACGCGGCCACGCAGGCCTTCGGTGTCAGCGCAGCCGCTCCTTGAGCGGATCGCCGATCAATGTCACCTTGCCGTCCCTGCGGTGCGACCACAGGCGGTCGTTGCCATGGCCGTCGTCGGCCACGAAGAGCACGGCGTCGCCCAGCGTGCGAAAGCCCAGCGGCATGGCGTGACGTTCGCCGGCGGCGAGGTCGGCCACGGCGCGCGTGCCGGCCGGCGTTCCGTCGCTGGTCCACGGCTC
>NZ_BCUS01000154.1 GCF_001591345.1 Variovorax boronicumulans NBRC 103145 | reverse complement strand
GGGGCGCAGGCCGAGGGCGTGCGCGGCGGCATCGAGCGCGGCCAGCGCGGCCTGCGGCGTGGCGGTGTCGATGGCCGTGGCGCCGTTCTGCTTGGAGAGCTTGTCGCCGTCGGCGCCACGCACCAGCGGCGTGTGCAGGTAGCTCGGCGTGGGCAGGCCGAGCGCCTGCTGCAGCAGGATCTGGCGCGCCGTGTTGTCGGCCAGGTCTTCGCCGCGCACCACGTCGGTCACGCCCTGTTCGGCGTCGTCGACCACCACGGCCAGCTGGTAGGCCCAGGGGCCGTCGGCGCGGCGCAGCACGAAGTCGCCGACCTCGCGTTGCACGTCCTGATGCTGCGGGCCGAGGCGGCGGTCGTGCCAGTGCAGGTCGCCGGCCGGCATGCGGTGCGCGGCAAAGCGCCAGGCGCGCGCGGGTTTGCCGTGCAGGCCGTCGCGGCAGGTGCCGGGGTAGACGCGTTCGCCGTGGCGCTCGTGTGCATGGCCGAGCCGGGCCAGGGCCAGGTCGATGTCCTTGCGCGAGCAGCCGCAGGGGTAGGTGAGGCCGCGCGTGCGCAGCGCGGCCAGCGCCGCCTCGTAGTGCGCGGTGCGCTGCGTCTGCCACTCGGGCGGTTCGTCGGGGAGCAGCGCGCAGTCGGCGAGCTGGCGCAGGATGTGCTCGCCCATGCCGGGCAGGCAGCGCTCGGTGTCGGCGTCCTCGATGCGGACCAGCCAGCGCGCCTGGTCGCCGCGCGCACGCACGTCGAGCCAGCTCGCGAGCGCGGCCACCAGCGAGCCGGCGTGCAGCGGGCCGGTGGGCGAGGGGGCGAAGCGGCCGGTGGCCCGCATCCTTTCTTAGAGAACGGCGAGGGCCAATGAAAGGCCCGAAACGAAACCGTCTTCCACGCGATGGCCGATGCACCAGTCACCCGCGATGCCGATGCGGGCCTTGGCGTCCCACAGGTGGGTCTGGCCCACGGGCACCTGCGTCTGCGCCTCGGGCCAGCAGCGTGCCTTGGCGTGGCTGGGCGTGGCGTGGATGCCGGTGATCTCCGAGAAGGCGCGCAGCAGCTTGGCCTCGATGCGCGCGGGCGTGTCGCGCAGGTGTTCTTGCGACCAGGTGGCGCTGGCCTGCAGGGTCCAGCGCTCGACGCGCTCGCGGCCGGGCTTGGACGATTCGCGCGCCAGCCACGCCACGCGGTGGTGGGTGCTGCGCGCCACGTTCCATTGCGGGCCGAGGTGCGACATGTTGGCCTGGTTGGCCTGGGGGAAGGCGATCATCAGCGTCCAGCAGGGCGCGATGCGCACGCGGTCGATCTTGCGGCTCAGCGTGGCCGAGCGTTCGCCGTCGGCGAGCAGTTCGCGGGTGCGTGCGGGTGGCACGGCCAGCAGCACGGCGTCGAAGCCGGAGTACACATGCTGCGAATCGTCCGCGCCGGCGGTGCGCAGCTGCCAGCGGGTGGCGTCGAGCGCGTCGGGCTCGATGCGGGTGACCTGGGTGTTGGTGACGAGCTGCTCGCCCAGCGGCGCGGCCCAGTGGGCCACGAGCGCGTCCATGCCGGGCTGGGCGACCCAGTGCGGCTCCAGCGAGGGCAGCGCCGCCTCGGCCACGCGGCCGTGGGCGTCGAGCACGCGCACGAGGTTGGCGCTCCAGGGGCGGCACAGCGCGGGCGTGGTGGCGAGCACCTGTGCAAAGCGCGGATCGCGCACGGTGAAGTACTGCGCGCCGCTGTCGAAGCGGCCGAAGGCGGTGTCGATGCTCGCCATCCGCCCGCCCGGCGTGGCCTCGCGTTCGAACACCGTGACGCGGTGCCCGGCCTGCATCAGCGTGCGGGCACAGGCCACGCCGGCAATGCCGGCGCCGATCACGGCGAAGTGGCGGGCGGCGGCGGGAGTTCGGTGGCGGTCGGCGGTGGCGCGGGCTTTGGCTTTGGGCATGGCGGACTCTTTTCTTTTGACAGGGTGATGACGGAGGAGGCCGTGCACACTCTACCTCGGTCTGCGCGCGTCCCCGGGCTGGGGGCGACCCTTATGCAGCCCCGCACCGCGCGGCGTTCAGCGGCCCCGGTGCCGTTCGAGCAGCGCCTTGCGCGTGCCCTCGTGCTCGAACTGCGCGAGCCACCATGCGAGCGCGCGCCCCGGCTTGCCCGCGCTGCGCACGCGCCACGCGCAGTGCATGGTGCCCAGCGGCGGCTGGCGTTCGGTCTGCAGTTCGACAAGGTGGCCGGCCTCGATGTAGGGCCGCGCCATCGGCTCGGGCAGGAAGCCGCCGCCCAGGCCGTGCAACTGCGCGGCGATCTTGGCCTGCATGCTGGGCACGGTGAGCACGTCCTGCCCGCCGACGAGGTTCACGGTCATGCTCGGCCCACTGCGCACCGAGTCGGCCGCGGCCACCGCGCGGTGCTGGCGCAGCACCGCGTCGCTCAGCGGCTGCGGCAGGCGCGCGAGCGGATGGTGCGGCGCCACGGCGAACACGAAGCGCAGTTCGCCGATCGGCCGGCTGCGGATGCCGGTGGCGGTGAAGGCCAGGCTCGCGGCATCGAGCACCGCGCCGATCGCCAGGTCGGCCTCGCCGCTGGTCAGCGCCTCGATGGTGCCGAGCAGGGTTTCGTCGCGCAGCTTCAGGCGCGTGGGCGGCTCGAGCGCGAAGAAGGCGGTGCACAGGTCGAGCAGCGGGTCGCGTGCGATCACGCTGTCGACCGCGATGGTCAGCATCGGTTCCCAGCCGGTGGCCACGCGCTTCACGCGGTTGGCCACGGCGTCGATCTCGCCGAGCAGGCGCGCAGCCTCGCGCAGCAGTTCGGCGCCGGCCTCGGTGATGCGGGCCTGGCGCGCGCTGCGGTCGAACAGCAGCACGTCCAGGGCGTCCTCGATCTGGCGCACGCGGTAGCTCAGCGCGCTGGGCACCAGGCCGAGCGCGCGCGCGGCGGCGGCGAAGCTGCCGGTGGTGGCCACCGTCTGCAGCATGGCCAGCGCGTCGGGGGTGAGGACGTCTCGGGCGCTCGTCATGGGGCGGGCTCCATCATTCAAATAATTTGAATGATGCCATCAAAACCGGGCGTCTTTCAGAGGGGGATGGAGGTCCAGAATTCTTCTCATCCGCTGCGCATCCGGCGCGGCCCACGACGAAAGCCCCGGCGCCCGAACCGGGTGGGGCAGCAAGGAGTTCGATATGTTGCAAGTGCGTAAATCCCAGGAACGCGGTTATGCCGACCATGGCTGGCTGCGCTCGTTCCACAGCTTTTCCTTCGCGGGGTACTACGATCCGGCCTACATGGGCTTCGGCAACCTGCGGGTGATCAACGAAGACCGCGTGGCGGCGGGCGCCGGCTTCGGCACCCACGGCCACCGGGACATGGAGATCATCAGCTACGTGCTCTCGGGCGAACTCGCGCACAAGGACAGCATGGGCAACATCGAATCCATTCCGCCGGGCGACGTGCAGCGCATGAGCGCCGGCCGTGGCGTGATGCACAGCGAGTTCAACCACAAGGCCGACGAGACCACGCACTTCCTGCAGATCTGGATCGAGCCCAAGGAACGCGGCATCACCCCCGGCTACGAGCAGAAGCAGTTCAGCGACGCCGAGAAGCGCGGCACCCTGCGCCTGGTGGCCTCGCCCGACGGCCGCGACGGCTCGGTGACGGTGAACGCCGACGCACGCCTGTTCGCCGGCCTGTTCGACGGCGACGAGACTGCCAGCCTGGCGCTCGACCCGCAACGCAAGAGCTACGTGCACCTGGTGCGCGGCGAGCTCGAAGTCAACGGCCAGAAGCTCGTGGGCGGCGACGCCGCGATGCTCGAAGGCGAATCGCAACTCACGCTCGGCGCCGGCAAGGATGCCGAAGTGCTGGTGTTCGACCTGACGGCCTGAGACGGCGTCTTTTTTCCTTTCTTTGTTCCTTTCGCTTCAACAACCAACGAGGAGTTCCACCATGGCCATTACCACCACAACCACCGCCCCCAACGCTGCCCAGGACACCCTGGCACTCATCGGCCGCGTGCTGCTTGCAGCGCTGTTCGTGCCCGCCGGCTTCGGCAAGCTCATGGGCTTCGCCGGCACCGTGGGGTACATCTCCTCGGTGGGCGCACCGCTGCCGCAGGTGGCGGCGGTCATCGCGATCGTCGTGGAGCTGGGGCTCGGCCTGCTGCTGCTGGTCGGCTTCAAGACGCGCGTGTCGGCGATCGTGCTGGCGATCTTCACCGTGGCCGCAGCCGTGATGTTCCACAACTACTGGGGCATGCCCGCCGACAAGGCCTTCGTGAACCAGCTGATGTTCTTCAAGAACATCGCGATCGCAGGCGGTCTGCTCGCATTCGCCGCCTTCGGCGCCGGCCGTTTCAGCATCGATAAAAAGTAAGCTCGCTCCCCTCCAGGCCGCGCGCACCTCGTGGGCGCGGCCTGCTGACTTCATTGCTTCTTTGAGGAAATCCGTTTCATGGCAAACATCGTCGTTGTCTTCCATTCCGGCTACGGCCACACCCAGCGCGTGGCCCAGGCCGTGGCCGACGGGGCGGGCGCGCAGCTGCTCGCCATCGACGCCGACGGCAACCTGCCGGCCGGTGGCTGGGAGACGCTGGCCGCGGCCGACGCGATCATCTTCGGCTCGCCGACCTACATGGGCGGCGTGAGCTGGCAGTTCAAGAAATTCGCCGACGCGTCGTCCAAGGTCTGGTACACGCAAGGCTGGAAAGACAAGCTCTTCGCCGGCTTCACCAACAGCGCCACGATGAACGGCGACAAGGTCACGACCATGACCTACCTGTGGACGCTGGCCATGCAGCACAGCGGCATCTGGGTCAGCATGGGCATCCTGCCGACCAACAACAAGGCGGCCACGCGCGACGCGATGAACTACGTCGGCGGCTACGGCGGCCTGCTCACGCAGTCGCCCTCGGACGCGAGCCCGGCCGAGATGCCCAAGGGCGACCTGGAAACCGCGCGTGCCTTCGGCGAGCGCATCGGCGCGGTGGCAAGATCGCGCGCATAACGCCCCACCGAACTTCGCCCACAAGGACACCACGATGACCGACACCATCCCCGAAATCCAATTGCTGCGGCCCCACGACAAGGACCTGGGCGGTGGCTTCAACGTGCGGCGCGTGCTGCCGGCGGCGCAGCGCCGCTCGGTCGGGCCCTTCGTGTTCTTCGACCACTTCGGCCCGGCCACCGAGCAGCCCGGCAACGCGCACGACGTGCGCCCGCACCCGCACATCGGCCTGTCGACGGTCACCTACCTGTTCGAGGGCGCGATGATGCACCGCGACAGCCTGGGCAGCGTGCAGGAAATCCAGCCCGGCGCCATCAACTGGATGACCGCGGGGCGCGGCATCGTGCACTCCGAGCGCAAGCCCGAGCGCCTCTTGGCCGACACTTTCGTGAACCACGGCCTGCAACTGTGGGCTGCGCTGCCGCAGGCCCATGAAGAGGTCGAACCCAGCTTCGAGCACACGCCGGCCGACGCCATTCCCGAGCTGACGGTGCAGGGCGTGCCGGTGCGCGTGCTGGTGGGCGAGGCCTTCGGCGTGCGCTCGCCGGTGAAGACGCTGGCGCAGACGGTCTACCTCGACATCGCGCTGCCGGCCGGCGGCCGTTTCGAGCTGCCCGCGCTGGCGCCCGAACTGGCGGTCTACATGGTCGACGGCGATGCGCGCGTGAACGGCGAGCCGGCGCCCGCCCACACGATGGCGGTGCTGCCGGACGGGCAGGGCGCGGTGTTCACTGCCGACGCCGCCGTGCGCCTGATGGTGATCGGCGGCGAGCCGCTGGACGGCCCGCGCTACATCACCTGGAATTTCGTCTCGAGCCGGCGCGAGCGCATCCTCGAGGCCGGCGCCGACTGGGCTGCCCAGCGCATGGGCCACGTGCCCGGCGAGACCGAGTTCATTCCGCTGCCGGGCAAGCCCTTCGGCGTGCGCGAGCCCGACACGGGCACCACGCCGGTCTGAGCCTTCCGTTTATTGCTTGATGCCGATGTCCGGGTCTTCCGAGGCCCGGGCGCTGGCGTCGGAGGCGCGCGCGCTGAGGTCGGGCGCGAGGGCCCGGCGGCCGTCGAACACGAAGCAGTCGCCGTGGTAGTGCGCGCCGCCGACGTCCTCGAAGTACTTGAGGATGCCGCCTTCGAGCTGCAGCACGTGTTCCACGCCTTCCTCGCGCATGAGGATGGCCGCCTTCTCGCAGCGGATGCCGCCGGTGCAGAAGCTCACCACGGTCTTGCCCTCGAAGTCAGCGCGGTGCGCTTTCAGTGCGGGCGGGAATTCGGTGAACTTGGTGATGCGCCAGTCGATCGCGCCGTCGAAGGTGCCTTCGTCGACCTCGAAGTCGTTGCGCGTGTCCAGCATCACGATCTCGCGGCCCTCGTCGTCGTGGCCCTGGTCGAGCCAGCGCTTGAGCGTGGGCGCGTCCACGCCGGGCGCGCGGCCGGCGGCGGGCTGGATCGCGGGGTGGTCCATGCGGATGATCTCGCGCTTGAGCTTCACCAGCATGCGCCGGAAGGGCTGCGTGGCCGACCAGCTTTCCTTGGTTTCGAGGTCGGCAAAGCGCGCGTCGGCGCGCAGGTCGGCCAGGAAGGCGTGGATGGCCTGCGCCGTTCCCGCCAGAAACAGGTTGATACCTTCGGGCGCCAGCAGGATCGTGCCCATCAGTCCCAGGGCCTGCGCGCGCTCGCGCAGGGTCTCACGCAGCACGGGGCTGTCGTTGATGCCCACGAACTTGTAGGCGGCGATATTCAAAATCTCTTGCACGGGGCGGGATTGTAGGGATCACCGCACCACATCGTGGGGTGGCGCTTCCTACAATCGACGGATGTTTGTTCACCTGCGTCTGCACACCGAGTTTTCCGTCGTCGATGGCACGAATCGAATCGACGAAGTCATCAAGGCCGCCGCTGCCGACAAGCAGCCCGCGCTGGCCATCACCGACCTGAACAACCTGTTCGGGACGGTCAAGTTCTACAAACAGGGCCGGGGCAAGGGCGTCAAGCCCGTCATCGGCGCTGAAATCTTCATCGACGGGCTGGGCAAGGAGCCCGGCGCGCTGACCCGCCTCATTCTGCTGGTGCAGAACATGGAGGGCTACCTCAACCTGTCGGAACTGCTGGCCCGGGCCTGGACGCAGAACGTGAGCCGCGGCCAGTCGCAGGCGGCCTGCAAGCTCGAATGGCTGCAGGAGCTGCAGGGCGGGCTGATCGCGCTGTCGGGCGCGCAGGCCGGGCCGCTGGGCCAGCCGCTGCTGCAGGGCCAGGAAGAGCGCGCCGCCGAACTGGCGCTGCAACTGGCGGGCATGTTCCCGCACCGTTTCTACATCGAGCTGCAGCGCGCCGGCCGTCCCGAGGACGAGCCGCACGTGATCGCCGCCGTGAAGCTCGCCGCCCGCCTGAAGCTGCCGGTGGTGGCCACGCACCCGGTGCAGTTCGCCGAACGCCAGGACTACGAGGCGCACGAGGCGCGCGTGTGCATTTCCGAAGGCGAAATCCTCGGCAACCCGCGCCGCGTGCGCAAGTTCACCGAAGAGCAGTACTTCAAGTCGAGCGCCGAGATGCAGGCGCTCTTTGCCGACGTGCCCAGCGCGCTGGCCAACACGGTCGAAATCGCCAAGCGCTGCAACCTGACGCTGGTGCTCGGCAAGCCACAGCTGCCCGACTTTCCCACGCCCTTCATCAGCGAAGGCGTGCGCATGCCGATCGGCGAATTCTTCCGCCAGGAGTCGTTCGAGGGCCTGGAGGTGCGGCTGAAGCACCTGTACCCCGACGAAGCCAAGCGCGAGGCCGAACGGCCGCGCTACGTGGAGCGCCTGGAGTTCGAGATCAACACGATCCTGAACATGGGCTTCCCCGGCTACTTCCTGATCGTGGGCGACTTCATCAAGTGGGCCAAGGAAAACGGCTGCCCCGTGGGCCCGGGCCGGGGCTCGGGTGCGGGCTCGCTCGTGGCCTACGCGCTGAAGATCACCGACCTCGACCCGCTCGAATACAAGCTGCTGTTCGAACGTTTCCTGAACCCCGAACGCGTCTCGATGCCCGACTTCGACATCGACTTCTGCCAGGGCAACCGGGACCGTGTGATCGACTACGTGAAGGACAAGTACGGCCGCAACGCCGTGAGCCAGATCGCCACCTTCGGCACCATGGCCGCGCGCGCGGCCATCCGCGACGTGGGCCGTGTGCTGGACATGAGCTACATGTTCTGCGACGGCATCAGCAAGCTGATCCCGAACAAGCCGGGCATGTCGGTCACGCTGCAGTACCCGCCCGAAAAGAAGATCGAAGGCGACAAGAACAACTACGCCATCGAGATGGAGCCGCAGCTGGCGGAGCGCATCGAGAAGGAAGAAGAAGTGCGCATGCTGGTCGAGCTCGCGCAGAAGCTCGAAGGCATGACCCGCAACATCGGCATGCACGCCGGCGGCGTGCTCATCGCGCCGGGCAAGCTCACCGACTTCTGCCCGCTGTACCAGCAGCCCGGCAGCGAATCGGCCGTGAGCCAGTACGACAAGGACGACGTCGAAGCCATCGGCCTCGTGAAGTTCGACTTCTTGGGCCTGGCCACGCTCACGATCCTGGAGATCGCGCGCGAGTTCATCATGAAGCGCCACAAGGGGCAGGAGAACTTCGCGTTCGAGAACATCCCGCTGAACGACGGGCCGACCTACCGCCTGTTCTCCGACGGCAAGACCGAGGCCGTGTTCCAGTTCGAATCCCGCGGCATGCAGGGCATGCTGAAGGACGCGCGGCCGACGCGCCTGGAAGACCTGATCGCGCTGAACGCGCTGTACCGTCCGGGCCCGATGGACCTGATTCCCAGCTTCGTGGCGCGCAAGCACGGCCGCGAAGACGTGGAGTACCCGCACCCGGCCGTGGCCGAGATGCTCTCCGAGACCTACGGGATCATGGTCTACCAGGAGCAGGTGATGCAGACCGCGCAGATCCTGGGCGGCTACTCGCTCGGCGGCGCCGACTTGCTGCGCCGCGCGATGGGCAAGAAGAAGCTCGAGGAAATGGCCGAGCACCGCGAGAAGTTCCGCGCGGGCGCCCTGGCCACGCACGGCATCGTGCAGGACAAGGCCGACGAAATCTTCGACTTGATGGAGAAGTTCGCGGGCTACGGCTTCAACAAGTCGCACGCCGCCGCCTACTCGCTGCTGGCGTACCACACGGGCTGGCTCAAGGTCCACTACACGGCCGAGTTCTTCTGCGCGAATATGACCGTGGAAATGGACGACACGGACAAGCTCAAGCTCTTGTTCGAAGACGCCCAGAAGAACTTCAACATCACCTTCGAGCCGCCGGACGTGAACCGCGGCAACTACCGCTTCGAGCCCGTCACCAACCGGATCATCCGCTACGGCCTGGGCGCCGTGAAGGGCACGGGCCAGCTCGCGGTCGAGGCCGTGGTGCGGGCGCGCGAAGAGGGTGGGCCGTTCAAGAGCCTGTACGACTTCTGCGTGCGCATCGACCGCCAGCGCATCAACAAGCGCACGGTCGAAGCGCTCATCAAGGCCGGCGCGTTCGACGCCATCCAGCAGAACCGCGCCTCGCTCATCGCCTCGGTCGACCGCGCCTTCGAGTTCGCCATTGCCACGGCGGCCAACGCCTCGCAGGCCGACATCTTCGGCGACTGCGAACACGGCTCGGCCACGCAGGAACCCGACCTGGTCGACGCCACGCCCTGGGGCGTGAAAGAGCGCCTGACCTTCGAGAAAACGGCGGTCGGCTTCTACCTGTCGGGCCACCTGTTCGACGAGGTCTCGCACGAGGTGCGGCGCTTCTGCAAGCGCGAGATCGGCGACCTGCTCGACAGCCGCGACCCGCAGGTCATTGCCGGCATCGTGAGCGACTTCCGCGTCATCAACGGCCAGCGCGGCCGGCTGGCGATCTTCAAGCTCGACGACAAGTCGGAGTCCATCGACGCCACGGCCGACGAGGCGCTCATCAACGCCAACCGCAACACGCTGAAGGACGACGAGCTCGTCATCGTGAGCGGCAAGCTGCAGCCCGCGCGCGGCGGCTTCGAGGCGCGCTTCCAGGTGCAGCAGGTGTGGGACCTGGCCTCGGCGCGCTGCCGCTTCGGCAAGTTCCTGCGCGTGGCGGTCAACGGCAAGGTGCCAGAGATCGCGCGCCTCTTGAAAGACTTTCCGGCGCGCACCGAGCAGACCGAGGTCGGTGACCTGGTGCACGGCCTGCCCGTGCGTCTGTCGATGGCGCGGGGCGGGGCGCAGGTCGAGTTGCAATTGGGCGAGCGCGCCAAGTTCTTCCCGACCGATGCGGCGCTCGCGAGCTGGACCGCGCAGGCCGAAGCGGGCAAGGCGCAGGTCATCTACGATTGATCGGATCGCGCAGCCCCGGGGAACCTCGGGGCCTGCGTGCGGTCCATCAGACTGTTGCAACCTGGCCTCGGGCCACTCACAGGAGGAATGACCGCATGCATTTCAAGAAGATCCTCAAGACCACCGCGTTGACGTTCGGCGTGGCGCTGCCCATGGCCGCGGCCTGGGCCCAGTACGCCGGCCCGAGCTCGGAGCCGAACCTGACGGTCAAGCAGCTGATCGAGACCGGCCAGGACGACCAGCACGCCACGGTGCGCGGCTTCATCGTCTCGCACGATGGTGGCGAGCACTACACCTTTGCCGACGACACGGGGCGCTTGAAGGTCGAGATCGACGCCAAGTACTTCCCGCCGGGCGTGAAGATCGACGACAAGGTGCGCGTCGAGCTCAGCGGCGAGTTCGACAAGGACCGGCTCACCGGCAAGACCGAACTCGACGTCAAGCGCGTCATCACCGTCCTGCGCTGACCCCGGCCTTTTTCCCGAGCGCCTGCTCGACCTGGTCGAGCACGGCCTCGGGGGCGTGCAGCCAGTCCTTGGCCAGCACCTGCATCACCTGCCAGCCGAAAGCGTCGAGGATGCGCGGACGCGAGACGTAGCGTTCCAGCACGTTGTGGCGCGTGCCTTCTTGCGCCGCACCGTCCACGAGGAGGCCCAGCGCATAGTGGCCCTGGCCCGATGCGCGCACCGCGAGGTCGCAGCGAAAACGCGACTGTCCCACCTGTTCGTCCACCGCATGGCCGCGTGCGCGCAGCGCCTGCGCGATCTGCGCCGTGACCTCGTCCGTGCGCGCCTGCCGCGCCACGTGGCCGCGCGCCAGCGGGTTCATGCCTTCGAGCACGCGCCGCGCCGTGTCCTCGTCGCCGCGTGACAGGCACTCGGCATAGCGCAGGAAGTTCTTCAGCGCCGCTGCGCCTTCGTTGTGGTCGTTGGTGATCGCCTCGTGGCGGATGGTCGAGACCACCGCCATGTGGTGCTTGGCGCGGCTGAAGATCACGTTCAGCCGCTTCTCGCCGCCGCGCTGGTTGATCGGGCCGAAGTTCATCAGCATGCGGCCCTCGGGGTTGGGGCCGTAGCAGATGCTGAGGATGATGATGTCGCGCTCGTCGCCCTGCACGTTCTCCAGGTTCTTGATGAAGAGGCCGCAGAACTGGTCGTCTTCCTCGCGCACGTACTCGGCCTCCAGCCGCGCCGCGAAGTCGGCGTCGACCGCGCCGAGCGCGTTCAGCTCCTCCTCGATCTCGCCCTGTTGCGCTTCCGAGAACGCCACGATCCCGAGGTTGCGCCCGGTCTCCCGTTTGAGCAGTTCGCGCACCAGCTGCGCGATATGGCGTGCCTCGCCATCGTTGATGCGGTTCTCGTACACCGCATCGGCCACGCGGTGGAAGCTGATGGCGCGCGAGAGCAGGGCGTCGACCTGCGCCTTCACCGATTCGTCGCTCGGGCTGCGCGACTGCACCACGATCTCGCCGCGCTCGGGCGCGGGCAGGCTGCGGTCGGGAATGGTGTACAGGTTGCCCGCGTAGAAGGCCGCGTTCGAAAAGCCGATGAGCGATTCGTAGCGGCTGCGGTAGTGCCAGGCCAGCAGCGTGGCCGGCAGGTTGCGCGCGCCCTGGTTCAGCAGGCTGTCGGCGTCGAGCACGACGGCGATGCGTTCGCCTTCCTCGCCGCTTTCTGCATCGTCGCCGGCCACCGACACGGTGTCTTCCTCGGCGTCGCGGCCCGACGAGAAGAAGCTCGTGGGCGGCAGCTGCATCTCGTCGCCCACCACGATGATCTGCGGCGCGCGGTACAGCGCGGGCACGGCTTCCTCGACCGGGATCTGGCTGGCCTCGTCGAAGATCACCACGTCGAACAGGTCGGCAGCGAGCGGCAGCGTGTCGGACACCGACAGCGGGCTCATGAGCCAGATCGGCTTCATGTCGCGCACCACGCGGCCGGTGTCGCCGCTGGCCAGTTCGCGGATCGCCTTGTAGCGCATGGTCTTGCCGAACTCGTGCTCGAGCTCGCGGCGGCCGGCGTTGTAGCTCTTCTTGAAGACCTTGCCGTCGGCGTCGAGCTGGCTGGCGGGCAGGGCGCTCTTTTGCACGTGGTCGCGGAAACGCTGGCGCACCCTGGCGGCGAGCGTGCGCGCATTGCGTTCGAGCAGCTTGCGTTCGCCTTCGCCCAGGCGCTGCGCATGGCGTGCGAGCGTGGCGCCGTCGAAGCGCGGCAGCCAGCGTTCGGTGCGGTACACGCGCTCCAACCCTTCGCGCGCGACGGCGTACTCGATGGCCTCGGGCGGCAGCGGCAGGGTGCGCAGCGCGGCGGCCACGGCCGGGTCGGCATCGGCGAGTTCCTGCAGCGGCTGGAGCACCGACGGCAGCGCGTCGGCCTGGTCGC
>NZ_BCUS01000153.1 GCF_001591345.1 Variovorax boronicumulans NBRC 103145 | reverse complement strand
CCCGACCTCGCGGCGGTGACTGCCTGGCGCGAGCGCGTGCTGGTGTTCGACGACACGCCGCTGGCGGCCGTGGTCGAGGAGATCAACCGCTACCGGCCGGGCCGCCTCATCGTCACGCGCGCCGAACTCGGCCGCCGCAAGGTGCAGGCGCGGCTGCGGCTGGACGAGCTGCCGCATGTCGAGACGCTGATCGCCGTGAGCTACGGCGCGAAGCTCACGAGCCTGCCCGCCGGCATCGTGCTGCTGGGCTAGCCGCGCTGTGTGACGCGGCTGTGAAAAAAGCAGTGCGTCGTCTTCGTTCGCAAATTCTCCCGAACTTTTGCAGCGCGCGTGTCGGTCGCATCCGGTGAGCCCGGTCTCTTCTCCAGAACGGTTTTTCTCTGGGGTATGACATGAGCAACAAGACATTCCGCCGCGCGCCGGTCGCGCACGCCGCCGCCCTCGCGCTGGCCATGGCGGGCCTGGCGGGCAATGCACAGGCGCAGCGCGCCTTCAGCGCCGCGTGGATGGCGCAGAAGAACGTGACGCAGGGCACGGCCGCCGCGACGGGCTACCTGCCCAACGGCACGCCGGCCTCGATGCTGACGAACCCGCTGGCGCAGCAGCAGAAGGCCAACGAGCAGCTGCGCCAGTCGCTCGGCAACCTGGGCCTCGCGGCGCAGGCGATTGCCGTACAGCAGGCCGCGCAGGCAGCCGCACGCGCCGCCGCGCAGAACGATCCCTCGGTGCCCGACGGCCTGGCCGAGGGCGGCTTGAAGGTCGACACCAATTCGCTGAGCGCCGGCTGGCTCAACGCCCGCGCGCTGAACCGCGATTCGCAGAAACAGGTCGACGGCCGCACCGTCGTCACCGTGGAGCAGACCGGCGACAAGGCCATCCTGAACTGGGAAACCTTCAACGTCGGGCGCAACACCACGGTCGATTTCAAGCAGCAGGCCGACTGGGCCGTGCTCAACCGCGTGAACGACCCGAAGGCGCGGCCGTCGCAGATCCAGGGCCAGATCAAGGCCGACGGCACGGTGCTCATCGCCAACCGCAACGGCATCGTGTTCAGCGGCAGCAGCCAGACCGACACGCGCAACCTCGTGGCGGCGGCCGCCCACATCGGCGACGACCAGTTCAAGGCGCGCGGCATCTACTCGAACGACACCGCGCCGAGCTTCACCACGCGCAAAGAAGACCAGGGCAAGGTCGAGGTGCAGGCCGGCGCACGGCTGACCACCAAGGAGCCCGGCTCCGTCACGCAGGGCGGCGGCTACGTGCTGCTGCTGGGCAAGGAAGTGGCCAACGCCGGCGAGATCGCCGCGCGCAAGGGCCAGGCGCAGCTCGCGGCGGGCGACAGCTTCGTGATCCGCAAGGGCATGGGCACCGAGGCCAACGCCTTCTCGACCACGCGCGGCAACGAGATCGCGCCGCAGTTCGCGGCCGACAGCACGGCGGGCACGGTGCGCAACACCGGCCTCATCGTGGCGCGCGAAGGGGACATCACGCTGGCGGGCCGCGACGTGCGCCAGGACGGCGTGGCGCTGGCCACCTCCACCGTCTCCGTGCGCGGCACGGTGCACCTGCTGAACTCGGCCGCCGACACGCGCGGCAACGTGGCCGTCGGCCAGGGCGCGGTCACGGCCGTGCTGATCGAGGACGACGGCAAGGCCAGTGCGCTCGACAGCCAGCGCGACGCGCTCCTCAAGGAATCGGCCGCGCAGGACGCCGCGCGCGCGCTCGTGCCGCCCGCGCTCTTCGACAACCTCTCGCGGCTGTCGGACCGGCGCGACCAGTCGCGCATCGAGATCGTCTCGGGCGGCGACATCCGCTTCGAGGGCGAGTCGCTCACGCTGGCCACCGGCGGGCAGATCGCGGCCAGCGCCACGCGCCGCAGCTTCGTGGCCGACAAGGCGCGCCTCGATGTGTCGGGCGCGGTGGGCGTGAACGTGACGATGGAATCGAACAACGTCAAGGTCAACGTGCAGGGCAACGAGATGCGCGACGCCCCGCGCAACCGCGAAAGCGGCAAGCTGTTCAACAACGACGTGTGGATCGACCGGCGCAAGCTCGTGCGCGTGGCGCCCGGCGTGGGCGGCTACGAGGGCGAGCGCTGGTACGCGGCGGGCGGCCTGCTGGAGGTCGGCGGCTACCTGGGCAACCAGGGCCACGGCATCGGCGAATGGGCCGCGCAGGGCGGCACGGTGGTGCTGGGCGGCAGCGAGGTGGTCACGCAGGCGGGCTCGACGGTCAACCTGTCGGGTGGCTCGCTCAACGTGCAGACCGGCAAGATCTACCAGACCTGGCTCAAGGGCAACGACGGGCGGCTGTACAACCTGAACAGCGCGCCGTCGGACCTGCTGTACGACGGCGTCTACAAGGGCTTCGAGGCCGAGCACGTGCGCTGGGGCAAGGCGAACACCGACTATTTCTACAACCCGCTGATCGGGCCGCAGCGCAAGCTGGAGAACGGCTACACCGTCGGGCGCGACGCCGGCCGGCTGGTGGTGAGCGCGCCCACGGCGGTGCTCGAAGGCGACATCGTGGCCGAGGTGTTCAACGGCGCGCAGCAGACACGCGCACGCGACGCCGCGCTGGACGACGGCTACCGCCAGTCGCAGACGGCGGTGGCGCGCGGCGGCGTGCTGGCGGTGGGGCGCTACGGCGCGCTCGGTCGCATCGACCTGTTCGACACCGACGTGCGCTTCGGCGAGGTGGCACCGGTCACGCAGCAGATGGCCGCGGCCGACGCACTGGCCGACGAGCGCATCGGCACGCTGTGGCTCGACGCGGCGCACCTGAATGCGCAGCGCCTGTCGGTGCTGGACATCGGCACGCGCGGCAGCATCAACGTCGAGAAGGCGCTCACGCTGGCCGACGGCGGGCGCATGGCCCTGCTCGGCGCGTTCATCGACATCGGCGCCGACGTCACGGTGCGCGGCGGCGCGCTGGAAGCCGGCAATGTCTTCATGTCGCCGGTGGCGGGCGCCCAGCCGCGCGTGCTGGCGAAGGACGCCGATTCGTCGCTCACCGTGCGCGACGGCGTCACGCTCGACCTGCGCGGACGCCGCGTCGACATCGGCACGGCGCCTGAAGACTCGGCCACGCTCGCGGTCATCGACGGCGGCACGGTGCGCCTCGAATCGACGCACGGCGTGACGATCGGGCAGGGCAGCCTGATCGACGTGTCGTCGGGTGCGGCGCTGCTGGCCAAGGGCAAGCAGAAGGGCGGCAAGGGCGGCAACGTGACGCTGGTGGCCGACTCGGCCGCGTCGCCCACCGATGCGAAGGGGCGCCTGTCGCTCGGCGGCGAGATCCGCGGCCATGGCGTGAACGGCGGCGGCACGCTGAAGATCGAAACGGGCCACGCGCTGCTCATCGGTCCCGACCCGGCGCTGTCGGATGCGACGCAGCTCGTGCTCGACGCGTCGCGCCTGCAGTCGGGCTTTTCCACCTACGACTTCAACGGCCATGCGGGCCTCACGGTCGCGCCGGGCGCGCAGCTCGACGTGCTCATGCCGGTCTACCGCATCGCGCCCGGGGCCGGTGCCGACCAGGAAGGCGGCATCGCATTGCAACTGTGGACGCCGCCGCTGCTGCAGCAGGACACGGTGAACCGCCAGGCCGTGCAGCGCCAGGGCGCCGACCTCGTGCTGCGTTCGCAGCGCCGCATCACCGAAGGCGGCAACATCGCCATCGGCGCGGGCGCGGTGGTGACGGTCGATCCGGGCCGCTCGATCCAGCTGCTCGGCGGCGGCCTGAGCAGCTTCGTGGTCGATGGCCGGCTCAACGCCTGGGGCGGGCGCATCGCCATCGACATCGAGGCGCCGGCCTTCAACTCGCCGCTGAGCACGTCGTTGCAGCCGCACAACCGCTCGGTGTGGATCGGCGAGGGCGCGGTGCTCGACGTGGCGGCGCGCGCGCAGACCGGCATCGACGACGACGGCCGCCGCTAC
Organism: Variovorax boronicumulans NBRC 103145; assembly: GCF_001591345.1. Lineage (GTDB taxonomy): Bacteria > Pseudomonadota > Gammaproteobacteria > Burkholderiales > Burkholderiaceae_C > Variovorax > Variovorax boronicumulans. The sequence continues at coordinate 8,747 of NZ_BCUS01000153.1, read as the reverse complement.
GGCACGGTGCGCAACGGCGGCACCATCTCCATCGGCGGCGGGCTCGACTGGGAAGCCAAGGGCGCGGCCAACGCACCCGACCTCGCGATCGTCATCCGCCCCGGCGCGCTGCTCGATGCCTCGGGCAGCCATGCGCGCATCGACGTGCCGGCGGCCGGCGGCCTGTGGCGCGAGCTCGACGTGGCCAGCGACGGCGGCAGCATCGTGCTCAAGTCGGCGCACAGCCTGTACCTCGATGGCACGCTGCGCGCCCACGCGGGCGGCGCGAATGCGGCGGGCGGCACGCTCGCGGTGGCGCTCGAAGCGCCGGTGTTCTCGAAGATCTACACCGTCGACGACGCCGTGCGGCAGGCGCGCGAGCTGGTGATCTCGCAGACACAGCAGCCCAGCGGATTGCCGGCCACCCTCAAGCCGGGCCATGCCGATGCGGCACTGGCCTACGGCAAGGGGCGCCTGAGCGCGGACCAGGTGCGGGACGGCGGCTTCGGCAACCTCTCGCTGCTGGTCAACGGCCTGCTGAGCTTCGACGGCCACGTCGACCTCACGACCGCGCAGAGCCTGCGCCTGTACGCCGGCAGCTTCGCGCTGGCCGACAGCGCGGCCACCGATTCGAGCGTGCGGCTCGCCTCGTCCTACCTGCGGCTGGCCGGCGTGACCGGTGCGCCCAAGCAGGACAACGAGGTGATCTACACCACCACCTGGCGCCACGGCGCATCGACCCGCGCGAGCGAGGCCGCCTTCACCGCCGAGGCCGACCACATCGACATCCGCGACCGCGTGGGCTTCGGCGCGCACGGCGAGATCGCCATGAAGACCGGCCCCGCGCAGGTGGTGGACCGCCGCGGCTTCGACGCCGTGAGCATCACCAGCCGCGGCGACCTGCGCCTGCTGGGCGGCTCGCCCACGCTCGGCCTGCTCGGCGCGACCACGACCGAGCTGGCGACGCTGGGCGACCTCACGCTCACCGCCGCGCAGATCTACCCCGCCACCGGCGCCAACGCGCAGATCCGCGCGGGCTACGACGAGGGCCGCGTGCTGGACATCCGTCGCCAGGTCGAGGGCGACGTGGCCATGCCGCAGTCGGCATTCGGCACGCTCGCGCTCGGCGGCGGCACGGTGCGCCAGGGCGGCATCGTGCGCGCGCCGCTGGGCAACCTCATCGTGGGGCAAGACGGGCGCAGCACCTTCGAGGCGCGCGCCACCGTGGTCGACCTGCTGCCGGGCAGCATCACCTCGGTCAGCGGCGCAGGGCTGCTCATGCCCTACGGCGGCACGACCGACGGCATCGGCTACAGCGTGGCCGGCGCGCCCATCGACAAGCGCGCCATCGGCAGCAGCGGCATCCTGCTCACGGGCGACAGCGTGGTCGGGCACCAGGGCGCGCTGCTCGACCTGTCGGGCGGCGGCGAGCTCACGGGCGCGGGCTTCGTCAGCGGTCGCGGCGGCTCGGTGGACGTGCTGCGCACGCCGCTGGCCAACGCCAATCCGGCCAACACCTTCAGCAAGGCGGGCAACGGCGTGTACGCCATCGTGCCGGGCTTCCAGGGCGGCTACGCGCCGGTGTCGCCCGACGCGGGCGCGGGCGAACCGTCCATCGGCCGGCAGGTCACGCTCGATCACGACGTGGGCGGGCTCAAGGCCGGCACCTACACGCTGCTGCCTTCGACCTACGCGCTGCTGCCCGGTGCCTTCCGCGTGGAAGTGGGGGCGCAAAGCGCGCTGCCCGCGACGCCGCTGCCGGCCGGCTACGGCTCGTACGTGGCGAGCGGCTACCTCGGCGTGGCGAACACGGCGGTGAAGTCGTCGCTGGCCAGCCAGCTGGTCGTCACGCCCGCGGCGCTGGTGAAGCAGCACGCCAGCTACAACGAGATGGGCTACGACGCCTTCGTGGTGGCCGACGCGGCACGCCGCGGCGGCGTGCGCGGCGAGATCGCGGCCGACGCCCGCAACCTGCTGCTGGACTACTTCTATTCCAAGCCGAAGGACGGCGTGTCGATGCTGCAGTTCGACGGCACGGCGCTGTTCAACCCGGCGGCCGGCAGCGCGGGCTTCGGCGGCACGCTGTCGGCGAAGGGCATCGCCATCGAGGTGACGGCACCGGGTGCGCAGCGCACGGCCGGGTTCACGGGCGCGTCGCTGCAGGCCGACCAGCTCAACGCCTTCGGTGCGCCACGGATGATCCTTGGCGGCCAGATCGATCTGCCGTATGCCGACAACTACGCGACCTTCAAGTCGAACACCGGCCATGTCGTCGTGCGCAGCGGCGCGACCTTGCGCGGCGCCGAAATCTTCCTCGTGGCCGGCGGCTACGGCGACGGCATCCAGGTGGAGCAGGGCGCGTCGCTGAACACGCTGGGCGCCGGTGCGCCGGCCTACGATTCCACCGACGGCGTGGTGTTCTCGGCGGGCCTGGGCGGGGTGCTGGGCCTGTCGAACGGCTGGATCAACCTGCTGCCGCCCGTCGCCGGGGGGATACCCGCCACGGTCCAGATCGGCGCGTGCCCCAGCGGCGCCTGCACCGGCCACACCACGCTGTACGGCGAGGGCACGCTGGCCGTGGCCACCAACCGCTCGTTCACGATGGCCGACAACGTGCGCTACGGCGCGAAGAACCTGCTGCTGGCGGTGTCCTCGGTCAACCTGGGCAGCGACGCGGCGCTGCAGCAGGCGGCGGCCAACGGCCAGCTGCCGTCGGGCCTGTCGATGAACCAGGTCATCCTGGCGAACCTGCTGGCCGGCAACAAGGGCGAAGGCGTGCCCGCGGTCGAGACGCTGGTGCTGAACGCGCGCGAGTCGGTGAACATCTACGGCGCGGTGTCGCTGGACACGCTCGACCCCGCCACCGGCGTGTCGTCGATCGAACGGCTGGTGCTGGGCACGCCCGCCATCTACGGCTACGGCGGCGCGGGCGACACCGCGAAGATCACGACCGGCGAATTCATCTGGACCGGCCTCACGCCGCGCCCGCCCGGCAACGACGAGATCTTTCCCGGTGGGAACGCACCGGGCGGCGCCATCGGCAGCCTGCTGGGCCACGGCACGCTCGACGTGTCGGCCGCGCGCATCGTGCTGGGCCACGCGCCCAACACGCAACCCGACGCGGGCTACTCGGCGGACCGGCTCGCGCTGGGCTTCGGCACGGTCAACCTGAACGCGAGCGAGCGCATCACCGCCAACGGCAAGGGCACGCTGGGCGTGTACCACCAGCAGGGCGCGTACGTGACGGGCAAGGGCTACGACCACACGGGCGGCCAGCTGAACCTGCGCACCCCGCTGCTCACCGGCGAGGCCGGCTCGAACAACCGCATCACGGCGGGCGGCGATATCGTGGTGAGCGCACCGGCAGGCGCGCAGCCCGCCGGTGACGCGGCGCTGGGCGCGCAGCTGGCGCTCACCGGTCGCAACATCACCATCGACGGCACGGTGGGCCTGCCCTCGGGCAAGCTGCAGCTCACGGCCAGCGGCGACGTGACGCTGGGTGCCGCGTCGCGCATCGACCTCGCGGGCCGCGCCGTGAAGTTCTTCGAGCAGACGCGCTACAGCCGCGGCGGCGACCTGGAGGTGACGAGCACGGCCGGCAACATCGCGCAGGCGGCGGGTTCGGTGATCGACCTGTCGGCCACGCACAACCGCGGCGGCACGCTGCAGGCGACGGCGCTGGGCGCCGGCGCGGGGCGCATCGACCTGGGCGGACGCATCCTCGGCACCGCGAGCGGCACGTACGACGCGGGCGGCACCATCGTGCCCTACGACGCGGCCGAGATCAGCGTGCGCGGCCAGACCGTGGCCGACTTCGCGGGCCTGAACACGCGCCTGAACGAAGGCGGCGTGACGGGCGCGCGGCGCTTCCAGATCAAGCAAGGCGACCTCGCCATCGGCGACGAAGTGAAGGCGCGCGTGGTCGAGGTCACGCTCGACGGCGGCAGCCTCACGGTGAACGGCCGCATCGACGCCAGCGGCTTCCAGGTGGGCGCGATCCGCCTCGCGGCCAAGGGCGACCTCACGGTGAACGGCACGCTCGACGCGCACGCCACCGGCCTGCGCGTGGACAGCTACGGCAAGATCATCGACAGCCCGAACCGCGCCATCGTCGACCTCACGAGCACGCACGGCACGCTGACGCTGGGCGGCGGCGCGGCCATCGACCTGCGTGCCGGCACGGCCGTGGGCGCGGCGCAAGGCAACGACGGCATCGCGCGCGGCACGCTCGCGCTGAACGCGCCGCGACGCGGCGACAACGACGTGGCGGTGAATGTCGCCGGCACGCCCGCGATCCAGGGCGCGAAGACCATCGCGGTCAACGCCTTCCGCACCTACAGCGACGCACCGCTGGCGAGCGCGCCCGACGTCACGGGCCATGTGCCGCAGCTCATCACGCAGAAGTACCTCGACGAGATCGACGGCCACAGCAGCGCCTTCATCGACAAGGCACTGGCCAACACCTCGCTCTCGGCGCGCCTGGCGGGCCTGGGCAGCTACCACCTGCGCCCCGGCGTGGAGATCGTCAGCAGCACCGGCGAGGGCGACCTCAGCGTGGTCGGCGACATCGACCTCTCGGGCTACCGCTACGGCCCGGGCGCGAACCGCACCGACCCGGCGCGGCGCGGCTTCGGCGAGCCCGGCGTGCTGGTGATCCGCGCGGGCGGCAACCTCAACGTGTACGGCAGCATCAACGACGGCTTCGCGCCGCCGCCGGCCACGCCCGACGACAAGGGCTGGTACCTGACCGAGCAGCGCACGAAGTTCGGCACGCCGTTCACGCCCGACGGCGGCGACATCGTCGTGCCGATCGACGGCGTGGTGCTCGACAAGGGCACCGTGTTTCCTAAGGACGCGCTGCTGAACTACGACGTGCCCGCCGAAGCCATGGCGCTGCCGGCCGGCACGGTGCTGCCGGTGACCGTGACGCTGGGCGCGGCCTACACGCTGCCCGCCGGCACGGTGCTGCGCGCCAACGTCTACAACGCCGACGGCAGCGTGCGGCTGAAGGCCGGCACGGTGCTGGGCGAGGCCGTGGTGCTGGACAGCGGCATGAAGCTGGGCGCGGGCACTGCGCTGCGCGCCGAGGCCAGCGTGCAGGCGATGGTGTGGCCCAAGGGCGTGCGCCTGCCGGTCGCGATGAAGGCCGACGGCACCATCGCGCTGGCGCGCGGCGCGGTGATTCCGTCGCTGACCGATGTGCAGCTGCCGAACGACGCGGCCGTCAACCTGCGGCCCGAAGTCGACGGTGTGCAGGGCCGCAACTGGGCCGTGGCGCCGATGCTGGGGCAGGGCGCGACGAGCTGGAGCCTGCAGCTCACGGCCGGCGCCGACCTGGACTCGGCCGACCGCCGCGCGGTCGATCCGGCCAAGCACGGCGCGCTCATCCTGGCCGACAGCCACGCGATGTACAACGTCAAGCTCACGCCGGGCGGCAGCGGCTTCCTGTGGGGTCCGAACGGGCCCATGTGGGGCCACGACGAGGGAACGCCGATGGACCCGCTGGATTTCGAGGCGGGCTACTGCGACTGGGGTGGTGAGGGCACCTGCGTGGTCGACCCGGCGCGCCTTTCCTACTTCTGGGGCCCCAACGGCGACGACTGGGACCCGAGCTTCGTCGAGGGCACGCCGGTGCTGCCCGAATACGTCACCATCTGCGAGTGGGGGCCGGGCATCTGCACGACGGTCATCAACCCCGTCAAGGACGTCACCAAGTACACGCCGCTGTCGCCGATGTTCAGCGTGCTGCGCACCGGCACGGGCGACCTGGGCCTGGCGGCGGCGGGCAACTTCGTCATGGAGTCGCCGTTCGGCGTCTACACGGCCGGCACGCGCTCGGCGCCGCTGCTCGACGCCAACGGCCTCGACCCCTTCAACCTCGCACGCGGCAAGGCCGTCGGCGGCTCGGTGATCGGCCCGCAGACGGCGGACTACAGCGCCGCGCTCGCGGCCTACCAGGCCTGGTACCCCGAGCAGGGCGGCAACCTCGACATCACGGTGGGTGGCAATGTCGTCGGCGACGTCTGGGGTCATTTCGGGGGCGAGCGCGGACAGGCGCCGAGCGCCGCGGTGGGCAGCTGGCTGTGGCGCCAGGGCTCGGGCACGGCCCTGGCCGGCAGCGACCGCATCGCGACGTCGTGGTGGATCAACTTCGGCACCTACGCACTGCCGGCCGGTGCGCAGGTCAGCACCGACAGCAGCCCCGAGCCCTTCCTGGTGGGCTTCACCGGCATGGGCACGCTGGGCGGCGGCAACCTCACGCTGCGCGCGGGCGGCGACGCGGGCCTCACCACGCGGCTGGGCAACGGCCAGGTCTGGCAGCGCAGCGAGGCCATCGTGGCGGCGGTCGGCAGCACGGGCCGCGTCGACGCGAACGGGCAACTGACGCTCACCGGCGGCGGCGACCTGCAGCTGCGCATCGGCGGCGTGGTCAATCCGAACCTGGCCGCGGCGCAGTACGGCAGCTCTGGCACCAATACGCAGTACCAGGACCTCAACGGCGCCCTGGTCAACCTGCGCGGCGCGGCCACCGTGTCGGCCTCCGCCATCGGCGGCGTCGAGGTGCGCTACCGCAAGTACGCGTTCTCGCTGCCGGGCCAGGAGGGCGATGTGAAGGACACGCGCCCCATCGACCCCTTCACCCCGACCATCGGCGTCGGCAATGCCGGCATCGTGCTCGTGCCGGGCGATTCGGCGATGTACCTGGACACGCCGGGCGACCTGGTGCTCACCAGCGTGGCCGACGCGGGCCGCGCGCGGGTGCCGAACAGCTCGGCATTCAAGCTGGGCGGCACCGAGTACGGCATCGGCCAGGGCTGGTTCACGCTGTGGACCGACCGCACCGCGATCAACCTGTTCAGCGCGGGCGGCAACCTCACGCCTGGCACCGACCTGGCGAACCGGGAGGCCGCCGGCCGGTACCTGGGCAGCATCAACATGAGCGACAACGTCACGGTCTACCCGTCGATCCTGCGCGCGACGGCGGCCTCGGGCAGCCTGTACTTCGGCTTCTCGGCCACGCCCGCCACGCAGGCGCCCGGCCGTGCGCTGGTGCTGGCGCCCTCGCCGTTGGGCGCGCTCGAGTTCCTGGCGGGCAACTCGCTGTTCGGCGGCGGCTATCCGGTGGGGATGTCGGGCGCGGTCACGCCGCTGCCCACGCCCTGGGCGCCCGCCTTCGTGGGCTACAACTCGCGCCAGCAGCCGGTGGTCTACAACACCAGCCCGGAGGGCTCGATGGTCGGATCGCCCGGCGTGCCGAACTACGGGGTGGTCGACAACCACCCGCTGTTCGCTTTCGGGCCGGACACGCTGGGCCCCCGCGCGCTGCACGCAGCCGATGCGCCGCCCTCGCTGTTCTACGCCGTGCGCGGCGACATCCTGGGCCTGGCCAGCGGCACGGCGCGCAAGGTGCAGGCCAGCGGCGAACCCGCGCCCGAGACCTGGTACCGCTCGGCCGCGCCGGCACGCATCCGCGCCGGGCGCGACATCGTCGGCACCGAGGCGCTGATCGTGAACAACGACCCGCGCGACGTGTCGCTGGTGCAGGCCGGGCGCGACATCCTGTACGCGAACCTGCAGGTGGCGGGCCCCGGCACGCTGGAGGTGTCGGCCGGCCGCCACATCACGCAGGACGACCGCGCCAGCGTGGTCAGCCGCGGTGCGCTGGCCGAGGGCGACACGCGCCCCGGCGCAAGCATCGCGATGATGGCCGGCATGGGCCCGATGGGCGTGGGCGGGCCGGACTTCTCGGCCATCGCCGACCGCTACCTCGACCCCGCGAAGCGCGCCGAGTCGGGCCCCGGCCAGTCGCTGGCGAGCCAGCCGGGCCGCGTGGTGAAGACCTACGACGCCGAGCTGGCCGCATGGCTCAAGGAACGCTACGGCTTCGTCGCCACCAGTGTCGACGTGAAGGACCCGGGCAGCGCGCTCGCGTACTTCAAGGCGCTGGCGCCCGAGCAGCAGCGCGTGTTCCTGCGCGGCGTGTACTTCGCCGAGCTGCGTGCCGGGGGCCGCGAGTACAACGACGTGGACGGCCCACGCTACGGCAGCTACCTGCGCGGGCGCGGCATGATCGCCACGCTGTTCCCCGACCTCGACGCGGCGGGCCAGGAGATCGTGCGCACCGGCGACATCATCCTGTACGGCCCCTCGGGCGTGCACACCGACTTCGGCGGCGACATCCAGATGATGGCGCCGGGCGGGCAGATCGTGGTGGGCGTGCAGGGCGCGGTGCCGCCGGGCAGCGCGGGCGTGATCACGCAGGGCATGGGCCACATCCAGCTGTTCAGCGAAGGCAGCCTGCTGCTGGGCCTGTCGCGCGTGATGACCACCTTCGGCGGCGACGTGCTGGCCTGGTCGGAGCAGGGCGACATCAACGCGGGCCGGGGTTCCAAGACCACGCTGGTCTACACGCCGCCCAAGCGCGTGTACGACAACATCGGCAACGTGAAGCTGTCGTCGCAGGTGCCCAGCTCGGGCGCCGGCCTGGCCACGCTGGCGCCCATCGCCGAAGTGCCGGCGGGCGACATGGACCTCATCGCGCCGCTGGGCACCATCGACGCGGGCGAGGCGGGCATCCGCGTGTCGGGCAACGTGAACCTCGCGGCCCTGCAGGTGGTGAACGCGGCCAACATCCAGGTCAAGGGCGAGTCGGCCGGCCTGCCGGTGGTGGCCTCGGTGAACGTGGGCGCGCTCACCAACGCCAGCGCGGCGGCCTCGCAGGCCGTGGGCGCGGCGCAGGAGGCGATGCAGCGCGAACGCGCGGCGGC
>NZ_BCUS01000152.1 GCF_001591345.1 Variovorax boronicumulans NBRC 103145 | reverse complement strand
GGCGCCGCGCCAATGGCTGGGCGCGGCGCTGCTGGCGGGGGCGATGCTGCTGCTGGTGCGGCGGAACCGGGGTATCGTGTAGCCCCATGATGAGCAGTTCGCCCCCCGTGCCGGTTTCGTGGAAGCGCATCCTGGCGGTGGCCGCCTGCTGCGGCGTGTCGCTGCTGGCGCAGGCGGCGGCCCCCGAGGCCTCCGCGCCCGCGGGTGCCCAGGCCCTGCGCGCCGAGCACCAGAAGCTCAGCGACAAGCTCGACCAGAGCCGCTTCGGGCGCCCCGTGCAGCTCGACTCCACCGAGACGCCCGGCGGCCTCGAGGGCGACATCTACGCCGTGGTCGAGCACCCGCTGTCGAAGGTCAGCGCGGCGCTCAAGGGCTCGGACCACTGGTGCGAACTGCTCACGCTGCACATCAACAACCGGCGCTGCCGCATCAGCACCTCGCCGCAGGGCAAGGAGACGCTCACGCTGTTCGTGGTGCGCCGCTACGACAAGCCGGTCGACCAGGCCTTCGAGCTGCCATTTGCCTACCGCGTGGCCAGCGCCACGCCCGAGCACCTGCAGGTCGAGATGTCGGCCGACACCGGCCCGTTCGGCACCAGCAACTACCGCGTGCGGCTCGAAGCGGTGGCGCTCGACGAGCGCAAGACCTTCCTGCACTTCAGCTACGGCTATAACCACAACACGATGGTGCGGCTGGCCACGCAGGCCTACCTGGCCACCTTCGGCAGTTCCAAGGTGGGCTTCACCGTGGTGGGCAAGGGCGCCGACGGCCAGCCCGAGTACATCCGCGGCCTGCGCGGGCTGGTGGAGCGCAATGCGATGCGCTACTTCCTCACGCTCGACGCCTACCTGGCCACCGGCGCCAACGACCCGGCCGAGCGCCGGCAGCGCTACTGGTTCGCGGCGGCCGAGCGCTACCCGCGCCAGCTGCACGAGGTCGACCTCGACACCTACCTCGCGGTCAAGCGCGAAGACCGCCAGCGCGACGGCAGCGGCCGCTGAAAAGGCGCCGACCACCGCAACCTTTCGGTTGCAGTTTCACGGGCTTGTCATCTGCCTCGGCACTAATCGCCGGGGCTTGCGCCTTTGCGCGGGCGCATCACAAGGACAACAAGCAATGCGCAAGACAACAAGAGGATCGAGGATGGGATGGCTGGCGCTCGTGGGCGCTGGCGCGGTGCTGACCGCCTGCGGCGGCGGCAACGGCGGCGGGGGCGGCTGGTCGTTCCCCGTGGGCGGTGGCGGCACCACCAATCCGCCCGCTGCACAGTCGAAGACCGGCACCTTCCTCGATGCCGCGGTGGAAGGCCTCGACTACGTGGCCGGCAGCGCCCCCAAGGCCGCCACCAACGCCAAGGGCGAATTCATCTGCAAGGACGGCGAGACCGTCACCTTCAGCGCCGGCGCGCTGGCCCTGGGCAGCGCCGCGTGCGGCGAAGCGATCACCCCGTTGACCCTGGCCGGCGGCAGTGACGTGAAGGCCGATGCCGTGGTCAACCGCCTGCTCGCGCTGCAGAGCTTCGACGAGGACCGCGACCCCGCCAACGGCATCCGCCTGACGCCCGCGCTCAAGGCCGCGCTGACGGCCGGCGCGCTCGATTTCAACGCCTCGCCCGACGCCTTCCACACCGCGCTCAACGCGGTGCTGGCCGCGTTGCCCGCTCCCTACAATGCCCGCATGGTCGACTCGAACCGCCGCATGCTGGCCCGCGAACACTTCGAGGACACGCTGGCCTCGCGCCTGGCCGCACCGGTCACCGAGGCGTCGACGCAAACGAACCAGCTCGGCGCCATCGGCATCGCCGTCACGCGCTACCAGCTGCAGGCCGACACCCGCTTCCACGTGCCCTACGAGGGCGACAGCACGGACATCAAGGCCGACTTCCCCCAGGGCTTCCTGCCGGCCTACGGCTCGGGCTTGGCGTTCAAGGGCAAAGCCGACGACGGCGCGCTCGAGTTCTACGCCATCACCGACCGTGGCCCGAACGGCGACGGCCCGACCGCGCCCGTGCCCGGCGGCGGCGACGGTGTCACCAGCATCAGCAAGGTGTTCCCGGCGCCGTCGTTCGCGCCGAGCTTCGGCATCGTGCGCGTGGGCAAGACCGGCGCGGTGCTCAGCACCAGCGTGCCGCTCAAGCGCGACGCCAACACCAAGATCACCGGCCTGCCGCCGCGCTCGGGCGTGGGCTCGACCGGCGAGACCCCGCTGACCGACCAGTACAAGTTCGACGAAGCCAAGGCCGGCTACGACGCCCACGGCCTCGACCCCGAGACCCTGGTGCTCGACAAGGCGCGCAACGTGCTGTGGACCAGCGACGAGTACGGCCCCTTCATCGCGCGCCTGAACATCGCCAGCGGCGTGGTCGAGAAGAAGTACGCGCCCGGCCCCGGCGCCACCGACCTGCCGGCCGTGCTGGCCCAGCGCCGCCCCAACCGCGGCATGGAAGGCCTGACGCTCGATGTGGCCAGCGGCGTGCTGCACGGCTTCCTGCAAAGCCCGATCGACCCGCGCGACGCCAACGGCAAGTCGATCAAGGCCAAGCCACCGGGCGGCAGCAACACCGACGTGCGCCACATCGCGAAGTTCACGCGCTGGCTCGCGTTCGATCCGGCCACCGAGACCTCGAAGCTCTACGCCTACCCGATCGACGGCAGCCAGTACGACAAGGACCGCACCGGCAACGCCAAGCTCGGCGACATGGTGAGCCTGGGCAACGGCCGCTTCATCGTCATCGAGCAGGGCGCGCGCAAGGGCGACGGCAAGGTGTTCAACAAGCTGATGCTGGTGGAGCTGCCGGCCAACGCGACGAACATTGCCGCCCCGGAGTTCAACCACAACCTGGAGATCAGCAGCATCACGCAGGCCCCCTCGAATGGCGTCGACTACTCGACCGTGGTGACGATGCGAAAGACCGAGCTGCTCGACCTCAACGTGCTGGGCTGGCTGGCCGAGAAGGCCGAGGGCCTGACCATCGTCGACGACCAGACCCTGGCGCTGGTGAACGACAACGACTTCGGCCTGGGCACCGTGCTGCTCGCCGCCGATGGCACCCGCCTGGCCGGCAGCGTGGAAGAGTGCACGGCCGCCGTCGACGGCCAGCTCAGCGGCTGCCCCGCGGGCGCAACCCGGGCGCGCATCACGCGCGGCTCCGACCTGGAGCGGCCGACGCGCATCTGGCTCATCAAGCTCGACCGTAAGCTGAGCGACCTGCGCCTGCCGGCGTCCTGAGCGCCGTCAGTCGGCCAGCGTGAGCAGCGGCACGTCGCGCTCGCGGCCCATGGCCTCCAGCTCGGCGCGCGTGCGCGTCGCGAGCCAGGTGACCAGTGCCGTGTGCGTGGCGGGCGCCATCATGTCCGGCGGCGCCACGCCGGCCACGTCGCACAGGCGCGCCGCGAAGTGCGGCTCCAGCGCCGCCACCGCCACGCGGCCGTCGGCGCAGGGGTAGACCCGGTAGCCGGCGTGCGCGCCGCCCACCGCGCCGTCGGGCTTCGTCAGGCCCCAGGTGCGGGGCAGGGCGAGCCAGTCGGCCGAGGCGTTCAGCGCCACCTCGAGGTACACGCCGCCGCGCTGGCGGGTCTGCTGCAGCACGGCCTTGAGCACCGCTTCGCTCGCCAGCAGCGCGCCGCCCATGTCGGCGTACAGCGTGGGCGGCAGCTCGGTGCCGGTGACGAGGCCGCTTTCGGCGAGGTAGGTCAGGTCGTGGCCCGGCTCCTCCGCACGCTCGCCGGGCGCGCCGACGATGGCGACCTGCGACAGCGCCGGATGCCGCGCCTGCAGCGAGGCCCAGTCGAGCTTCAGCTTCTGCAGCGCCGACGGGCGGAACGAGGTCAGCAGCACGTCGGTGCGGGCCAGCTCGGCGTGCAGCTGCGCCTGGCCGGCCTCGGTCTTCAGGTCGACCGTGCGGACCTCGACGCCCTCGTGCAGCGCGGTGTACGCGGGCCGGTTGTACAGCCCCATCGGATCGCCGCCGGGCGGCTCCAGCTTGAGGCAGGCCGCGCCCATCGTGCGGCAGCGCAGCAGCGCGGCAGGGCCCGGCAGGTTGAGCGCCAGGCTCAGCACGCGCACGCCGTCGAGCGGCAGGAAGGATGCATCGGAGGAACGGGGCATGGGTCGTGTGTCCGGAAGGTCCAGGGGTGAAAGGGAAGGGGGCGCGGCCATTTTCACCCGCCGGCAGAGCCAGATTCCGCAAGCCATGGCGCCCCGGCAGTCGTAGCATGCGGCCGATGGCAGCACGCGCTCCTGCCGCTGCCGCAACGCCAAGGAGACCCCTCATGTTCGAAGCATCCCTGATGCGCGGCCAGCGCATCCTCGTCACCGGCGGCGGCACCGGCCTCGGCCGCGCCATGGCCGAGCGATTCCTGAGCCTGGGCGCCGACGTCGCCATCTGCGGCCGGCGCCAGGCGGTCTGCGAAGAAACCGCTGCCGCCTGGCGCCAGCAGTTTCCCGATCGGCGCATCGATGCCTTCGGCGTCGACATCCGCATCGCGCAGCAGGTCGATGAGATGGTCGAGAGCCTGTTCCAGAGCGGCGGGCTCACCGGCCTTGTGAACAACGCGGCGGGCAACTTCGTCTCGCCGACCGAGAACCTCTCGCCGCGCGCCTTCGACGCCGTGGCCAACATCGTGTTCCACGGCAGCTTCTACGTGACGCAGGCGGTGGGCAAGCGCTGGGTGGCGCAGGCCAAGTCGGGCGCGTGGAAGCCGGGCGACGCCTTCCGCAGTGTGATGAGCATCATCGTCACCTGGGTCGACAACGGCAGCCCGTACGTCGTGCCTTCGGCCATGAGCAAGGCGGGCATCGAGGTCATGACCAAGTCGCTCGCGGTGGAGTGGGCGCGCCACGGCATCCGCCTGAACGCGGTGGGCCCCGGCGAGATCCCGACCGAAGGCATGAGCAAGCGCCTGAACCCCGGCGAGGAACCCGGCGCGCGCAGCATCAAGACCAACCCGATGGCGCGCGTGGGCCGCATGAGCGAGCTGCAGAACCTCGCGTCCTTCCTGATGGCGCCGGGCCAGTGCGACTGGCTCACGGGCCAGAGCATCATGATGGACGGCGGCAATGCGCTGGCCACCGGCGGCAACTTCTACGAGCTGCGCGAGTGGAGCGACGCCGACTGGCTGGCCGCGCGCGAACGCATCGAGGCGCAGAACCAGAAGGACAAGGCGCAGCGCTGACGCTTACTTGCGCGGCGCCTTAGCCGCACCCACGGTGACCTGCTTGCGCACGGGGCTCGACAGCACGAGCGAGGTGGTCACCGAACCGTCGACCGCGAGTGCGTCCACCACGCGCTCCAGGTCGGTCGGCTCGGCGATGGCGCAGCGCACGAAGAAGCAGTCGGCGCCGGTCACGCGGTCCACCGCGAGCACCTCGGGCATGGCCTCGAAGAGCGCGAGGTAGCGCGCAATGGCCGCGTGCGTGGTGTCGATGCGGATGATGGCCTCCAGCCCCACGCCCAGCGCGCGCAGGTTCACGCGCGCGCCGTAGCCCTCGATCACGCCCGCATGCTCGAGCTTGCGCACGCGCTCGCTCATCGCCGGCTGCGACAGGCCGATGCGCTTGCCGATCGCGGCCAGGCTCTGGCGCGCGTCGGTCTGCAGGGCTTCGAGGATGAGGCGGTCTTTCTTGTCGAGGGTCATGGCGTGCGGCGAAAGAAGAGGGGACCGATGATCGATCGGTAGTCGGCGCCGATTTTCGATGGGTTGCCCTTCTGCGCGCGCGGCGCGGGCGCTATGGTGGCAGTCATCTTTTTCCAGGAGACCCCATGCAACTCGTCGGCATGCTCGACTCGCCCTTCGTTCGCCGCGCCGCGATCTCGCTGCGCCTGCTCGGCTTCGCTTTCGAGCACCGCTCGATCTCGGTCTTCAGCACCTTTGAGCAGTTCCGCGCGATCAACCCGGTGGTGAAGGCCCCGACGCTGGTGGGCGACGACGGCACGGTGCTGATGGATTCGACGCTCATCATCGACTATGCGCAGGTTGTGGCGGGGCGCAGCTTGTTTCCTGCCGATCCGGCCGATCGGTTGCGCGACCTGCGCCTCACGGGGCTCGCGCTCGCGGCCTGCGAGAAGACGGTGCAGATCGTCTACGAGCGCAACCTGCGCCCCAGTGAGAAGCAGCACCAGCCGTGGGTCGATCGCGTGCAGGGCCAGCTGAATACGGCCTATGCCGAGGTGGAGCGCGAACTGGCGGCTGCGCCGCTGGCGGCACCCGCAGAAAACACGATCACGCAGGGCGGTCTTTCGACGGCGGTGGCCTGGACCTTCACGCAATTCATCCTGCCCGACGCCGTGCGCTCGTCGGACTTTCCACTGCTCGCCGCGTACACGGCACAGGCCGAGCAACTGCCGGTGTTCGTCGGCGCACCGCTGGTCTGAACAAGCGCACTCAGGCCGCGATGTCCGCCCCGCGCTCGGCCAGCAGGCCGCGCAGCAGCGAGCGGTGGCAGTGCGACTCGTCCTCGCAGTAGCAGCCGACCGCGAGCGCGGCGGTGTGCGAGAGCGCCGCGAGCAGGTCGAGGCTGCGGCTCGCGTCGGCCTCGGCCATCTCGGCCTTGTACTTGCGCATGAAGGCATTCCATTGCGCTGGCGTCTCGGCTTCCTGCCCCAGCTTCATCGTCTCGGCCGACGGCGCGAGGTTGGGGTACCACACGTCGTACCAGTTCTGCGAGGCGAACTCGGTCTTCGGCACGCCGCGTGGCGGGCGGCGCACGGTGCCGATGCGCAGGCCTTCGCCGGGTGCGCGCGGGGTGCCGAGGCGGACGATGCGGATGCTCATGACGGGGATCTCCTGGGGCTGTTGTTGTGATGTGTTCGACGGTCAGGTGCCGACGATACCGCCGTCGCGCCGGCGGATCGCCAGCGTGGCCGAGCGCGGTCGCGCGCTGCCGGGCGCCGTGCCGTGGGGCCAGGCGCTGTTGTGCTTCGCGTCGCCGTCGTCGCGCGACTCGCCCGGGTGCTGGATGTTGACGAACAGCGTGCGCCGGTCGGGCGTGACCACGCAGCCCGTGATCTCGCAGCCGTTGGGCCCGGTCAGGAAGCGCTGGATGCGGCCCGTGGCCGGGTCGGCGCACAGCATCTGGTTGTTGCCGAGCGCGGCGTAGGGCGGCTTGCCCATGGACTGCCCGCTCATGTCGGTCTGGATCCACAGCAGCCCGCCGCTGTCGAAGTGCAGGCCGTCGGGGCAGCCGAACGCGTCGGCATGCTCGCCGGGGTAGCGCGTGCCGGCGCCGGGCTGCGCGGGGTCGCCTGCGAGCGCGTAGTGGTCCCACGCGAAGGTGGTGCTCGCCGCATCGCCACCGTCCTCGCGCCAGCGCAGGATGCCGCCGAAGAAGTTGGGCGCACGCGGGTTGGCGGCGTCGGCGCCGGGCTTGCCGAGGTCGCCGCGCTGTGTGTTGTTGGTGAGCGTGATGTACACCTCGCCGCTGTGCGGATGCACGGCGATCCATTCGGGGCGGTCCATCTTCGTGCCGCCGACGATGTCGCCCGCCAGCCGCGCGTGGATCAGCACTTCGGCCTGGTTGGCGAAGCCGCTGGCGGCGTCGATGCCATGGCGCCCGTGCACGAGTTCGAGCCAGCGCCCGCGCCCGTCGGCGTCGAAGCGCGCGACGTGCAGCGTGCCTTCGTCGAGCAGGTGCCGGTTGGCGGCGCGCGCGGCGGCATCGGTGCCGGGGCGCACGGGGTCGCGGCTCACGAACTTGTAGATGTATTCGAAGCGCGCGTCGTCGCCCATGTAGACCACCACGCGGCCGTCCTTCGCCACGGTGCAGGTCGCGCTTTCCTGCCGCTTGCGGCCGAGCGCAGTGCGCTTGACGGGGACCGACTCGGGGTCGAAGGGATCGATCTCGACCACCCAGCCGAAGCGGTGCGGCTCGTTCGGATGGCGGCTCAGGTCGAAGCGTTCGTCGAAGCGCCAGTACTCCACCCACTGCGCGCCCGGCACCGTGCCATAGCGGCGCTGCGCGGGTGTCGCGTGGTTTGCGGCCTCTTTGGGGCCGCCGAAGTAGCCGTGGAAGTTCTCCTCGCAGGTCAGGTAGGTGCCCCAGGGCGTGACGCCCATCGCGCAGTTGGCGAAGGTGCCGAAGACGCCGGTGCCCGCCGGGTCGGCGGCGGTGCGCATCAGCGGCGTGCCCGCGGCGGGGCCGGCGATGCGCATCGGTGTGCGGCCGTGCACGCGGCGCGCGTAGGGCGAGGGCAGCACCTGGCGCCAGCCTTCGTGTGTGCGGCGGACCTCGATCACCGACACGCCCATCGCATGCAGCGACTTGCGGACCTTGTCGGCGTTCCAGGCCTTCACGCCGTCGGTGTGCAGCAGTTGCTCGTCGGTGTACTCGTGGTTCATCACGAGCAGGCCGCGTTCGCCGCGCGCATCGAGCGCGAAGAAGTGCATGCCGTCGTGGTGCATGCCGGCCTGCAGGGCCTGCTCGTCGGCGCTGTTGCCGGCGTCGGGCGCGAAGGCCGGCATGCGGCCCGCAACGCCCGTGGGCGCGCCCCAGGGGTAGAGCATCTGCCACTCGTACTCCGGCGGCACCACCACCGCGTCGCGTTGCGAAATGGGCACGCTGGTGAAGAAGCCCGCCGGGCTTGTCGCGCCCGTGGAAGGCGGCAGCTGCGAGCGCGCGCAGCCCTGGCCGAACAGCGCGACGACGGCGGCGGTGGCGCCCGATTGCAGGAGAAAGTGACGGCGGTCCAGAGGCATGGCGAGGCGGCGGAGGTGTTGGGTCGGCGACAGTGCGCATCATCGCCCAGCGGCCCGGTCGCGCGATACTGAGCCGATACCCGGACACCGACAGGAGACATGCAATGAGCGACCGTATCGAATGGACCCGCCACGCCGACGGCGTGGTGGAACTGCAGCTGGCGCGCGCCGACAAGATGAACGCGCTCGACCCCGCGATGTTCGACGCGCTGGTCCAGGCGGGCGAAGCGCTGCGGGGCGACAAGAGCGTGCGCGCCGTCGTCATCGCGGGCCGCGGCAAGGCCTTCTGCGCGGGGCTCGACATGGCGTCGTTCGAACGCATGGGGCAGGGCGCCGCCAGCGACGTGCTGGGCGCCGCGGCCGGCGGCACCGACCTGGTCGCGCGCACGCACGGCCTCTCGAACGCCGCGCAGCAGGTGGCGATGGTGTGGCGCGAAGTGCCAGTGCCCGTCATCGCGGCCGTGCACGGCGTGGCCTTCGGCGGCGGGCTACAAGTGGCGCTGGGCGCCGACATCCGGCTCGTGGCGGCCGACACCAGGCTGTCGGTGATGGAGATCAAGTGGGGCCTCGTGCCCGACATGGCCGGCATGGTGCTGATGCGCGAACTGGCGCGCACCGACGTCGTGCGCGAACTCACCTTCACCGGCCGCATCTTCTCGGGCGAAGAGGCCGTGCGCCTGGGCCTGGCCACGCGCGTGGCCGCCGACCCGCTGGCCGAGGCGCTGCAGATGGCGCACGAGATCGCCGCCAAGAGCCCCGACGCCATTCGCGCCGGCAAGCGGCTGCTGAACGCGTCGCTCGCGCACAGCGCCGCCGAGTTGCTGATCGCCGAGTCGGTCGAGCAGCAGGCGCTGATCGGCAGCCCCAACCAGCTCGAGGCCGTGAAGGCCAACATCGAGCGGCGGGCGCCGCAGTTCAGCGCGCCGGCCTGAGTTTCTTCTTCTCGTTTTTTCTTGCGTTCCTCGCGGTGCGGACACCGCGAGGCGCAGCTGTTTGCGCGCCCGTTTCGGCCGGCCGAAGCGGTGGTCGCAACATTTCGTATGCCAAAAATCGTACACAAAGCGCGCCATCCGTGTCTTTGTGTAAGAATTAAGTAGTTGTTTTCCCGAGTAATTCGGTGGAATTGACCGCACTTTGTGTGCAGAAGGTCACGTCTTGCCGTATGCCCTCGGTCGGGAAAATGACTATCGGAGTCACACTCGAAAACAATTAATCAACTTTTGCTTTGGCTAGCGACGGCGTTCCGCATGTCGACGAATACGTTTTTTTGCAATCTCAGCGTGCCCATCCTCGTGGGCGAGGACCGCTACAAGTACGTCCCGATCGTGGGGGTGTTTCGCAGCATCCCCATCGAGCAGGTCGACGAGTGGGTGATGCACCCCGACGGCCGTCCGCGCAGCGATCGCGAACTCGCCGCCGAAGTGCTGATCGAAATCCGCAAGCCGCTCGGCACCAGCGGCCACACGGCGCCGAACGCCTTCGACGTCGCCGACATCCTGCAGCTCGATCGCGCGGCCGCCATCGTGGTGTCGACCTTTCTCGCGGCGCTGCCGCGGGTCTGAACACCGCCTCGCGGCTTCTTTCTTTCCGTCTCAGCTCGCGATGGCGCCGACCGCCCAGTAGAAGGTCGGCCGCGCACCGTTGAGCAGGTGGTCGCCCACCACGCGTCCCTTGTAGATCGTCGGGTTGTGCGACGCCAGCGTGCGCGCATTGCGCCAGTGCCGGTCGAGCCGCCGGTCTTCCTGCAGCGCCGAGGCGCCGCCGATGTCGAACAGCCGCGTGCCCGCCTGCAGCACCGCGTCGACGATGCCGGCCTGCGCCTTGGCGGTGTTCAGCTCCACCTCGAACAGCAACTGCTCGGGCACGGCCTCGCCGCGCTGCAGGTGGCGATCGACCTCGCCCAGGCCGCGCGCCACCGCCTGCACGGTCGACGCGGCCACGAAGGCCGTGCTCGCGAGCTGGCCGATCACCTGCTGCACCAGCGGGTCTTCGCGCGGCGTGGCGCCGCTGCCGTGGCTGTAGACGCGCTTGCGCGGCTGCACGAAGGCCACCGCATCGCGCACGATGGCGCGTGCGATGCCCGCCAGCGTTGCCAGGTGCGTGAGCTGGAAATGCGCGGTGAGCGGCGTGGGCTGGTCGCGCACGTACAGCAGCACGTGCTCGGGCTTCACGCGCACCTGGCGAAAGCGCGTCGTGCCCGAGGCGCTCAGGCGCTGGCCGAAGCCGCGCCAGTCGTCGACACGCTCGACGCCCGCCGCTTCCGCCGGCACGAGGGCGATCACGCGGTCGCTGCTGCCGTCGTCGTTCAGGCGCTGGGCCGCGACCGAGATCCAGTCGGCATAGAGCGTGCCGGTGCTGTAGAACTTGTCGCCGTCCAGGCGCCATGTATCGGCGCTCTGCACGTCGCGCGTGAGCGTGGTCTGCAATGCGCCGAGTGCGCCTTCGCCGAGCTCGGTGGTCGCGTTGCCGAAGATCACGCCGTCGGCCGCCAGGCGCATCCACGGGCCGTGCAGCGCGGGGTCGATCTCGGCGAACAGGCGCTCGATGAAGCCGAAGTGCGCGCGAAGGATCTGCGGCAGGTTGGAGTCGGCCTCGCCGAGTTCGATCAGCAGGTCGTACAGCTGCTCGACCGATGCACCGAGACCGCCGTGCGCGAGCGGTACGCGCAGTGCGCCGAAGCGCGCGGCCTTGAGCCAGGTCACCGGCGCGTAGGCCAGTTCGCGGCCGTTCTCGCGCTGCGCCGCGTGCTCGGCGATGCGCGCGAAGACGGGGCGGAAGCGCTCGGCGAGTTGCTGGGAAGAGGGTGCGAGCGTGGAAGGGCGGGCGGGGGCCGTGGGCGCGGCGGGGCGCGTCGGCGTGTCGTGGATGGATGCCATGGAGAGCCGGGCGGCCCCGAGGGCGCGCCGGAAAAGAGCGATACAGGCGTGGGACTGTGCCCGCGCCAGGCCGTCGCTGGGAAATACGCTTTTCGTGTTTTCTTATGCGCGGCGGGCGGGCTGCGCCGTCGCGTCAGAACTCGCCCTTCAGCCCCACGCGCACGCCCACCGATCCGCTCGCGCCGCTGACTCCGGCGGAGAGCGCCAGCGGCATGTCCGTCGCGAGGCGGTGCACGACGCTGGCACCCATCGCGGAGTGGCCCTTGTAGTTCGCCAGCTGCGCGGCCCAGCTGGTCTTGCCCGGTGCGGACGGCATCGGCGCATCGCCCATCGCCATCGCCGCGGCCACGCCCTTGGCCGCGAAGCTGCGCGCCTCCGACACCGCGGCCGCCGTCAGCTGCTGGGCCTGCTGCAGATTGACCGCGTCGGTGGGCAGCACGCCGGGCGCCACGTTGGCGATGCTGCGCGTCTGGCCGGTGGCGGCGTTGCCCACCGACACCGAGTTGTCGCGCGTGGCCACCGAGCCCTGACCGAGGGCGACCGAGTTCGATCCCGCGGCCAGCGTGTTGGCGCCCAGCGCCACCGCGTTGTTGCCGGTGGCGATGGCGTCGTTGCCGACGGCGGTCGTCGGATCGGCCAGCGCCTTCGCGCCCGCGCCGATCGCCACCGAGCCTGCGTAGCGCGCCTGCGCCCCGTTGCCCATCGCCGTGGTGTTGTCGCCCTGGGCCGTGGCATTGGTGCCCAGCGCCGTGGCGCCCGTGCCCGTGGCCTGCGTGCCGGTGCCGCAGGTCACGTTGCCGCCGCTGAAGCTGCACAGGCCGTTGGACAGCGCCTGGTTCATGACGCCCTGCAAGGCGGCGATCTGCTGCATCGTGAAGGTGTTGGCCGTGATCAGCGCGCCTTGCTGCACCTGCTGCAGCTGGCCGACGTTGGCGGCGTCGGTGGCGGCGACGCCCGCGCGCACGTTGCTCAGCGTGGTGCCGGCGCCGCCGTTGGCGTTCAGCGCGACCTGGGCACCGCCCGCGCCGTATTGCACGGAGTTGTTCGCCATGCCCAGTGCGGTGTTGGCCGTGCCTTGCGCAGCGACGGCGGTGGCCTTGGCATCCGTGGCGCTGGCTTGCGCGCCCTGCGCCGCACCGAGGGCCGTGTTGGCGGTGCCCTGGGCCGTGGCTGCGGCTGTGGTCGCGGTGTTGGCCGTGCCCTGGGC
>NZ_BCUS01000151.1 GCF_001591345.1 Variovorax boronicumulans NBRC 103145 | reverse complement strand
CGGGTGCAGGCGGCGGCGGTGCAGGCACAGGCGCCGGCGGCTCCGGCACCGACAGGCGCGGGGCGGCCTGCATCACCGTGGTGGACCACAGCTCGGCATCGACCGCGCCGTCGTCGGCTTCGCTGCGCCAGCGCACGCCCCAGGTCAGGGCGGCGATCAGCAGCGCATGGGCAATGAGGGCGAGCGCAACCGCGCGGGGCGTGCCGCGTTGCGGCGGCGGCGCGAACTCGGGGCGATCCAGGGCGAGCGACATGCCTTATTTGCCGCCCGTGGTCGTGACCGACAGCCCCACGCGCTCGATGCCGCTGCGCTTGAGCTGGTTCATCGCCTTCACGACGGTTTCGTACTTCACCGACTTGTCGGCGCTGATGACCACGGGGCGCTGGGCGTCGCCGCCTTGCGCGGCCTTGGCCGCCGAGCCGATCTGCGTCATGGGAATCGAGGCGCCGCCGGTGCCGGTGGACGGATCTTTCTTGATCTGCACTTCGTCGTCGCTCTTGATGACGATCTCGATGGGCTTCTCGGGCTGCTTGTTGGCTCGGTCGACCGAAGGCAGGTTGATCACGCTCGGCGTGATGAGCGGGGCCGTGACCATGAAGATGATCAGCAGCACCAGCATCACGTCGATGAACGGGACCATGTTGATCTCGTTGATCGTGCGGCGGCCGCGGCCCCGGGATGAAACGGCGGGCATGTCGTCGCGTCCTTTGTCTTGTGCGCGCCGCTCTTCAGCGGTTCGCGGCGGTGACCGAGGCGGCGGGCGTCACGGCGCCGGGGTTGGCCGAGAGGTTGCGCTGCAGGATGTTGGAGAACTCTTCGATGTAGGTCTCCAGGGCGATGGCGATCTTGTCGATCTCCCGCGCGAAGCGGTTGTAGCCGACCACTGCGGGAATGGCGGCGAACAGGCCGATGGCGGTGGCCACCAGCGCTTCGGCGATGCCGGGCGCCACGGTGGCCAGCGTCACCTGCGTAAGGGCGGCCAGGCCGGTGAAGGCATGCATGATCCCCCAGACCGTGCCGAACAGGCCCACGTACGGCGACACCGAACCGACGGTGGCCAGGAACGACAGGTTCTGCTCGGCCGCGTCCAGCTCGCGCTGGAAGCTCGCGCGCATCGCGCGGCGGGCGCCGTCGAGCAGCGTGGGCGCATCGGTCACGTGGCGCTCGCGCAGCTTCTGGTACTCGCGCATGCCGGAGGCAAAGATGCGCTCCATGGGGCCGGCGAACTTGGCGTTCTGTGCGGCCGAGGCGAACAGCTCGTTGAGGCTGGTGCCCGACCAGAACTCGCGCTCGAAGTCGTCGTTGAGCACGCGGATGCGCTTGAGGGCGAAGTACTTGCGGATGATGGCGGCCCAGCTGGCGACCGACACGATCACCAGCAGCAGCACGACCAGTTGCACCACGAAGCTGGCGTGGAGCAGGAGATTGATGATGGAGAGATCTTGGTTCATGGCTTGAAAGGTTGAGTCATGGAGCCGCTGGAGTGCTCGAGGGTTCCCGAAACTTGGGCCGGAATGCGCGCAGGGCGCAAGGTGGCGGCGTCCACCCAGCCGATGCGGATCGTGCCTTCGCACAGCAAGACCGGTGCCGCGGCCCCGGTGCGTTCTTGCTCTGTTTTTGATAGCACGCGCTGACCGATTATCAACGACGCGGTGCCCAGTTGCCGCAGCTCGGCTGTAACCAGCAGTTCGTCGTCCAGCCGCGAGGGCCGATGGTATTTGAGCTGCGTTTCGCTCACCACGAACTGGCCGCCGGTGGCTTCCTTGAGCTTGCGCTGCTCGACGCCCAGGGAGCGCAGCCACTCGGTGCGACCGCGCTCCATGAACTTCAGGTAGTTGGCGTAGAACACGATGCCGCCCGCATCGGTGTCTTCCCAGTAGACGCGGATCGGAAACTCGAAAGTCACTTGCATGCCTCCGTGCTTCGCACTGCGGCGCGAGCTTGCTTGGGGCGGCCCGGCGCTACGCTCATTGCGCGATCATGGCCCGCAGGCGCTCGACCGATTCCTGCAGGTGCGCCATCGAACTGGCGGTGGAGAAGCGCACGAACTTCGCGGTCTCGGCCGTGCCGAAATCGCGGCCCGGCGTCACGGCCAGGTGGGCGCGCTTCATGGTCTCGAAGGCGAAGTCCCAACTGCCCGAGATGCCGAGCTTGTCGGCCACGCTCGTGCAGTCGGCCCAGGCGTAGAAGGCGCCGTCAGGCACCACGGGCACGTTCAGGCCCAGCGCGTTCAGTTGCGGAATGAACCAGTCGCGGCGCGCCTTGAACTCGGCGCGGCGGCGTTCGTACTCGGCGATGCTCTCGGCCTCGAAGCAGGCCAGCGCCGCGTACTGCGACACCGTGCTCGCGCAGATGAAGAGGTTCTGCGCCAGGCGCTCGACCACCGGCACCAGCACTTCGGGCACCACCAGCCAGCCCAGTCGCCAGCCGGTCATGTTGAAGTACTTGCTGAAGCTGTTGATGCTGATGACGTTGTCGTCGATGGCCAGCGCCGTCTGCCCGAAGGCATCGTCGTACGACAGGCCCAGGTAGATCTCGTCGATCAGCGTGATGCCGCCGCGCTGCGACACCACCTCGTGGATGCGGCGCAGCTCGTCGGGCGCGATCGAGGTGCCGGTCGGGTTCGAAGGCGAGGCCAGCAGCACGCCGCGCGTCTTGTCGGTCCAGGCGGCCTCGACCTTGGCGGCGGTGAGCTGGAAGCGCTCCTCGGCCGTGGTCGGCACCAGCACGGCCTTGCCATCCGCAGCGCTCACGAAGTGGCGGTTGCAGGGGTAGCTCGGGTCGGGCATCAGGATCTCGTCGCCCGATTCGATGAGCGCGAGGCAGGCCAGCTGCAGCGCGGCCGAGGCACCGGCCGTGACGACGATGCGGCGGGCCGGCACGTCGACATTGAAGCGCTGCTTGTACCAGCCGCTGATGCGCTCGCGCAGATGATCGAGGCCGGTGGCCTGCGTGTACTGCGTGGCGCCGGCGCGCACGGCGCGGGCGGCGGCTTCCTGCACCAGGGGCGGGGCGGTGAAATCAGGCTCGCCGATGTTCAGGAAGATCATCGGACGGTCGGTGTGGGCCACTTCGCGGGCCAACACGCCGGCGGCTTTCGCCACCTCCATCACGTAAAACGGTTCGATGCGCTGCGCGCGCGTCGAGATCCTCATGGGCGCGCCTTGCCGGTGGCCCGGTCGGCTTCCACTTCGAGCGGACGCAGCTGCGGTGCCAGGCCGTTGAGCACGGCGTTCACGTACTTGTGGCCGTCGGTGCCGCCGAATTCCTTGGCGAGTTCGATGCACTCGTTGAGCACCACGCGCCAGGGCACGTCGGGGCAGTTCTGGAACTCGTACACGCCGATCCACATCACGGCGTGTTCGATGGGCGAGATCTCTGCGAACTTGCGGTCCAGCAGCGGCAGGATCAGCGCGTCGAGCTGTTCGGCGCCGTTGATCGAGCCGTGCAGCAGCGCGTCGTAGTGCGCCGCGTCGGCCTTGTGGAAGCCCGCGAGGTCGCGCGTGAAGTGGTCGATGTCGGTCGGGTCGTTGCGGCCCACCAGGTGCTGGTAGAGCGCCTGCAGCGCGAACTCGCGCGCGCGGCTGCGGTTCGACTTGGCCGCGGCCTTGCGTGCGCCCGTGCTGGTGAGGCCGGTGCGCGACTGGCGGGGCTTGGCGGACTTGGAGGTGTCTTCGGTCATGAAAGGGTGGCCAGCAGTTGTGCCATCTCGACCGCCACCTGGGCTGCGTCGCGGCCCTTGTCGGTCTGGCGGGCGACGGCCTGTTCGAGGTTTTCGGTCGTGAGGATCGCGTTGGCGATGGGCAGGCGGTAGTCGAGCGCGACGCGGCTCACGCTCGCGCCCGATTCGTTGGCCACCAGTTCGAAGTGGTAGGTCTCGCCGCGGATGATGCAGCCCAGCGCCACGAGCGCGTGGTAGCCGCCGCGCTCGGCGAGCGCCTGCAGTGCCACGGGCACTTCGAGCGCACCGGGCACCTGCATATGATGGATGTCGGAGGCGGCCACGCCGAGCGTCTCGAGCTCCGACAGGCAGGCCGCGGCCAGTGCGTCGGTGATGTCGGCGTTGAAGCGCGCCTGCACGATGCCGATGCGCAGGCCTTTGCCGTTGAGGGTGATCTCGCCCTTGTTGGAACCTTGCATGGTCGTTCAGTCTTTCGTGAGGTAACCGGCGATCTCGAGGCCGAAGCCGGCGGCCATGCTCGGCATGCGACGCGGCGCGCCGAGCAGGTTCATCTTGTGCACGCCGCATTCGCGCAGGATCTGCGCGCCGATGCCGTAGTTGCGCAGGTCCATGCGACCGCGCTCCGGGGCTTGCGCGGGGCGCGCGGTGCCGTCGAACTGCGCGAGCAGCTCGGCCGCGGTTTCGCCGCAGTTCAGCAGCACGGCCACGCCTTTGCCTTCGTTCGCGATGTGCGAGAGGCTGGCGTCCAGGCTCCAGGAGTGCATCGGGCGGTTGACCTCGAGCGCGTCGAGCACCGACAGCGGCTCGTGCACGCGCACCGACACCGTCTCTTCGGGGGCCCACTGGCCGCGCACCAGCGCCAGGTGCACGCCGCGGCTGGGCTTGTCGACGAAGGCATGGGCGGTGAAGGTGCCCCAGTTGGTCTGGATCTCGCGGCAGCCGACTTTTTCGACCAGCGATTCGACGCGGCTGCGGTGCTCGATGAGTGCGGCGATGGTGCCGATCTTGATGCCGTGTTCGGCCGCGAAGATCTGCAGGTCGGGCAGGCGGGCCATCGTGCCGTCTTCGTTCATCACCTCGCAGATCACCGAGGCGGGCGAGCAGCCGGCCATGGCGGCGAGGTCGCAGCCGGCTTCGGTGTGGCCGGCGCGCATGAGCACGCCGCCGTCCACCGCCTGCAGCGGGAAGATGTGGCCGGGCTGCACCAGGTCGGCGGCCACGGCGTTGCGTGCCACGGCGGCCTGCACGGTGCGGGCGCGGTCGGCGGCCGAGATGCCGGTGGTCACGCCTTCGGCCGCCTCGATGGAGACGGTGAAGGCGGTCGAATGCTTGGCGCCGTTGCGCTGGACCATCGGCGGCAGCTGCAGCCGCTCGCACATCTCGCGCGACAGCGTGAGGCAGATCAGGCCGCGCGCGTGGCGGGCCATGAAGTTGATGGATTCGGCGGTGATGTGGTCGGCGGCGATGACGATGTCGCCTTCGTTCTCGCGGTCTTCCTCGTCCACGAGGATGACCATGCGGCCGGCGGCCAGCTCGGCCACGATGTCTTCGACCGGGGAGATCGGTGCGGGTGCACGGTCGGCGCGCGGGGCGCCGATCGGCGTGACGGAGGCGTTCATTTCGAAGTGTCCTTGGGAGACGTAGGAGAGGGCGTGAGCATGCCGGCCTGAAGCATGCGCTCCACGTAGCGCGCCACGGTGTCGATTTCGAGGTTGACCTTCGAGCCGGCCTTCAGGCCGCCGAGGGAGGTGTTTTCCACGGTGTGCGGGATCAGGTTGATGCTGACCTCGGCGCCCTCGGCAATGTCGCTCACGCTGTTGACCGTGAGGCTCACGCCGTTGATGGTGATCGAGCCCTTGTAGGCCAGGAAGCGCGCCAGCACGGGCGGTGCGACCACGCGCAGTTCCCAGCTTTCGCCGACCGGCGCGAAGAAGCTCACGTGGCCGATGCCGTCCACGTGGCCCGAGACGATGTGGCCGCCGAGGCGGTCGCTCGCGCGCAGGGCCTTCTCGAGGTTGATGCGGCTGCCTTCGTCGGTCAGGCCGGCCGTCTTGTCGAGGGACTCCGCGGAAATGTCGATGGTGAATTGCCCGCGTTCAGGTGCGAGCGTGGTGACAGTCATGCAGGCGCCGTTGAGCGCGATGCTGTCGCCGAGCCCGACGTCGTCGAGGTAGCCGTCGGGCACCTCGATGCTGAGTCGCTTGCCGTAGGAGGAGGAGGTGCCGAGGTCGTGGATGGCGGCGATGCGCCCCACGCCGGTGATGATTCCGGTGAACATTTCCACATTTTCGCAGACATCGAGGGGTCTTCGGCCCGAAGGGCCGGTTTGCGGCTGCGAATGTGCCGCGCCGCGTGGGCGGCGGCTCAGAAGCGGTCGCGGCCGGCGACGCGCGCGACGATGCGAAGGTCAGGTCCCAGCATGTCCACCGACTTGAATTCGAGCGGCAGCGCGCCCGCCAGCGAGGTGAGCGGGCCCTCGGCGTGCAGGTGGCTGGCGATGTCGAGCCCGCTGCCGATCAGCTTGGGCGCCAGGTACACCAGCAGCTCGTCCACGCAGCCTTCGCGCAGCAGCGAGCCGTTGAGCTTGTGGCCCGATTCGACATGCAGCTCGTTGACGCCGCGCGCCGCGAGGTCCTGGAGCATCGCGGGCAGGTCGACCTTGCCGTGCAGGTTGGGCAGGCAGGTGATGGTGGCGCCGCGGGCTTCGAGCGCGGCCGCCTTTTCTTCGTTGTGCCGGCTGGCGGCGTAGATCCAGACGGCGCGGCCAGCTATGAAAATGTGAGCGTCGGGCGAGGTCTGGAGGTGGCTGTCGACCACCACGAGGTGGGGCTGGCGCGGCGTGTCGACTAGGCGCACGTCCAGGCGCGGGTTGTCTTCGAGCAGCGTGCCGACGCCGGTCAGCACGGCACCGGTGCGGGCCCGCCAGGCGTGGCCGTCGGCGCGCGCGGCCTCGCCGGTGATCCACTGGCTCACGCCGTTGTGCAGGCCGGTGCGGCCGTCGATCGAGGCGGCGATCTTCATTCGAACCCAAGGCTGCTGGCGGATCATGCGGCTGAAGAAGCCGATGTTGAGCTCGCGGGATTCGTCGGCGCCCGGGCCGACTTCGACCTCGACGCCCGCCGCACGCAGGCGCTCGAAGCCCTGTCCCGCCACGAGCGGGTTCGGGTCGGCGAGCGAGGCCACGACGCGGCGCACGCCGGCGGCGATGAGCGCGTCGCAGCAGGGGCCGGTGCGGCCGTGGTGCGAGCAGGGTTCGAGCGTGACGTAGGCGGTCGCGCCCGCAGTCGAATGGCCCTGGGCCTGCGCATCGCGCAGCGCCATCACCTCGGCATGCGGACCGCCGGCTTGTTGCGTGTGGCCCTGGCCGATCACGCGGCCGTTGGCGTCGCACAGCACGCAGCCGACGCGCGGGTTCGGGTCGGTCAGGCGGATCGCGGAGGTGGCCAGCCGCAGGGCGGTGGCGATGTGGGAGGCGTCGTGTCGGGAAGAGGACATGCCGGGCTCGTTCACGCCTTCTCGGGGGTCAGATGTCGCGCAGCAGCTGGCGGAACTCGTCGACGTCCTCGAAGCTGCGGTATACCGAGGCAAAGCGCACGTAGGCGACCTTGTCGAGTTTCTTGAGTTCGCGCATCACGAGTTCGCCGACTTTCGTCGAATCGATTTCGCGCAGGCCGCTGGCCAGCAGCTTCTGTTCGATGCGCAGCAGGGCGTTGTCGATCTGCTCGATGCTCACGGGGCGCTTGCGCAGCGCCAGCATCATCGAGGCGCGGACTTTGGTCGAGTCGAAATCGGCGCGGCTGCCGTCCTTCTTGACCACGACGGGGAAGTTGACGTCCGGGCGCTCATATGTGGTGAAGCGCTTGTCGCAGGCGCTGCACTGGCGGCGCCTGCGGACGAAGTCGGCGTCTTCCGAAACGCGGGTCTCGACGACCTGCGTTTCGAGATGACCGCAAAAAGGGCATTTCATGCGGCCAGTGCTTCTCTTCTTCTATTTACGAAATCAACGGTAGACAGGGAAGCGGCTCGTCAAGGCGTGGACCTTGGCGCGCACCGCGTCGATGTTCGCCGCGTCGCGCGGGTTCTCGAGCACGTCGGCCACCAGGTTCGCCGTGATGCGGGCCTCTTCGTCCTTGAAGCCGCGCGTGGTCATGGCGGGGGTGCCGATGCGCACGCCGCTGGTGACCATCGGCTTTTCCGGGTCGTTGGGGATCGCGTTCTTGTTGATCGTCATGTGGGCGGCGCCCAGCACGGCTTCGGCTTCCTTGCCGGTGATGCCCTTGGAACGCAGGTCGACCAGCATGACGTGGCTTTCGGTGCGTCCGCTCACGATGCGCAGGCCGCGCGAGGTGAGGGTGTCGGCCACGATCTGGGCGTTCTTGACCACCTGTTGCTGGTAGGCCTTGAACTCGGGCGTCAGGGCTTCCTTGAACGCGACGGCCTTGGCGGCAATCACGTGCATCAGCGGGCCGCCTTGCAGGCCGGGGAAGATGGCGCTGTTGATCGCCTTCTCGTGCTGCGACTTCATCAGGATGATGCCGCCGCGCGGGCCGCGCAGGCTCTTGTGCGTGGTTGAGGTGACGATGTCGGCGTGCGGCACCGGGTTGGGGTACACGCCCGCGGCCACGAGGCCGGCGTAGTGGGCGATGTCGACCATGAAGATCGCGCCGACGTCCTTGGCCACCTTGGCGAAACGCTCGAAGTCGATGTGCAGCGAGTAGGCCGAGGCGCCCGCGATGATCAGCTTGGGCATGTGCTCGTGCGCCTTGCGTTCCATCGCGTCGTAGTCGATGGCTTCGTTGGCGTCCAGGCCGTAGCTCACGACGTTGAACCACTTGCCGCTCATGTTCAGCGGCATGCCGTGGGTCAGATGGCCGCCTTCGGCCAGGCTCATGCCCATGATGGTGTCGCCGGGCTTCAGGAAGGCGAGCATCACGGCTTCGTTGGCCGAGGCGCCGCAGTGCGGCTGCACGTTGGCGGCGTCGGCGCCGAAGATCTGCTTGACGCGGTCGATGGCCAGTTGCTCGGCCACGTCGACGTGCTCGCAGCCGCCGTAGTAGCGCTTGCCCGGGTAGCCTTCGGCGTACTTGTTGGTGAGCTGCGAGCCCTGGGCCTGCATGACGGCCGGCGAGGCGTAGTTCTCGCTGGCGATCAGCTCGATGTGATGTTCCTGGCGCGCGTTTTCGGCTTGAATGGCGGCCCAGATTTCGGGATCGGTCTGTTCGACCAGGATATTGCGTTGGTACATGGCAGTCCTTTGAAGACGAGGTCCTTGTTCAACCAAACAAGGGCTGCCCAGGCGAACGGCTGAACGCCTGTTGTGGCCAGGCGGCACGCTTCCCAGTGGTATTCCACGTCAGCGCGTGGCACCTTTTTCAGGGTGCTGCGCCTATCGCCAGTCGCGTACAGGCCGAGTGTAGCGCAGGCCCGCACGCATCCGGGCCGGGAGGGCCGGCAAGGCCTCAGGAAACTGCGGAGAGCAGGGCGACCTTGGCCGGCTCGCTGCCGGTGGCGGGCTCTTCACCCGCGGGCTTGGCCGGTGCCACGACCGGAATCGGCTGTGCGCGCGCCGTGGTCGGCGGCGGCACGACCATCGTCGATGGCGCGCGGCCGGCGGCGACCTGGCGCAGGCGCTCGTGCTCGGCCAGCACCTTGGCGGCATAGCCGCCGTCGTCGTCGAGGTTGGCGGCGCCCACGTAGTAGCGCAGGCCGCCTTCGAGCGAGCCGGCACGGGCGATGCATTCCTGCAGCACCTTCACGCCGACGCGCATGTTGGTCACGGGGTCGAAGGCGGTGAGTGTGCCGCCCGCGCTTTCGTACTTGTCGCCGTGCACGCGCGTCATGACCTGCATCAGGCCTTGGGCGCCGACGTGGCTTTGCGCGAACGGGTTGAAGCTGGACTCGATGGCCATGATGGCCAGGATCAGCGTCGGGTCGAGCTTGGTGCGTTTGCCGATCTGGTAGGCCTCGGAGACCAGCACGCTCAGCGGCTCGGCCGCGACGCGGTACTTCTTGCTGAGCCAGTAGGCCACCGCCGCCTGCTGCTTGGGCAGCTCGTCGGGGCTCGCGGCCGTGGTGCGCTCGATGGCGGTCGGCTCCAGGTCGGTGGGTTCGGGCGCGGGCTTGCGCGACTGCAGCCAGCCCATCAGTTGTTCCTCGCCGGTCTTGCGCAGGTCGGGGCGCGCCACGAGGGCGAGGGCCGCGAACACGATGGCCAGGCCGACCAGCGCAAACCCGTTGTGGGTGATTTCAAAAAAGCCGTCTGCCACATCGGACACGAAGGTCCGTAGCCCGCGGGCTGTGGCATCAAACGCCTTGCTCATCGCTTTTTTCCTTTCTGTGCGGCACCTGGCATGCAGCGCCTGAAAGGGCGGTGGATGAAGGCAGCGGCGCTTGGATTGGTATGTACGAATCAGGCTCCGCGCATGGAGGGGGTGTGGGGTAGGGAGCGCGGCGGCCTGATCACGCCGGTGGAATTCGGCAGCGGATTCAGGGAGGCCCTGCTGCGTCCGGCAGCAAGGGCAGGCGGGATTCTATCGTGGCTAAATACACGGTCAAGCATAAGGATTTGGTTTCATATGTTAATAAGTGCTTGAAGAATCCCCTCGTTCGAGGGGGCTCCAGGGGGCGCGGGCCTACGGGAAATCCCTTGGAAAAAGGGATTTGCAAAGGAAGGGTGAGACGCCTAATCTGGACGGGCCTGAGGTTTCAGGCGTTTTTCCGAAGTCAGGCAGTCCGAGGTGCAAGTCAAGGACTCGAACGATGGAGGACTCCACGGCGGCAATCTCTTGCTGCCAGCACGGCGGGAACCATTACTTCCGGTCGCGCGAATCGATGGCATGGGTTTTGAGCCCGCCATCAAGCCCGGTGACAAGACACTTCGTCGACTCACCGGGCTTTCTTGTTTTCGGGGCGCGCACTTTCGGCCTATCCACGCCGGCGGTGATTGCCTTCGCATCACAACGCCTCGCCAAAAGGGAACGCATTCACGTTTCGGCAGACTTTGTTGGCATCTGTTTGCGGCACACTTCTGCGGATGGATGCTGCTTCGATCAAACAGAACAAATGGGTGCGGCGTGGGGTCGTCGCGTTGCTGGTGTTGTTGGCCCTGTGGGTCATCGCGTGGCTGGCGGTGCCGCCGATCGCCAAGAGCCAGCTCCAGAAGATCGCGAGCGAAAAGCTGGGCCGGCAGGTCACGGTCGGCAAGATCGACTTCAAACCCTGGACGCTCGAGCTCGCACTGAATGACCTGCGCATCGCCACCGCCGACGGCAAGCAGCCGCAGGTGGCCATCAAGCGCATCTATGCCGACGCCGAACTGCAATCGCTGTTCCGCCTTGCGCCGGTGATCGACGCGGTGACGGTCGAGGCGCCCGCGGTGCTGCTCACGCACCTGGCCGATGGCAAGTACGACATCGACGACATCCTGGCCAAGCTGGCTTCGGGCCCGCCGCCCGATCCGAAGGCCGAGCCCGCGCGCTTCGCGATCTACAACATCTCGATCAAGGACGGCGCTGTCGACTTTGACGACCAGACCGTCAAGCGCCGGCACGAGCTGCGCGGCTTCATGCTGAACGTGCCGTTCCTGAGCAACCTCGCCTCCAAGCGCGAGATCAAGACCGAGCCCAAGCTGGCCTTCGCGCTCAATGGCAGCCAGTTCGACTCGGCCGCCTTCACGACCCCGTTCGCGCAAAGCCGCAAGACCGACGCCCACGTGCAGTTCAAGGGGCTGGACCTCGTGCCGTACCTGGGCTACATCCCCGGCGGCCTGCCGGTGAAGCTGCAGGCCGGCAGCCTCGATGCCGACCTGAAGATCGATTTCCAGCAGACCAACACCATCGGCCTGAAGATCACCGGCACGGTCGAGGCCCACGGCGCCAAGCTGGGCGACGCGCGCGGGCGCGACCTGCTGGGCTTCGACTCGCTCAAGCTGGCGCTGGCCGACGTGCGACCGCTGGAGTCGGTGTTCCACCTGAGCGAGGTCGCGCTGGCCAAGCCGCAGCTGGTGGTGGCGCGCGACGCCGCCGGCCAGCTCAACCTGATGGCCACCGACCCGGCGACCGGCGCGGCCGAGAAGGCGGCGCCGCTGCCTGCGCCCGCCGCGAGCGCGGCGGACGGCAAACCGGCCGTCGAGAAGCCCAAGCTCAAGGTGCAGGTCGACAAGATCGCGCTCGACGGCGGCCGTGTCGGCTGGCGCGACGAAACCGTCAAGCCCGCCGCAGCCATCGACCTCACCGACCTCGGCATCAACCTCACGGCCGTCACCTGGCCCATGGAAAAGCCCGCGCAGTTCGACGGCAGCACTGCCGTCGCGGGCGCCATGCTGAAGTTCAAGGGCAACGCCACCGACAAGGTCGCCGACGTGCAGACCGAGGTCGAGGCGCTGCCGCTGTCGCTGGCTGCGCCGTACCTGGCGCAGAGCCTGGAGCCCACGCTCGACGGCAAGCTCAGCGGCCAGATCGACGTCTCCTGGGCCCAGCCCGACCTGAAGTTCAAGGCGCGCCGCCTGGCCGCCGACGGCCTGGCGCTGACCCAGGCCAAGACCGCGCTGGCCAGCGTCGGGCGCTTCGAACTGGTCGACGCCGAGGTCGACATGACCAAACACACCTTGAACATTGCGTCGTTCACCGCGACCAACCCCAAGGTGAGCGTCGAGCGCGACAACGAGAAGCGCTGGATGTTCGAGCGCTGGCTCAAGACCCCGGCCGGCGGCGCCAAGGTGGCGGCGCCCAAGCCGGCCGACGCCGGCGCGGCGCGCCCCAACAACGCCAACACCAAGCCCTGGGCGCTGACGCTGGGCACGCTGGCGGTCGACAACGGCAGCCTGTCCTATGCGGACAAGGCCGGCTCGGCGCCGGTGGCGATCGAGGTCACGGCCTTCAAGCTGCTGGCCCAGAAGATCGCACCCGACACCAACACCGTCTCGCCGCTGCAGGTGTCGGGCCGCATCGGCGCCGGCCGCCGCGCGGACCCGGGACGCTTCGACTACAAGGGCAACATCGTGCTCAAGCCGTTGGCGGCCGAAGGGCGGCTCGAGGTGGCGTCCTTCCCGGCGCATGCCTTCAAGGCCTACTACGCCGACGCGCTCAATGTCGACATCCGCCGCGCCTTCGCGAACTACCGCGGCACGGTGCGCTACGCGAGCGCGCCGGCCGGCATGAGCCTGAAGCTGGCCGGCGACACCGCGCTGGACGACTTCCGCGCCAACAGCGTCTCGCTGACCCAGTCGCCGGGCTTCGACCGCAACAACAGCCAGCTGTTGAGCTGGAAGACCCTGAGCCTGCGCGGCCTGCAGGTCAGCCTCGCACCCAACGCGGCCCCGACGGTGGACGTGCGCGAAACCACGCTGACCGATTTCTTCGCTCGCGTGATCGTCGACCCCACCGGCCGCCTGAACCTGCTGAGCCTGACCAAGAAGGGCGAGGAAGCCTCGAAGGCCGCCGCGGCCGCCGCCACCGAAGCCAGCACCAGGAAGGGCCCGGGTGGCACGACCACCACGACCCGCGCGCCGGCCGCCTCGGCACCGCAGCGGGCTTCGGGCG
>NZ_BCUS01000150.1 GCF_001591345.1 Variovorax boronicumulans NBRC 103145 | reverse complement strand
GGCGTCACGCGCGCCGCGGCGGTCGCGTTCACGGGCGGCGCCAACAGCCTCACGCTGAACACCGGCTCGTCGATGACGGGCGCGATTTCGATCGGCGCGGGCGCCACCGCCAGCGTCATCGCGGGCGCCGGCGGCCTCAGCGTCAGCAACGCCCTGCTGCTGGGCGGCACGGGCACCATCGACACCAACGGGAACGCCCTGACGTGGACCGGCGCGATCTCCGGCGCCAGCGATCTCGTGAAGATCGGCGCGGGCGTGCTGACGCTGAGCGGTGCCGACACCCATTCGGGCGCCACCAACGTCGCGGCGGGCACCCTGCGCGCGGGCGCCGCCAACGTGCTCAGCAGCGCGAGTCCCTTCACCGTGGCCACCGGCGCGACGCTCGACCTGGCCGGCAACAGCCAGACCCTCGCGTCGATGGCCCACAGCGGCACCGTCTCGCTGGTGGGGGCGGTGCCGGGCACAACGCTCACCGTCAACGGCCCGTGGGTGGGCAACGGCGGCACGCTGCGGCTGGGTACCGCGCTGGGCGGCAGCGCCAGCGCGAGCGACCGGCTCATCCTGAGCGGCGCCACCGCCGTCGCCAGTGGCACGACGAATGTGCAGATCACCAACCTGGGCGGCCTGGGCGCGCTCACCACGGGCAACGGCATCGAGGTGATCAGCGCCCTCAACGGCGCGACCACCACCGCGCAGACGACCAAGAGCGCGTTCGTGCTGGCCGGCACGCACGTGGATGCGGGCGCCTACGAGTACCGGCTGCATGCGGCCGACGCCACCGGCGCGGGCGAGAACTGGTACCTGCGCTCGACCGCCGCACCCGTGACGCCCGTGACGCCTGTCCCGCCCGGCACGCCACCTGCCGGCGGTGGCGGCTCGGGCACTGGCGGCACCGGCGTCGTGCCCGTGCTCGCTGTGCCCACCTACCGCGCCGAAGTGCCGCTGTACGCCGCGCTGCCCGAGCAGCTGCGCCAGTCCAGCTTCGCGATGCTCGGCAACAGGCGCCTGCGCATGGGTGAGGACCTTGTAGCGGGCGCAAACCCGGCCAAGCCCACGCAGGGCTACCGCGAGGCGTGGGGGCGCATCATCAGCACCGACCGCACCATCGCGCAGGGCGGCACCGTGAGCCCCACGAGCAAGGGGCGTCTCACGGGCTTCCAGGCCGGCACCGACCTGTGGGCCAACCCCGACTGGCACGCGGGCGTCTACGTCGGCCAGCTCGACGGCGACATGCGCGTGAACGGCTTTGCCAGCGGCCTGGCGAACCTCGGCGTGGGCAGCAACAACCAGAAGAGCGAATACCTGGGCGCCTATGCCACCTGGAAGCACGCCAGCGGCGTGTACGTCGACGGCGTGCTGCAGGCCGGGCGCCACCGCTACACCGCCAGGCCCACGCTGGGCTTCTCCCGCGGCGGCAAGGGCAACAGCCTGTTGGCGTCTATTGAGGTGGGGCAGTCGATTCCCATCGCGCAGAACTGGACCGTCGAGCCGCAGGTGCAATTGGTGCACCAGCGGGTGAGCCTGGGCGACACGGGCATCTCCGGCGCGCTCGTGCAGCAGAACAGCCACAACGGCTGGCGGGCACGCGCCGGCGTGCGCGTGAAGGGCGAGTTCGTCACCAGCGCCGGGGTGCTGCAGCCTTATGTGCGGGTCAATTTCCACCGCAGCAGCCGCGGCACCGACGTCACCCGCTTCGTCGGCCCGGCCGGCTTCACCGACATCGCGACGCGCACCGGCGGCAGCAGCACCGAGCTGGCGGCGGGGGCCACGCTGCAGGTGGCCGAGAACACCAGCGTCTATGTGGAGCTGGGCAAGCTGTGGTCGGGCTCCGGCGGCGACTCGCGCATCAAGAGCGGGGTGAACGCGAGCGTCGGCGTGAAGATGCGCTGGTGATCTCGTGAAGGGGCGCGCAAGGGCGGCGTCTACGCATGCCGCCGCGCGGCGGTGTGGAGCGTGTGCACGCGGGCCTCTCCCGGCTGCTGCGCAGGTGATGGCCGACCCCAACCCTGCGGCAGTTCATGCAGCACGGCGTTCGCATCGAGCGAGCGGATCGCGACCGAGGTGTCGGCCGGAATCCGCCCCTGCGCCACCATCGCCTCGTAGCGCAGCGCGCACACCCGCAGGAACGACGCGAAGTTGCCGACCTCGCCGCGCGCCGCCACCAGCTCGTCGTACAGCCGCTCGATGAGCTGCACCACGGCCATGCCGTCGCGCTGGGCGATCTCTTCGAGCACCTGCCAGAACAGGTTCTCGAGCCGGATGCTGGTGACCACGCCGTGCAGCCGCACCGAGCGCGTGCGCGCGTCGTAGCTTTGCGGATCGGCGCTGATGAAGACTTCGCACATGGGCCATCTCCTTGAGAGGCTGAATGAATCGGGGCGACGCGGCACTGTAGCGCCGCCCGCGTCCATCCGTTCAGATCAGTGTTCGATGCGCGTGCCCAGCACCACCAGGAACTGCGACAGCCACGCCGGATGCGCCGGCCAGGCCGGTGCGGTGACGAGGTTGCGGTCGGTCACCGCCTGGTCGACCGGAATGCCCATGTACTCGGCGCCGGCCAGTTCCACCTCGACCTGGCAGGCCGGGTAGGCCGAGACCTTGCGGCCCTTGATGAGGCCCGTGGCCGCGAGCAGCTGCGCGCCGTGGCAGACGGCGGCCACCGGCTTGTCGGTGGCCAGGAAGTGGCGCGCGATCTCGACCACGCGGCTGTGCATGCGCAGGTACTCGGGCGCGCGGCCGCCGGGGATCACGAGCGCGTCGTAGGCCTCGGGGCGCACCTCGTCGAAGGTTGCGTTCAGCGTGAAGCGGTGGCCCGGCTTCTCGCTGTAGGTCTGCGCGCCTTCGAAGTCGTGGATGGCGGTGTGCACCCAGTCGCCGGCCTTCTTGTCGGGCGCCACCGCATGCACGGTGTGGCCGACGGCCAGCAGGGTCTGGAACGGCACCATGGTTTCGTAGTCTTCGGCGTAGTCGCCGCAGAGCATCAGGATCTTGTGAGCCATCGGGTTTGTCTCCTTCGGATGAGGTGTAGCGAAACCGGCCGACGCAGCGTGCGCGCCGGCCGTCGCCGCATTATTCGAAGGGGGAGGGCGCAGCGGGTAGCAGCGGGCTGTGATGCCGCTGCGGTCGCTACTTGACCGAGCCCGCGGTCAAGCCCTGCACCATGTAGCGCTGCATCCACGCGAACAGGATGGCGACCGGGACCACGGCGCAGATCGCGGCGGCCATCACCAGCTCCCACTGCACCACGTACTGGCCCGCGACCATGTTGGTGACGAGCACGGTCAGCGTCTGCTTCTCCGTGGAGCGGATCAGCGTGTAGACCACCGCGAACTCGTTCCACGCATTGACGAAAGTGACCAGCGCCGTGACCGCCATCGCCGGCAGTGCCAGCGGCAGGAACACCTTGCAGACCGTGCGCACCGGGCCCGATCCCTCGAGCCAGGCCGACTCCTCCAGGTCGCGCGGAATGGTCTCGAAGTACGAGGTCATCATCCAGACGGCAAAGGCAATGCCGAAGGCGCCATAAGCGATCACCACGGACAGGCGCGAGTCGGTCATGTTGCCGCCCTCGAACCAGGGCAGGCTGGCCGCCATCTTGAACAGGCCCACCACCAGCAGCACGGGCGAGATCATCTGCGTGATGAGCAGGAACTGCCGGTAGCCGCCCTGGCCGCGAAACTTCAGGCGCGCCAGCGCATAGGCGGAAGGCACGCTGACGGCAATCGTCAGCACCGTCGCAGAGAGCGACACCAGCAGGCTGTTCAGCAGCGCGCGCCCGAACCCGGTCTGGGTCCACATGGCGGAGAAGTTGCTCCACTGCCACTGCTGCGGCAGCCAGCGCGCCGGATAGACGTAGATCTCGGACGCCGGCTTGAGCGCCGTGAAGAACATCACCGCGAGCGGAAAGACGACCACGGCCACCAGCGGCGCGAGCAGCAGCCAGCACCAGAGGCTGCGCACGAGTTTGTCGGGGCGGATCATGCGGCGGCCTTCGCGGACTGGCGCTTTTGCAGGCGCAGGTAGAACACGGTGAAGGCCAGCAGCAAGGCCAGCATCACGAGCGAAATGGCGGCTGCCTCGCCGGGGCGGCCCAGGCGGAAGCCCAGCTGGTACAGCCAGGTGACGAGGATGTGCGTGGCGTTGTCCGGCCCGCCCTGCGTCATGATCCAGATGATGGGGAACGAGTTGAAGACGTAGATCACGTTCAGCACGATCGCCATGTGGATGAAGGGCTTGAGCAGCGGCAGCGTGAGCCGGCGAAACTGCTGCCAGCGCGACGCGCCCTCGATGCCGGCCGCTTCGTAGATGTCCTGCGACACCGACGACAGCCCGCCCAGGAAGATGGTCACGGTGAAGGGGATGGACACCAGGATGCCCACGCCCACCTCGACCCAGAACGCGAGCTGTCCATCGGCCAGCCAGTTGATCGGTTCCCGGATGATCCCGACCATCGCGAGGCTCGCATTGACCATGCCGTACTGGCCGTTGAAGGACCAGGTCCAGACGATGGCCGTCATGGTCAGCGACACCGCCCAGGGCAGCATCACGATCGTGCGCGCCACGCCCCGGCCGTAGAAATCCTGCTGCAGGATGAGCGCGATCGGCACAGCGCACAGCACCGCGCCGCCGACCACGCACACCGTCCATTGCACGGTGCGCCACA
This sequence comes from Variovorax boronicumulans NBRC 103145, assembly GCF_001591345.1. GTDB lineage: Bacteria > Pseudomonadota > Gammaproteobacteria > Burkholderiales > Burkholderiaceae_C > Variovorax > Variovorax boronicumulans. The sequence goes on along the minus strand of NZ_BCUS01000150.1, from coordinate 8,609 downwards.
CCACATGGGCGAACACCGGATCGGTGAACACGGTGCGGAAGTTGTCCAGGCCGTTGAAGGCCCGCAGCAGGCCGAAGCGCGAGATGTCGTGCACCGACTGGAACACCAGGGTGGACAGCGGATAGGCCAGGATGAACAGGGTGAGCAACAGGCTCGGCGCAATCAGCCCCCAAGCCAGGGCAGGGCCTCGAACGGGATTCTGCATAGGGCAATTCGATCGGATAGGTGTGGTGCGACACGCGTAAAGCCGGCGCAGCCCGGCGGCTGCGCCCCGGGGCTTGCTTGCTTACTTCTTGTTGAGCTTGGTGTTGGCTTCGGCCGCGGCCTTGTCCAGCGCCGCCTTCGGTTCCGCCTTGCCCTGGTAGATGGCCTGCAGCGCGTTGGTGACGGCCTGCGCCGAGTCTTCCCAGCCGGCGACCAGCGGGGCGAAGCGCGCGTTGGGCAGCAGGGTCACGAACTCGGAGAGCACCGGGTCGTCCTTGAACACGGGGTCGTTGGCCACCTCGCGCGTCACCGGCATGAAGCCTTCGCCCTGGTCGAACTTCAGCCGCGCGGTTTTCGAGAACATGAAGCTCAGGAATTTCTGGGCGGTTTCCTTGTTCTTCGAGGTCTTGAACATCATGATCGAGTCGGTCACGCCGAAGGTGATGTCCTTGCCGCCATTGGGCACGCCGGTGATGCCGTATTTCAGTTGCGGCGCGTCCTTGGCGATTTCCTTGGCCAGCGGCGGCAGCGAAATGACCATGCCCAGGCGCCCCTGCTTGAACAGGTTGTGCAGGTCGTAGCGCGTGTTGCCGGCCACGCCGGGCTCGGTCAGGCCCTGGTCGATCATGCTTTTGTAGAGCGTGGCGGCTTTCACGCCGGTCGGCGAATTGAAGGCGGCCTTGTTGCCGGCATCGAGCACGTCGCCGCCCATGCTCCACAGCGCGTAGTAGAAATAAGTGTCGGTATCTAGGTCCTTGCCCTGAATGCCGTAGCCGTAGGCGCCCGTGGCCTTGATCTTTTTCGCGGCGGCAATCACGTCGTCCCAGGTCTTGGGGCCATTGGGAAAGCCTGCCTTGCTCAGCATGTCCTTGTTATAGAACATGGCGCGCACGCTGGCCGCAATAGGCAGCGCATAAGGCTTGCCATTGATATTGCCGGCTTTCAGGAAGGCCGGAATGAATTGGTCCTTGAACGCCGCATTGGCGTAATTGTCGACCGGCTCCACCAGGCCGTCGTTCACGAAATCGCCCACCCAGCGCGTCGCGACATGGGCCAGGTCGGGCGGGTTGTTGCTGGCGATTTCCGCCTGCAGTTTCTGCTGCATGTTCTCCCAGCTTCCCACCTCGACCTTGACCTTGTCTCCCGGGTTGGCCTTTTCGTAGTCCCGGGCCAGCGCCTCCAGCCAGGGGCGCGTGTTGTCGCTGTAGCTGGACATGGCGATGCGGATATTTCCCGCCTGGGCCGTGAGGGAGGAAAGACCCAGAAGAATTGCACTGGCCAATAGAGTTGTATTTCGTTTTTTCATATTTAATTCCTCGTGAAGTGATTGAAAATTAATTGAATACACGTCGGGATCTGCTGCGATCAATGCTTGCGCTTTTTTATCTTACGAGTCGGCCGAATGGCGCCATAGATAGAGCTAACCCTCGATTTCTAAAAAACAGAACCCTGCCTGCGAAATATTGAAGGCCAAATTCCGGCGGCCTCCTGTACGCTTCAAAATTCGAGCTCGAATTGCGCGCGGTAATTCATTGCCGCCCGGTCGGGAGAGGTATTGGCAATTCACAGGGCGCATTGCGTGGACACATCAATTTCGACTCCGTCTTCGGTTCATCCCCACGCGCCGTCCCGGCGCGTGACGCTGGTCACGGGCGCCGCGGGCGGCATCGGCCAGGCCCTGTGCCGCCGCGTGCTGCAGGCCGGCGACCGGCTGATCGCGCTGGACCACGACGCGGGCGCGCTGGAAGGCCTGGCGGCCGTGTTGGCCGGGCAGGGCGTGAGTGCCGACGATCTGGCGCGGCTGCATCCTTTGGTGGCGGACGTCACCGACTGCGCAGGCCTGTGCGACAAGGTGGCCACGGCCGTTGCGGCTGTCGGCCCGGTGGATGTGCTGGTGTCGAACGTGGGCGCCGCGCGCGGGCCGACGGTGCGCAAGACCACGCCGCAGGACTGGCAGGCCGACATCCAGCTCAACCTGAATGGCGCGTTCCATTGCGTGGAGGCGGTGCGCCACGCCATGGTCGAGCGCCGCAGCGGGCAGCTGGTGCTCATCGGCTCGGTCAACGCGCTGACCACGCTCGGCCACCCGGCCTACAGCGCGGCCAAGGCCGCGCTCGTCAGCTACACCCGCTCGCTCGCGATGGAGCTGGGCGCCTATGGCATCCGCGCCAACATCGTGCTGCCGGGCACCGTCAAGACGCCCGCCTGGCAGGCGCGCGCCGACAAGAACCCGCAGGTGTTCGAGCAACTGAAGAAGTGGTACCCGCTGGGCGACTTCGCGACACCGGACGACGTGGCCGATGCCGTGCTCTTCCTGGCGTCGCCCGCCGCGCGCGTCATCACGGGCGTGGCGTTGCCGGTGGATGCGGGCCTCATGGCGGGCATCCTTCCGATGGCCCGCGAGATCACGGTCGAAGACTACTGAGCCAGCGACTCACTTCCATAAAGACAAGGAGACCCCATGGCTCAGGTTCAACTCAAGCAACTGCGCAAGGATTTCGCCGGCGTGCCCGTCGTGCACGGCATCGACCTGGACATTGCCCACGGCGAGTTCGTCGTGCTCGTCGGCCCCTCGGGCTGCGGCAAGTCGACGCTGCTGCGCATGATCGCGGGGCTGGAGCCCATCAGCGGCGGCGAGCTGCGCATCGGCGGTGCGCGGGCCAACGACCTGTCGCCGCAAAAGCGCAACATCTCGATGGTGTTCCAGAGCTATGCGCTCTACCCGCACCTGTCGGTCTACGAGAACATCGCCTTCGGCCCGCGCACGCGCGGCGAAGCCGAAAGCGACTTCCGCCCGCGCATCGAAAAAGCCGCCAGCCTGCTCAACCTCACGCCCTACCTGGACCGCCTGCCGCGCGCGCTCTCGGGCGGACAGCGCCAGCGCGTGGCCATGGGCCGCGCCGTGGTGCGCGAGCCCGCGCTGTTCCTCTTCGACGAGCCGCTGTCCAACCTGGATGCGCAGTTGCGCGTGCAGATGCGCGCCGAGATCAAGGCCCTGCACCAGCGCCTGGGCAACACCATGGTCTACGTCACGCACGACCAGGTGGAAGCCATGACCATGGCCGACCGCATCGTCGTGATGCGCTCGGGCCGGGTGGAGCAGGTCGGTGCGCCGCTCGAGCTCTACGACCGCCCGGTCAACCGCTTCGTGGCGGGCTTCATCGGCTCGCCCGCCATGAACTTCACGCAGGGGCAGGTGCATCGCGCACACGGCCGCACCTGGCTCGCGCTGCCCGACGGGCAGGCCTGGGACCTGCCCACGTCCGGGTGCACGCCGCTGCTGGCTGATGGGCAGCACGTGCTGCTGGGGCTGCGGCCCGAGCACCTGCAGTTGGCCCCGGAAGGCCTGGCGCTGCGCGTGATCCTCACGGAGTCGACGGGCGACAAGACGCAGATCTACGGCACCGTGGCGGGCAGCGAGACGCCCTGGTGCGTCTCCGTGCACGACCGCGTGGCCCTCAAGCCCGGCGACCTCGTGCACCTGCAGGTCCGCGAGGCCGCATCGACCCATTGCTTCGATGCGCAGACCGAGCGCCATGTGGGCGTTGCAGCCCCGGCGCCGGCCGGGTACAGGCCGTCCGCGTCCAGCGTGGACGCGCGTGCCGGCGGCAGCGAAGGCCAGCGCCACGCCGCGTCGATCGCGTATTCGTACGGCTAGGCCATGCGCAGCCACTGCATGTCCGAAGTCGAAACGGGCAACCACATCGGCGGGCGCTGGTCGACCACCGTCGACACCCTGCCGGTGATCAACCCGGCCAACGGTGAAACCATCGCCACCGTGCCCCGGTCGGGCCGCGAGACGGCGGGCGAGGCAGTGGCCGCCGCCAAGGCCGCGGCCAACGCGTGGGCCGCCACGCCCGTGTTCGAGCGCGCCGCGATGTGCATGGCGATCGCGGCCGAGATCGATGCCGCGCGGGAGGCCCTCGCGCACACGCTGTCGTGCGAGCAGGGCAAGGTCCTGGCCGAGGCGCTCGGCGAAGTCGCCAAGGCCGCCGACGGCTTCCGGCTCGCCGCCGAACTCGTCAAGCAGATGGGCGGCAAGACGCTGCCGGCGGAAGACCCGGGCAAGCTCGTCATGACCCTGCGGCAGCCGCGCGGCGTGTATGGCGTCATCACGCCCTGGAACTTCCCGGTCAATATTCCCGTGGAATACATCGCCCCCGGCATCGCCACCGGCAACACCCTCGTCTGGGTGCCTGCGCCGTCCACCGCGCTCGTGGCCTGCGCGCTCATGGCAGTCATCGAAAAGGCCGGCCTGCCTGCCGGCGTTCTCAATCTGGTGATCGGTGAGGGCGCGACCGTGGGCGATGCGGTGGTTGTGCACCCGGACGTGACCGCCATCGCCTTCACCGGCAGCACCGCGACGGGCCAGCGCATCGCCGAGCGAGGTGCCGGAAAGCCCCTGCTGCTCGAGCTCGGAGGCAACGGGCCCGTGATCGTTTTCGAGGACGCCGACCTCGATGCGGCAGCCGCTGCAGCAGCAGGCGGTGCGTTCTTCAATGCCGGGCAGGTGTGCGCGGCGACGGGGTGCGTGCTGGCCCATGCCAGCGTGGTGGACCGCCTCTGCGACAAGCTGGTCGCCAAGGCCGCCGAGCAGGTGCTGGGCGATCCCTTGCATCCCGCGACGACCATGGGGCCGCTCAACAACGCCCAGGTGGCGGCCAAGGTGCGCGCGCATGTGGACGAGGCCGTTGCACAGGGTGCGCGCGTGCTGTGCGGCGGCCGGCCACGGCCGGACCTGGGCAGCGACCTCTTCTTCGAACCGACCGTGGTGCGCGACGTCACGCCCGACATGCGGCTGTGCCGGGAGGAAACCTTCGGCCCGGTCGTGCCGGTCATCGCCTTCCAGGACGAAGCGCAGGCCTTGGAGATGGCCCTGCAGAACGACTACGGCCTCTCGGTGGGCGTCTTCACGCAAGACATCGGCCGCGGCATCGCCATGGCCAAGGCGATTCCCGCCGGCATCGTCAACATCAACGCGGGCACCACCTGGTGGGAAATCCATCTGCCCTTCGGCGGCGGCTCCGGCAAGAAGAGCGGCATCGGCCGGCTGGGCGGCATGCACACGCTGGAGGCGATGACCGAGGTCAAGATGATCACGGTCACGCTGCCGGGTTGAGTCTTTCGATGCCGACGGTCCCGCGCGGGGACTACTCCGGCTTTCCCCTGGCGGGCGTGCGAGCGGCGGTGGCGCGCCCTGGCTTCACCGGCCGCTGCCACCCCTGCATGTAGGCGATCAGCGACTGCGACAGGTGATTGGCCGCAAGCGACAGCCGTCGGGAATAGCTCGCGACCAGCGTGGCGCGCGCCGAGCGCAGCGACGCATCGGTGAGCGGAATGGCCACCACCTTGCCGGCCTCGATCAGCGGCGCGACCACGTCGCTCGGCTGGAAGGTGATGAGGTCCGACTCCGCGACCAGCCGGCTCGCGAAGGACAGCGAATTCGTCTCGACCGCGATGTTCAGCTTGAACTTGCCCTTGGAGCTGACGCGGTCGACCAGCTGGCGCAGGCCGAAGGAGCGGTCGGGCAACGCCAGCGGCGCGTCGGCGACTTCCGCGAGCGTGCAGCTGCGCTGTTGTGCCAGGGGGTGCTGCGTCGAGGCGATCACGCACAGCGGCTGCTCGATCTTCTGCAGCTCGATGAGGTCGGGGCGCGGCGAGGCGCCGAACAGGATGCCCAGGTCGTACTTGTGCTCCGCCACCGACTCGCCCACCGCATGCGAGCCCATGAGATCGAGCGAGAAGGTGATGCCCGGGTGCGTGCGGATGAAGCTCGGCATGAAGCTGGTGAGCAGGCCGTGCAGGATGCCTTCCACGCAACCCACCCGCACGTGGCCCTTGGCCAGCGTCTCGTACTCGTGGATCTGGCCCTTCAGGTCGGCCAGCTGCGTCTTGTTGTCCTGCGCATAGCGCAGCAGCAGCTCGCCGGCCGCGGTCAGCGCCATGCCCCGTGCGTGGCGCTCGAAGACGGGCACGCCCAGTTCGTCCTCCAGCAACGCGATCTGCCGGCTCACGGCGCTCTGGGCCACGAAGAGCTTTTCCGCCGCCACGCGCACGGAGCCGAAGGCCGCGACCTCGTAGAAGTACCGAAGGGTGGTGGATTCGATCATGCGTGCACTCTACGGGATGACGGGGAAGGGGCGCGGCGACGCTCAGTTCGCGGCGCGTGATTGCCGTGTCAGCATGCGCCCCGCGCGCGCGAGCACGCGCGCCTCGTCCGCACCACGGTACGCGAGCACGCCGTTCACGAACACGCGTTCGATGCCTTCGCTCACGCCCAGCGGCTGGTCGTAGGTCGCGGTGTCGGTGATGGTCTCGGGGTCGAACACCACCACGTCGGCCATGGTGCCAACGCGCAGCAGGCCGCGATCGGCGATGCGCAGGTTGCGCGCCGTCATGCCGGTCATCTTGTGCACCGCCTGCTCCAGCGTGAAAAGCTTGCGCTGGCGCCAGTAGCGCGCGAACACGCGCGGGAACGCACCCCACAGGCGCGGGTGCGGATGGCGGTCGTGCGGCAGGCCGTCGCTGCCGATCATGCTGCGCGGATGCGCGATGACTCTTTCGACGTCTTCTTCCTGCATCAGGAAATAGCACGCACCGCCGGGCTTCAGGCGCAGGCTGGCCTCCTTCTCCGTCGTGCCCCATTCGCGTGCGATGTCGGCGATGAGGCGGCCGGTCATCTCCGGGTGGGGCTCGGACCAGGTCAGCAGCACGTCGATGACGCCGTCCACCATGTCCTCGCGCAATACGGTGGAGCCGGCCACGTAGGGATAGACGTCCATCGCAATCTCCTGGCGCTGCGACAGGGCGTCGATCAGTGGCAGGGTTTCCTTGGTGCGGCCCCAGTTGGCCGGGCTTGCGCATTTGTGGTGCGAGATGATCAAGGGCACGCCGGCCTCGAACGCCGAGTCGCCGGCCTCGTGCAGCGCCTCGATGATCTGCTGCATCTCGCTGCGCAGGTGCGTGGCGTACACGCCGCCGTGGCGCGCCACGACGCGCGCGAGTGCGGTGACCTCTTCCGCTGGCGCGGCAAAGGCTTCTTCGTAAAACAGCCCCGACGACAGGCCGTGCGCGCCCGCGGCCATGCAGTCGTCGAGCAACGCGGCCATGTGTGCCAGTTCATCGCCGTTCGCGGGCCGGTCGAGTGCCTGCATCGCCGCGAAGCGCAGCGTGGTGTGGCCCACGAGTGCGGCCACGTTGAGTGCAGGCTGCACCGCATCGACCGCCGCGCGGTACTCGGCCATGGTCGCGTGCTTGAACGAATCGGCGCCCAGCAGCGTGAGCGGCGGCTTCGACTGCGGCGTGCGGTAGGGCGCCAGCGAGATGCCGCAGTTGCCCGTGACCACGGTGGTGATGCCCTGCGACACCTTGGGCAGGCACAGCGGATCGCGCAGCACGATGGCGTCGTCGTGCGTGTGCGCGTCGATGAAGCCGGGCGCGATCACCTTGCCGTGGCAGTCGACCACGTCGACGTCCGCAATGTTCAGCCCCTCGGGCAGGCGCGTGCGCAGGCTTTCGCCGAGTGCCAGGATGCGATCGCCCTGCAGCAGCACGTCGCCGGGCCACGAGGGTCCGCCCGAGCCGTCGACCACGAGGCCGCCTTCGAGCAGCGTCGCGCTGTTCTTCTGTGTGTTCATGGGGGAATGCGTTGCCTTGCTCAGAAATGGATCACGACCGCATCGCTCACGCGGTAGTCGTTCTCGACCACGGGCATCCAGTGCCACTTGTCGAAGGTCGTGCAGGGGTGCGAGATGCCCAGGCCGACACGGTCGCCGACGACCGGTGCCTGTGCTTCGTCATTCGCGTCCCAGCGCAGGTAGGCATGCTGGTCGTTCAGTGCCGTGACCTTCCAGCTGGCGGGCACCGCATGCGACTGCAAGGCACCGCGTGCCGCGTGCGCAATGGGAATGGGCATCGACATGTCGAAAGAGATGTCGCGCTTGCCCACCGACAGGATCGCCAGGCCCGGCTCGGGCCGCGATTGCACATTGGCCCAGACTTCCATCGCCGGCGTCAGCCCTTCGCCGCACTCGCAACCCATGCGCTCGTCGACCACGTTCACCATGCGCTTGTAGAAGCCATGGTCGTGCGTGACATAGCAGCCCGAGCGCAGCAGGCCGCGCACGGGCGAGCCCAGCGCAGGCTTGAGCCGCCCCGCCACGAGGTCGAAGATCGCCGAGCCACCGGCCGAGACCAGCACCTCGTCGGTCTCGAACAGCTGCTGCGTGTCGCAATGACGCGCCACGGCTTCGATCCGGTCCATCAGCGCCTTGGCGAAGGCGGTGTCCTGTTCGGTGGACCCGGTGGCATTCAGGCCTTCGTAGCTCTCGATGCCCACCAGCTTCGCGACGTCGCTGGCACGCACCGCGCTCGCCACGGCGACTGCCTCTGCATGCGTGCGGCAA
>NZ_BCUS01000149.1 GCF_001591345.1 Variovorax boronicumulans NBRC 103145 | reverse complement strand
CGGTCGTGCACGCCGGGCACCACGCCGCTGATGGTGGCGAGCCGGCCCTCGGGCGCGGCACGCTCGGGCAGCGCCGCGAGCAGCGCCTCGGTGTAGGGATGCTGCGGCGACGCGAAGAGGCGGTCGACGCGCTGGTGCTCCATCACCTGCCCCGCGTACATCACGGCGATGCGCTGCGCCATCTCGCTGACCACGCCCATGTTGTGCGTAATGAGCACGAGCGCCATGCCGCGCTCCTTCTGCAGGTCCCGCAGCAGGTCGAGGATCTGCGCCTGGATGGTCACGTCGAGCGCGGTGGTCGGCTCGTCGGCGATCAACAGGCGCGGATTGCAGGCGATGGCCATCGCGATCATCACGCGCTGATTCATGCCGCCCGAGAGCTGGTGTGGGTAGCTGCCCAGGCGCGACGATGCGGCGGGGATGCCGACCTGTTCGAGCAGTTCGGTGGCGCGCTTCTTCGCTTCGCACTTGTCGAGCTTCAGGTGCAGGCGCAGCGTTTCCATCAGCTGGAAGCCGATGGTGAAGCAGGGGTTGAGGCTGGTGGTCGGCTCCTGGAAGATCATCGCGACCTCCTTGCCGACCAGCGTCCGGCGCGCCTTGTCGGAGATGCCGAGCAAGTCCTTGCCCGCAAAGCGCATGTGGTCCGCGCGCACGCGGCCCGGGAAGCCGACGAGGCCCATGAGCGCCATCATCGTGACGCTCTTGCCCGAGCCCGATTCGCCGACGATGCCGAGCGCCTCGCCCTCTTCGAGCGTGAGGCTCACGCCGTCGACGGCGTGCAGCACGCCGCCTTGCGTCGGGAACTCGACGTGCAGATCTTTGATGTCCAGCAAAGGCATCTGTGCTCTCCTTTGCGTCAGCGCTTGAGCTTCGGGTCGAGCGCATCGCGCAAGCCGTCGCCCAGCAGGTTGAAGGCCAGCACGGCCGCAAGGATGGCGAGCCCCGGGAAGGTCACGACCCACCACGCGCGCAGCACGAACTCGCGCGCATCGGCCAGCATCGTTCCCCACTCGGGCGACGGCGGCTGTGCGCCCAGGCCGATGAAGCCGAGCGCCGCCGCGTCGAGGATGGCGGTCGAGACGCCCAGCGAGGCCTGCACGATCAGCGGCGCCGAACAGTTGGGCAGCACCTCGCGGAACATCAGGCGCAGCGTGCTGGCGCCGCTCACGCGCGCCGCGGTCACGTAGTCGCGCGAGACCTCGGCGATGACCGTGGCGCGCGTGATGCGCACGTAGTGCGGCAGCACCACGATGGCCACCGCGAGCATGGCGTTGACGAGCCCCGGCCCGAGGATCGCGACGATCACGATGGCCATCAGCAGGCTGGGCATCGTGAGGATGATGTCCATCATCCGCATGATCGCGATCTCCAGCGCGCCGCGAAAGAATCCGGCGACGAGCCCGAGCACCACGCCCACCACCACCGACAACGCCACCACCGCGACGCCGATCGACAGCGACAGCCGCGCGCCGTGCATGAGCCGCGACAGGATGTCGCGCCCGATGGCGTCCGTTCCCAACAGGTAGGTCCACGAGCCGCCTTCCTGCCAGGCCGGCGGCTTGAGGAAAGCGGCGGCGTTGGTTTCGTTCGGTGCATGCGGCGCGATCCACGGCGCGAACAGCGCCACCAGCAGCAGCACCACGATGGTGACGAGACCGATGACCGCGCCCCGGTTCGCCGAGAAGGTGGTCCAGAACTCGCGCCAGGGGCCGGGAGGCGCCGAGGCCTGCGAGCCGGGGGGAACGGCGTGGGTGTTGCTCGTCATCGACTCAGTGCCTGATCCGCGGGTTGATGACGCCGTAGGCGATGTCCACCAGCAGGTTGAGCAGCATCACGATGCCGCCCAGCAGCAGCATGCCGCCCTGCAGCACCGGGTAGTCGCGCCGACCGATGGCCTCGATGAGCCACTTGCCGACACCGGGCCAGGAGAAGATGGTCTCGGTGAGGATCGCGCCGGTGAAGAGCACGCCGATCTGCAGGCCGATCACCGTGACGACCGGGATCAGCGCATTGCGCAGCGCATGCAGGCCCACCACGCGAAAGCGCGACAGACCCTTGGCGCGCGCGGTGCGGATGTAGTCCTCGCCCAGCACCTCGAGCATGGCCGAGCGCGTCATGCGCGCAATGACGGCCAGCGGCACGGTGCCCAGCACGATGGCCGGAAGAATGAGGTGGTGCAACGCCGACCAGAAAGCCTCGGCCTCGCCGGCGCGCAGCGCGTCGATCAGCAGGAAGCCGGTCTGCGGCTCGACGAAGTACTGCACCGAGATGCGGCCCGACACCGGCGTCCATCCCAGCTGCACCGAGAAGAACAGGATCAGCAGCAGGCCCCACCAGAAGATCGGCATCGAGTAGCCGGTGAGCGACGTGGCCATCACACCGTGGTCGAAGATCGAATTGCGCCGCACCGCCGCGACGATGCCGGCCGGCAGCCCGAGCAGCAGCGCGAAGAGAATCGCGCACACGCCGAGTTCGACGGTGGCCGGAAAGAGCGCGAGGAACTCGCTCATCACCGTGTCCTGCGTGATGAGCGACTTGCCCAGGTCACCCTGCAGCACGCGGCCGATGTAGATGCCGTATTGCACGAGCAGGGGCTTGTCCAGGCCCATGGCGGTGCGCAGTTCGGCGTGGCGCGCGGGGTCGATGCCGCGCTCGCCGGCCATCGTCTCGATGGGGTCACCCGGCACCAGCCGGATGAGAAAGAAGGCCAGCAGCGTCATGCCGATGAAGGTCGGCACGAGCAAGCCTAGGCGAACGTAAATGAATCTGAGCATCGACCCGCGAATATGCAAGATCGATGCCCCGGCCCCACCCGGGCGGAACCCTTACTACTTCTTGCTATCCCGCAGTTCGCGCCGCAGGATCTTGCCCACCGGGGTCTTGGGCATGTCGGTGCGGAACTCGATCACGCGCGGCTGCTTGTAGCCCGTGAGGTTGGCGCGGCAGTACTCGCGCACCTGCGCTTCGGTGAGCGACTCGTCCTTCTTGACGATGACGAGCTTCACGGCCTCGCCGGTCTTCTCGTCGGGCACGCCGACCGCGGCGCATTCGAGCACGCCGGGCAGCATCGCCACCACGTCCTCGATCTCGTTCGGGTACACGTTGAAGCCCGACACCAGGATCATGTCCTTCTTGCGGTCGACCACCTTGAAGTAGCCGCGCTCGTCGACCACGCCGATGTCGCCGCTCTTGAAGTAGCCGTCGGGCGTCATGACCTTGGCGGTCTCGTCGGGGCGCTGCCAGTAGCCGGCCATGACCTGCGGGCCCTTGATGGCGATCTCGCCGCGCTCGCCGGTGGGCACTTCGTTGCCGTCGTCGTCGAGCAGCTTGAGCCAGGTGCTCGGCAGCGGCAGGCCGATGGTGCCGGTGTAGGCCGTGCTGTTGGTCGGGTTGCAGGTGGTCGAGGGCGAGGTTTCCGAGAGGCCGTAGCCTTCGCAGATGGGGCAGCCGGTTTTCTCGAGCCAGAGCTTGGCCACCGCGGCCTGCACCGCCATGCCGCCGCCGACCGAGACCTTCAGGTTCTTCCAGTTGACGGTGTTGAAGTCGGGGTGGTTCGCCAGCCCGTTGAACAGCGTGTTGACGGCCGGGAAGCTGTGGATGGTGTGCTTCGACAGCTCCTTGAGCACGCCGGGAATGTCGCGCGGGTTCGGGATCAGGATCAGCTTGCCGCCCGTGCGCATGCTCAGCATCATGCCGACCGTGAACGCGAAGATGTGATACAGCGGCAGCGCGCACACGCTGGTGGGCTGCTCGTTGGCCGGCACCTTGGCCATGACGGGCTCGTTCCAGGCCTCGGACTGCAGCACGTTGGCGATCACGTTGCGATGCAGCAGCACCGCGCCCTTGGACACGCCGGTGGTGCCGCCGGTGTACTGCAGCACGGCCACGTCGTCGGGACCGGTGGCCACGGGCTTGAGCGAACCGCCCGCGCCCTTGTCGAGCGCGTCGTTGAAGCGCACGGCGCCCGGCAGGCTGAAGTGCGGCACCAGCTTCTTGACGTTGCGCACCACGTAGTTGACCAGCGCGCCCTTCAGGAAGCCGAGCCGGTCGCCCATGGAGGCCAGCACGATGTGCTTGATCGGCGTGCTCGCGATGCACTGCTGCAGCGTGGTGCCGAAGTTCTCCATGATGACGATCGCCTTGGCGCCCGAGTCCTTGAGCTGGTGCTCGAGCTCGCGCGGCGTGTACAGCGGGTTCACGTTCACCAGGATCAGGCCGGCACGCAGGATGGCCGCCACCGCGATCGGGTACTGCGGGCAGTTGGGCATCATCGCGGCGACGCGGTCGCCCTTCACGAGGCCCAGGCCCTGCAGATAGGCCGCGAAGGCCTTGCTGAGCTTGTCGGTCTCGCCGTAGCTCACGTCCTTGCCCATGAAGCTGTAGGCCGTGCGGTCGGCGTACTTGGTGAAGCTCTCCTCCATGAGCGCCACCAGCGACGGGTAGTGCGACGCGTCGATGTCGGCGGGCACGCCTTGCGGGTAGCTGCTGAGCCAGGGGCGTTCGGTCATGGATGTGTCTCCTCGGAGTCGGATGAGTTTTTAAAAACGAAAACGGCGCACGTGAGGCGCCGCGACGATCAGGCCCGCATCGCGGGCACGGACCTTCGGCCTATTCGATGGCCTTGCCCATATCTTCCACTACTTTTTTCGCATCGCCAAAGACCATCATGGTCTTGTCCATGTAGAAGAGCTCGTTGTCCAGGCCCGCGTAGCCGGCGGCCATGGAGCGCTTGTTCACGATGACGGTCTTGGCCTTGTAGGCTTCCAGGATCGGCATGCCGTAGATCGGCGTGCCCTTGGTGAGCGCGGCCGGGTTCACCACGTCATTGGCCCCCAGGATGATCGCCACGTCGGCCTGCGCGAACTCGCCATTGATGTCCTCCATCTCGAACACCTGGTCGTAGGGCACCTCGGCCTCGGCCAGCAGCACGTTCATGTGGCCCGGCATGCGGCCGGCCACGGGGTGGATGGCGTACTTCACGTTGACGCCCTTGTGCGTGAGCTTCTCGGCCAGTTCGTTCACCGCGTGCTGGGCGCGCGCCACGGCCAGACCGTAGCCCGGAACGATGATCACCGTCTCGGCGTTGGACAGCATGTAGGCCGCGTCGTCGGCGCTGCCGCTCTTCACAGGACGCTGTTCCTTCGCGCCGTCGGTGGCGGTGGTTGCCTCGCCGCCGAAGCCGCCCAGGATCACGTTGAAGAACGAGCGGTTCATGGCCTTGCACATGATGTAGCTCAGGATCGCACCCGAAGAGCCCACCAGCGAACCGGCCACGATCAGCATCGCGTTGTTCAGGCTGAAGCCGATGCCGGCCGCCGCCCAGCCCGAGTAGCTGTTGAGCATCGACACCACCACCGGCATGTCGGCGCCGCCGATCGGGATGATGATGAGCACGCCCATCACGAAGGCCAGCGCCAGCATCGCGAAGAACGCCGGCCAGCTTTCGGTGGCCACGAACACCAGGCCCAGGCCGATGGTCGCCAGGCCCAGCACCAGGTTCAGCATGTGCTGGCCCGAGAACTGCACCGGCGCGCCCTGGAACAGGCGGAACTTGTACTTGCCCGAGAGCTTGCCGAAGGCGATGACCGAGCCGCTGAAGGTGATGGCGCCGATGGCCGCACCCAGGAACAGCTCAAGCCGGTTGCCATAAGGAATGGCATGGCGCACGAAGCCCTCGAAGAGGACCGCGCCGTCGGGCGTGCGCGCACCGACGACCGCCGCCACGGGCGCGGCGGTGATGCCGAAGGCCCAGGGCTCGGCCACCGCGGCCACACCGATGAACACCGCGGCCAGGCCGATCATGCTGTGCATGAAGGCGACCAGCTCGGGCATCTTGGTCATCTCGACCTTGTTGGCCATGAAGGCGCCCAGGCCGCCACCGACCACGACGGCGGCCAGCACCCAGGCGATGCCGGTGGTGAAGTCGACGTTGAGGGCGCGCGCCTGTCCGTGGACGAGCGCGATGGTGGTCAGCACGGCGATCGCCATGCCGGTCATGCCGAAGATGTTGCCGCGGATCGAAGTGGTGGGATGGGACAGGCCCTTCAGGGCCTGGATGAAGCAGACGCTGGCAACGAGGTACAGCAGCGTGACGAGGTTCATGCTCACTTGGCGGCTCCCTCTGCAGCCTTGGGGGCGGCCTTCTTGTCTTTCTTCTTGAACATCTCGAGCATCCGGCGCGTGACCAGGAAGCCGCCGAAGACGTTCACCGCGGCCAGCGCCACGGCGAGCACGCCCATGGTCTTGCCCAGCGGGGTGGTGGTGAGCGCGGCGGCCAGCATGGCACCCACGATCACGATGGCCGAGATGGCGTTGGTCACGGCCATGAGCGGCGTGTGCAGCGCGGGCGTGACGGTCCAGACCACGTGGTAGCCGACGTAGATGGCCAGCACGAAGATGGTCAGGTTGATGACGGTGTGCGAAACGATTTCCATGGTGTTGTGTTCTCCTCGTTCGGTCTCTGTCTCTTGGTCCCGGGCTCTGTCAGAGCTTCTTGACTTCGTTGATGCGGTTGGCATCGCCAAGCAGCACCACCTTGGGCTTGTAGTCGGCGGCTTCGGCCTCGGTCATGGGGGCGTAGGTGCAGATGATGAGCAGGTCGCCCACATGCGCCTTGCGCGCCGCCGCGCCGTTGAGCGAGATGGCGCCCGAACCGCGCGCCGCCTTGATGATGTAGGTCGAGAAGCGCTCGCCGTTGTTGACGTTGTACAGCTCGATCTTTTCGTACTCGCGCATGTCGGCTGCGTCGAGCAGGTCCTCGTCGATGCCGCACGAGCCTTCGTAGTGCAGGTCGGCTTCGGTCACGGTGGCGCGATGCAGCTTCGCGCGGAGCATGGTGCGGTTCATGGAAGGCAGCCTGCTCTTACTTGCGCGTGACCTGGCCGTCCTGCGTGACGCGGCAGGCGGCGACGATGTCGTCCTCGAGGTCGATCTTGAGCGCGCCTTCCTTCGTGACGACGAGCTTGAGGAAGTCGAGCACGTTGCGCGCATAAAGCGCCGACGCGTCGGCCGCCACCAGCGCCGCGAGGTTGGTCTCGCCGACGATGGTCACGCCATGCTTGACCACGGTCTTGTCGGCCTCCGACAGCGGGCAGTTGCCGCCGATGCCGTCGGCGCCCTTGCCGGCCGCGATGTCGACGATCACCGAGCCCGGCTTCATCGACTTGACCATGTCCTCGGTGACGAGGGTGGGCGCGGCGCGGCCCGGGATGAGCGCGGTGCTGATGACCACGTCGGCCAGCGCGACGCGCTTGGCGACCTCGGCCTGCTGGCGCGTGAGCCAGCTGGCGGGCATCGGGCGGGCGTAGCCGCCGACGCCTTCGGCCGCGTCCTTCTCTTCCTGCGTCTCGTAGGGCACGTCGATGAACTTGCCGCCCAGCGACTCGATCTGTTCCTTGACGCTCGGACGCACGTCCGAGGCCTCGATCACGGCGCCCAGGCGCTTGGCCGTGGCAATGGCCTGCAGGCCGGCCACGCCGACGCCCAGGATGACGACGCGGGCGGCCTTCACGGTGCCGGCGGCGGTCATCAGCATGGGGAAGAAGCGCTGGTACCTGTCGGCCGCAATCATCACGGCCTTGTAGCCGGCGATGTTGGCCTGCGAGCTGAGCACGTCCATGCTCTGGGCGCGCGTGGTGCGCGGCGCGGCTTCGAGCGCGAAGCCCGTGACGCCTGCGGCGGCCAGGCGCTGAAGGCCGGCCGCGTCGAAAGGATTGAGCATGCCGATGACGACCGCGCCGGCCTTCAGTTGCGCCGCTTCGGCGTCGCTGGGCGTGCGCACCTTGAGCACCATGTCGGCGGAGAGCGCCCCGGCTGCATCGGTGATCTCGGCCCCTGCCGCCTGGTAGCCGGCGTCGGTGACGCTGGCTGCAATGCCGGCACCTGCCTGCACGCGCACGGTGTGCCCGGAGGCCACCAGTTTCTTCACCGTTTCGGGTGTAACGGCCACTCGGGTTTCGCCAGCCGCTGTCTCGGCAGGCACGCCTATCAACATAGAGTTCTCCTCAGGGGGGAAGGGGCAGCACGGATTGCGGGCAGAGCTTACAGCAAGATTACAAGTGCACCTGTCGCCAGAATGCCGCGTTCTTTTTGCCGCTCAACGCCCGCAGGCACTGCACATGAAGCTACTTAATTGATAGCAAATTGGCGGCCGGTACGACCCCGGGGGAAACACGGGTGACCGCCGCAGAAGCGCTTGTGGCGCCTTCGCTCGCTCTGGTTCTAGATTGCAATCAACTAACACCAATTGGATTCAATTAGCAATTGAACCACATACATAAAATCAATTTGCGTGAATTAATAGCAATTCACAGCAATGATTTCAGACGCAGATAGATACACTTCGATTCATATTGCGGACACATAGAGGTCCCCACAGGGCGGAACAAGGGAATGGAATGCGCATTGCAGTACTCGACACCGAGCCGGACCAACTCCGGTTGATCAACCAATCCATGGCGAGCCTCGGTCACGAGTGCCACACGTACGCCGCCGGCAAGGCGCTGCTGCACGCCATGCGTCGCGAGACCTTCGACCTGCTGGTCCTCGACTGGCGCCTGCCGGACATGAACGGCCCGGACGTCGTCAAGACGATCCGGCAGGACTACAAGAGCCGCATGCCGATCCTGTTCGTGACCGAGCACCACGACGACAGCGACATGGTCGAAGGCCTCAATGTCGGCGCCGACGACTTCATGGCCAAGCCGCTGCGCCCGATCGAGTTCGAGGCCCGCATCAACGCCCTGCTGCGCCGCGCCTACCCCTCGCGCAACGAGCCCGAAATGGTGTTCGGCCCGTACCACTTCTTTCCGCCCTCGCGCACCATCCGGGTCCACGGCGAGCTGGTCGAGCTGAAGAACCGCGAATACGAACTCGCGCTCTTCCTGTTCCAGAACCTGGGGCGCCTGCTCTCGCGCGAGCACCTGCACGAGGCGGTCTGGGGGCTGGGGGTCGAGGCGCTCTCGCGCTCGCTCGACACCCACGTGTCGCGCCTGCGCACCAAGCTCGAGCTGCGCCCGTCGAACGGCTTCCTGCTGCTGGCCGTGTACGGTCTGGGCTACCGACTGGAAACCATCGAGGTCGACACGCGGCCCGCCGCTGCAGCTTCCAACGCTCGCTGAGCGCACGCCCCGGCAGGCCAGGCGGGGAACCCCTCCTCCCCGTCGGCCTCCAACTTGTTCCGTCCGAACAAGTGCCCTTCCCCATGACCCGGCTCCTCCTGGCCGCACTGCTCCTGCTGTGCAGCGGCCTGTTCCCCGCCCTCGCTGAAGACGTCGAGGCCAGCGACATGGTGCGCGGCGGACTGCAGGCGATCCAGATGATCGACCGGAACGAGGCCGGCGAACTGTGGGACGGCGCCACGCCCGCCACCCGCAAGCGCATCACCCGCACCGACTTCGCCAGCAAGGTGGCCAGGAGCCGCGCCCCGCTCGGCGGGCCGCAGCAGCGCACCTGGGTGGCCGTGCACCGGCAGGTCGTGACCGACCCGGACGCCGATGCGGCCGGCCAGTACGTCAGCGTCGAGTACGAGACCCGCTTCGGCAACACCCCCGAGCGCACGTTGCGCGAACGGGTGAGCTTCCGGCTCGACGCCGACCGCATCTGGCGCTTCAGCGGCTATGTCGTGCGATAGCCGAGATGCCGATAGACTCGCGCCCACGATGCCCACACGCTGGAAACCCAATGTCACCGTGGCCGCGGTGATCGAGCAAGACGGCCGCTTCCTGCTCGTCGAAGAGCAGACCGACGACGGCCTGAAGCTCAACAACCCCGCCGGCCACCTCGACCCCGGCGAGTCGCCCGAGGACGGCTGCATCCGCGAGACGCTCGAGGAAACGGCCCACGCCTTCACGCCGACCGCGCTGCTCGGCGTGTACATGGCGCGCTCGGCCGAGCAGCCCGACGTGACCTACATGCGCTTTGCCTTCACCGGCGAACTGGGCGCGCGCGAGGAAGGTCGTGCGCTCGACGAAGGCATCGTGCGCACGCTGTGGATGAGCGTGGACGAGATCCGCGCCAGCGTCGCGCGCCATCGCAGCCCGCTGCTGCTGCGCTGCGTCGAGGACTACCTGGCCGGCAAGCGGCATCCGCTCGCGCTGATCCACACCGAAGACAGCGTGCGGCAGCCCCGCTGAAGCCGGCTCAGACGATGACGCCGCCCCCGAGGCAGCGCTCGCCGTCGTACAGCACGGCCGACTGCCCCGGCGTGACCGCCCATTGCGGCGCACCGAAGCGCAGGCTGAAGGCGCCGTTGGCGCCCTCGGCCAATTCGCAGGCCGCATCGGCCTGCCGGTAGCGCGCCTTCGAACCGTAGGCGCCCGCGCCGGGCGCCTCGCCGGCCACCCAGCTCGCATCGTCCGCCTTCAGTTCGGACGACAGCAGCCACGGATGGTCGTGGCCCTGCACCACCCACAGCGTGTTCTTCTCGACGTCCTTGCGCGCGACGAACCAGGGCGAATGGTCGCCCGCGCCGCGCTGGGCGCCCTTCTCCTTCACGCCGCCGATGCCCAGCCCCTGGCGCTGGCCCAGCGTGTAGAAGCTCAGGCCCTGGTGCTCGCCGAGCTTGCGGCCGCGGTCGTCCTTGATCGGGCCCGGCTCCTTGGAGATGTAGCGGTTCAGGAAATCGCGGAACGGCCGCTCGCCGATGAAGCAGATGCCGGTCGAGTCCTTCTTCTTCGCGTTGGGCAGGCCGATCTCTTCCGCGATGCGGCGCACCTCGGTCTTGTGCAGCTCGCCGACCGGAAACAGCGTCTTCGACAGCTGCGCCTGGTTCAGGCGGTGCAGGAAATAGCTCTGGTCTTTCGAGTTATCGAGCCCCTTGAGCAGCTCGTGCCGGCCCGTGGCCTCGTTCAGGCGCACGCGGGCGTAGTGGCCGGTGGCGATCTTCTCGGCGCCCAGCCGCATGGCGTGGTCGAGAAAGGCCTTGAACTTGATCTCGGCGTTGCACAGCACGTCGGGGTTCGGCGTGCGGCCGGCCTTGTACTCGCGCAGGAACTCGGCGAACACGCGGTCCTTGTAGTCGGCGGCGAAGTTGACGTGCTCGATCTCGATGCCCAGCACGTCGGCCACGCTGGCGGCGTCCACGAAGTCGATGTTCGACGAGCAGTACTCGCTGTCGTCGTCGTCTTCCCAGTTCTTCATGAAGATGCCGACCACCTCGTGCCCCTGCTGTTTGAGCAGGTGCGCGGTGACCGCGGAGTCCACCCCGCCGCTCAGCCCGACCACGATCCGTTGTTTTGCCATAAGCCTGCCATTGTCCCAGCCCGGCGACAGGGGCATCCGGCGTGTGGGAAATCGGGAAAACCCGTGTCGCCGGCTTGTCAGCCGCCACTCCACGATGCGAAAGGCCAGCGCTACAGTGCCCCGAAACACAGCGGAGACAACACGCATGGCGACCCTTTCCCCCTCTGGCGACCCCACCCCCTGGACGCGCAACTATCCGCCCGGCATGCGCTGGGACGCCGACCTGCCCGTCAAGCCGGTGCAGCAGATGCTCGACGAAGCGGTCGCGCGCTGGCCCGACCATTCGGCCGTGGAGTTCATGGGCCAGGTCCTCACCTACGCCCAGCTCGGCGCGGCGGTCGACCGCGCCGCCAAGGGCCTGCAGGACCTGGGCGTGAAGCCGGGCGTGCATGTCGGCCTGTACCTGCCGAACACGCCGCACTACCCGATCGCCTTCTTCGCCGTGCTCAAGGCCGGCGGCACGGTGGTGAACTATTCGCCGCTCGACGCCGAGCGCGTGCTGGCCCACAAGATCGAGGACAGCCGCACCGACATCCTCGTCACGCTCGACCTCGTGAACCTGTACCCGCTGATGGCGCGCCTGCTCGACAGCTCGCGCCTGAAGACGCTGGTGGTCGGCAGCCTCGGCGACTACGGTGCGGCGGGCGACAAGGTGCAGGCGCAGTTGCAGGCCGCGGGCCAGATCGCGCCCGTGCCGGTGGACGCGCGCCACGTGCGCTTCACCGACCTGCTCCAGAGCGAAGGCACGCACCAGACCTACCCGCTGGGCGACCTGGCCGAAGAGATCGTCGTGCTGCAGTACACCGGCGGCACCACCGGCCTGCCCAAGGGCGCGATGCTCACGCACGCCAACCTCACGTCGGCCTCCGCGCAGTACTACGAATCGACGCGCGGCGAGCCGCCGATCCTCGATGAGGGCAAGGAGCGCTTCCTGGTCGTGCTGCCGCTGTTCCACATCTTCGCGCTCAGCGCCGCGATGCTGCTGGGCGTGCGCCTGGGCGCGGCGCTGGTGCTGCACACGCGCTTCGATGTCGATGCGGTGATGAACGAGCTCGCCGCCAGCCGGATCAGCGTGTTCCCCGGCGTGCCGACCATGTACACCGCCATCCTTGCGCACCCCAAGGCGAAAGAGATGGACCTGCGCTCGCTGAAGTTCTGCGGCTCCGGCGGCGCGCCGCTGCCGGTGGAGGTGGAGCAGCGCTTCTTCGAACTCACCGGCTGCCACCTCAACGAAGGCTGGGGCATGACCGAGACCTCGCCCGTGGGCACCTTCACGCCCGCGCGCGGCGTGCGCAAGGCCGGCTCGTGCGGCATGCCGCTGCCGCGCGTGCGCATCAAGCTCGTGAGCCTGGACGATCCGACGAAAGACGTGACCGCGTTCGGCGAACCCGGCGAGCTGTGCGTGCAGGGGCCGAACGTCATGAAGGGCTACTGGAACAACCCGAAGGCCACCGCCGAGTCGATGACGGCCGACGGCTACTTCCGCAGCGGCGACGTCGCGAAGATGGACGCCGACGGCTACCTGTACATCGTCGACCGCACCAAGGACATGCTGCTGTGCGGCGGCTACAACGTGTACCCGCGCGTGCTCGAGGAAGCGGTGTACGAACACCCGTCGGTGGCCGAGGTCTGCGTGATCGGCGTGCCCGACGAGTACCGCGGCCAGTCGCCGAAGGCCTTCGTGAAACTCAAGGACGGCGCAAACGACCTCACGCTCGACGCGCTCAAGAGCTTCCTGAAGAACCGCCTGGGCAAGCACGAGATGATCGGCGCGCTCGAGATCCGCGCCGAGCTGCCCAAGACCGCCGTGGGCAAGCTCTCGAAGAAAGACCTCGTGGACGAGGAAGCCCGCAAGCGGGCCTAGGGCCTGTTCACCCTATTTCTGGCGTCGCGTTGGCTGGCAAAGGGGCTGGCTGCAAGGCGTCC
>NZ_BCUS01000148.1 GCF_001591345.1 Variovorax boronicumulans NBRC 103145 | reverse complement strand
CACGCTCGTCGCCCGCGGCGCGGACCGGCTGCAGGCCGCGCACCTGCGCCACCGCCCGCAAGAGGCGCGCAGCGGTGCGTTGCATTGCTTCCTGCTCGACTGCTCGGCTTCGATGCGCCACGACGGCCAGCTCGCGCGCGCCAAGGGCCAGCTGCTCGCGCTGATGCAGGAGGCCTACCAGCGGCGTGACCATGTGGCGCTGCTGTGCTTTGCCGGCGACGTGGTCGAGCTGCGCCTGCCGCCGCGCCGCGCCAGCGCCTGGAACGACGACTGGGTTGCGCCCATCGCAGCCGGTGGGGGCACGCCGTTGGCGCTCGGCGTGCAGCGCGCGCAGCAGCTGCTGGCAAAGCACGAGAGCCGCCAGCGTTGGCTCTGGCTGCTGACGGACGGCCGCAGCAACGAAAGCCCCGCGCGCCCCGCCGCGGCGGACGTCGCCTGCGTGATGGACTTCGAGCGCGCCCGCACGCCGCTGCATCGGGCGCGGCAGCTGGCGGCGCAGTGGGACGCACGCTACCTCAGCGCCTGAATCACAGGATCGCGGGGCGCGCCCCAGCGCTCGTGGATCGACTTGGGACGAGAAGGGGCATCCGCCGCGTGGCGCACCGCTGCAGGTGGCGCCTTCGATACTGCGGCGCTCCCAACGAAACCCAGGAAACCCCATGTCCGTCACTCCCCGCCGCGTGGTGCGCGAAGGCGCGTTCAAGCACATCATTGCCGACGGCGTGCAGGTCGGCGACACGATCTATCTCTCGGGCCAGGTGAGCGTGGACGGCGAGGGCCGCACCCTGGGCGCCGGCGACATTGCGGCGCAGGTGCGGCAGGCCTACGCCAACGTGCGCGGCGTGCTCGCGTCCTTCGGCGCCTCGATGGCCGACGTGGTGGACGAAACCCTGTTCGTGACCGACATCGACGGCTTCCTCGGCCAGGCCGACGCGCTGTTCGCCTTGCGCGCCGAGATGTTCGGCGGCGAGCCGCAGATCTCGCAGACGCTGGTGCAGGTGGCGCGGCTGGGCAGCCCGGATTGGCTGATCGAGATCAAGTGCATCGCCAGAACAGCTGCAGCCTGAAGGGCTGAAGGCCTGTTCCGCCAGGCAGTTCGGGTACCGTATGGCATGCGTCCGAAACCCCGTCTCCTGGCCCTTGCGTTGACCCTGGCCATGCCTGCCGCCTTTGCCCAAACCGAGGCGTCCGTGCAGCCCTTGAGTGCCGAAGAGTGCAAGGCGCAGGAAGCCGTGCTGGAGCGGGACATGGCCCTGGCCCGTTCGCGCGGCCAGATGCTGCGCCGGCGTGAGCTGGCCGACACCCTGAGCGCGCTGCAGCAGCGCTGCCAGGCGCTGGCGCCGATGAGCCGCGAAGCGCGCATCGAGAAACTGGAACGCGAGATCCGCACGCTGCGCACCGAGCTCGAACGCGCGGAGGCGCAACTGCGCAGCGTGAAGAGCGAGTCGCCCTGAGCCTTGGCGGCTCGCAGCTACCTCACCAGGGCAGGTCGCTGAGTTGCCTGCGCGGGTCCGACGCAGCCGGCGCCACGTCGGCCGCCGTGGCCGGCCCGTCTTTCTCCGCCACGGCCTCCACCGGCGCCAACATCGTCCCGCGGCAGTTCGGCGAGCCGCAATGGCAGGGGTACTTCGATGGCGGCGAGCCGTCGTCAGCCGTGAGCGAGTAGTCGATGAAGAGCTCGTCGCCGGCCTCCACCGCTTCCATCGTCTGGAAGCGCAGCACCATCTCGCCCGCCTCGTCGTACTCCTCGACCGCCTCGCAGTTCGGCTCGCACGAATGGTTCAGGTGGCGCGTGGCGTTGCCGCCCTTGGCGCCGTCGATGGTCTCACCGGTCGTCAGCGTGAACAGGTAGGTGAGCTGGTCGTCCCAGAGCTTGGAGGCGACTTCCTGCCTGGTGTAGCGGCGGCCTTCGTACAGGCCCAGGAAGGCTTCGGCCGGCAGGTCGCGCGTGGCGAAGGCGCCCAGGCCATGCACGCCGCTGGGGCCCACGCGGATGAAAGGGGTGGACGAGGTTCGCTTGGGGGACTTCATGAACGGACGGGGCGCGAGGAATCGGAAGAAAAGGTGGGCTGGGGCTGGAGTGTGGCGGTCATCTCGATCTGGCGTATGACAAGGGTGGCGCCGCGTGCGGTCAGGGCGCGGTGCAGCGGGCTGCCCTCGGGCTCGTCGACCAGCCGCCAGCGTGCGCCCGGGCGTGCCTGCGCGAGCGCATCGAGCAGCGCATGGGCCGAGGCCTCGTCGGGTGCGGCGGCGTCGAGCAAGGTGTTCAGCGGCAGGGTCGCTGGCAGGAGGATGGCGTAGCCGCTCGTTGCCGTGCCGAGGGCCACGGCGCCGTCGTGCACCAGCGCACCTTGCACGGTCGGCCACTCGCGGCGCCAGGTGGGGCGCGAGACGGCGGTGCAGGCTGCATGCAGGGCGGCGAGCGCATCGGTATCGGGCGCTGTCGAAGCTGCATCGGCACGAGGCTCGAAGCTGCCTTCGAGCACCTCGAGCGCGCGGGTTTCGACGAAGCCCGCCTGCCGGTACAGCTGCCGCGCCGGGTTCTGCTCGATCACTTCGAGCTGCACCTGCGCGATGCCGGCCGCCGACAGGTCGCGCAGCTGCGCGTCGATGAGTTGCTTGGCCAGCCCGCGGCGGCGCTGCGCGCTCGCGATGCCGAAGCCCGCGAGGTAGGCGCGCGGCCCGCGCCGGCCGACGAGCGAGAGGCCGCAGGCCTCGCCGTCGGCGACGCTCACGCGCGAGAGGCCAAGGTCGGCCTGGGCGCGCCGCACGTGCCGCTCGAACATCGCGCGGTCGAACGCGATCGGCACGAAGTAGTCTTCGTACGAGCGGTTCCACAGGGCGGTGAGTTCGTCGGTGCCGAAGTTCGCGGCGGGAACGATGTCGAAGTTCATGGCGTGCCGAAGATCAGTTGCGCGGCGCATCCAGCGACGCAAGGCAATTCACGATGGCATCGGCCGCCTCGTCGAGCCGGGGGCCGGGCCGCATCATCAGGTCGAAGCGCGCCGAGGCAAAGCTGCAGACGCGCCCGCGCTGGATGGCCGACATGGCCGACCAGCCGGGGCGCCCCGCCATGGCCGAGATTTCGCCGAGGGCCGAGACCATCAGCACGTCGGGGTTGGCGCGCACCACGAACTCGGGGTTCATCCTAGGGAAGGGGCCGAGCGAGCCCGGCACCGCATTGGCCAGGCCCAGGCGCGCCAGGGTCTCGCCGATGAAGGAGCTTTCGCTCGCCGCCGCCACGCCGCCGTGCACCTCGAAGTACACGCGCCGCCCCTGCCAGTTCAGAGGCACGCGGGCGCGCGCCGCGTTCAGCCGGGCATCGAGGCTGCGCCAGAAAACCTCGCCTGCGCCCGGCTTGCCGGTGGCGCGGGCCACGGTTTCCATCACGCGGCGCATGTCGGCATGGGTCTTGGCGTCGAGCGCCAGCACCTTGATGCCCAGGCGCTCCAGCGCCTCGGCGGCGCGGCTGCGCGGGCGCAGCAGCACGAGGTCGGGCTTGAGCGCGACGATGCGCTCGATGTTCGCGTCGTCCATGCCGCCCACCTGCGGCAGGCCCTTCACCGCCGCCGGCCAGTTGGCGTGGCGGTCGATGCCCACGAGCCGGTCGCAGGCGTCGAGCGCGCAGACCGTCTCGGTGAGCGAGGGCATCAGCGACACGATGCGTTTGGCGGGCGCCTGCAGTTCGAGCACCCGGCCACGGTCGTCTTCCAGCCGGATGGCACCCGCGTGTGCGGCCGGGCCGATTCCCAGTGCCACGAAGGCCGCAGCCCGGGCGATGTGGCGGAAGGCGGTCGAAAAGGGTGGGCGCTGGGGCAGGGCGTTGGAAGTCATCGGGGCGGGCGGAGTCAGCCCGCTATTGTCGCGGCGCTTGCATCCGCAGCTGGCGCGCCGCTTCTTCCGCCCGCGCGTCGTCCACTTCGCGCAGCACGTTGCTGAGATCGACCGGGCCGGTCTCGCGCACGAAGGTGCCCGTGAGCTCGGTCTCGGGCCGCAGCAGGCCGCGCTCGTAGAGCTGCCAGATCTCGTCGCCGTAGTGCGTCTGCAGCAGCGCGGGCGCGTACTGCCCGAAGAAGTTGCGCAGGTTCTCCACGTCGCGCAGCAGCATGCGCTTGGCGTGGTTGTTGCCCGCCGCATCGACCGCTTGCGGCAGGTCGATGATCACCGGACCGTCCTCGGCCAGCAGCACGTTGAACTCCGACAGGTCGCCGTGCACGATGCCTGCGCAGAGCATGCGCATCACTTCCTTGAGCAGGCTCGCGTGGTGCAGCAGCGCGTCTTCGGGCGAGAAGGCCACGTCGTTCAGGCGCGGGGCGGCGTCGCCGTTGGCGTCGGTCACCAGGTCCATGAGCAGCACGCCTTCGAGGAAGTTGTGCGGCGTGGGCACGCGCACGCCGGCCGCGGCCAGGCGGTAGAGCGCATCGACCTCGGCGCTCTGCCAGATGGCCTCGGTCACCTGGCGGCCGAATTTCGTGCCCTTGGCCATGGCGCGCGCTTCGCGCGTGTTCTTGACGCGGCGGTTCTCGGTGTAGTCGACGGCCTGGCGAAAACTGCGCTTGTCGGCTTCCTTGTAGATCTTGGCGCAGCGCGTTTCGTCGCCGCAGCGCACGACGTAGACCATGGCTTCCTTGCCGCTCATGAGCTGGCGCACGACGCTGTCGATCAGGCCCTCGTCGACGAGGGATTGCAGTCTGGGGGGTGTCTTCATGCGCGCGCCTCCGGCACAGCCAGGGGGCGGGTCGAGAGGAAGGCCCTCAGGCTTTCCGTGCCGATCTGGTAGGCGCCATCATGCCTGTGCGCGGCAAAGCCCAGCTGGCGGTTGATGGCGAGCATGGGCGCATTGACTTCCGCGTTCTGCGTGACGGCCATCACCACCTCGGGATGCCGTTCGCGCACGAGCTGCAACATGATCGCCTTCACGCCCTTGGCCAGTCCCTTGCCGCGCCAATGGCGGGCCACGCCTGTGAGGCGCTGGAACATCCGGTCGGGGTACAGCTGGTTCCAGCTGGCGTCGCACACGGCGACCACCTCGTCATTGGCATCGCGCAGCAGCACGAGAAAGTGCTCGCCGCCGCGCCGGTCGATTTCGGCGTACTAGGCGTGGAAGCCTTCGAGCTCGAAGCGCAGGGGCGCGCGCTCCAGCGCGCTGGTGGGCGCGTCTTCGAGCAGCGCGGACAGCGGCGCCATCAGCGTGGCCAGCCGATCGAAGGGCACGCGGCCCGCGTGGATCTCCAGGCGCAGCCCGTGCGTGGGCGCGAGGGCGTCGGCGCGCCAGCGTGCGAGCGCCGCCCAGTCGAGGCCGGCGAAGGCCATGCGGTTCTCGATGCTGCGGTGCTTTTCGGTCGCACCGATGGCCGCGAGGAACGCCCGGCCTTCCGGCAAGTGGGCCTTGAAGGTCGCGGTGGTGGGGTCGCGCGTCTCCATCAGCGCCAGAAGCCGGTGCAGCAAGGTGCTGGCCACGCCCTGGCGCTGGTGCGATCGCAGCACGCCGCCCCACACGTCGATGAAAGGCGCGAAGGTCGCGTAGTCGGGCGAGCCTTCGCGGCGCACGCCCATGTTGAGGCTGCCGACGATGCGCCCCTGTGCGTCCCGGGCGAAGGCGCGGTGCACCACGTGCAGCGGCGTGTGCTGGCGCACGTCCTGCTGGGTGTGGGCGTCGTCGGGCTGCGGCTCGCCCGGAAAGTCTTCGTCGTGGCGCTGGCGCCAGTAGGCCAGCGCCTGCGCCCATTCTTCAGCGGACGCCCGCTGCGGATCGAAAGAAGAAGTCGTGAACTGCCGCGCATCGGCGGCACGGGTTTCAAGCATGGTGAGCCTTGATTCGAAAAGGGAACGGACCGCGCGCGGCACTCATGTGCCGGCGTGGCGTTGTCTGAATCGGACGGCGTGTCGCGGCAGGACACCGCGAGGGTCGAACGGGCTGGCTGGTGGTGCCTTCAGCGGCACCGGGTGCGCGGGGAGCGCTTCAGCAGCAGTTCGGATGCGACCCGACGAACCGTACGTGGGAGGGAGAGTGAATAGCAGTGTCTTCCATCGCGCACCTCCAGTCCGGTTTGTTGATCGAGGCGTCGAATGTAGCGAGGTTCGCGCGGTCTGTGAAGTGCCAGGCAATGCAAGAGGGCTGCGGCAGAATGGGCCGATCCACAGGGAGATGCCATGAATCCGAAGAAGATCTTCGACGCGGCGCGCGAAGCCGATGTCGACACGGTGCGCGCCTGCATCGAGGCTGGGGCCGACATGGCCGCCGTGAACAAGCAGGGCTTCACTGCGCTGCAGTGCGCCGCGATGGGCACGAACGAATCCGAGCTCGAGCCAATCCTCGCCGTGCTGCAACTGCTGCTCGAGGCCGGCAGCCCGCTCGAATACACCGGTACCGACGGCCGCACCGCGCTGTACCTCACGGCCGAGTTCTCGCCGACCACGGAGCCGGTGCAACTGCTCATCGACGCGGGCGCGAACCCCGACGTGCGCGACAGCCACGGCAACCACATCACGGAGAACGCGATGGAGGAAGAGGTCGCGCAGCTGCTGTCGCGCATCACCGGCCACGCGCTGCCCGAGCCGCCACCGCCCGAGCCCGACCCGGTGAAGATGAGTGCCGCGCAGTGGCGCGCCGCCGAGGCACGCATTGCCGAGGTGTTCGCCGCGCTGACGCAGGCGGGCCTGGTCGCGCTGCAGGACGCGGGCGACACGCAGTCCGACGGCTTCTCCGATTGCTCCGAAGCGTTTCGCGAGCGCGGCGGCAAGAAGGCCGGCGTGCACGGCTTCTGCTTCTACACGCGGCAGGACCAGAACCGCGCCAAGCGCACCAGCCAGCTCTCGCTCGCGTTCTGGGGCGCGCCCGAAGGCGGCGATGCCGACATGCAGCGCGTCGGCGAACTGGTGGTCGGACAGTTCCGCGGCGCGGGCTTCGAGGTGCGCTGGAACGGTGCGTCGTCGATGCGGCCCGAAGTCGATTTGCGCGCCTGAGCCTCAACCCAGCGCCGCGCGCAGCCGGGTCGCGAGCTGGCGCGCCTGGGTGGGCGAGGCGACGTTGGTGAAGCCCATCAGCAGCCCCTGGCCTTCAACGGCCGTGGTGCCCCGGGCCGACAGTGGCTGGCAGTTCAGGCCGGCCGCCTGCGCGCGGCGGGCCAGTACCACGTCGCTGTCGCGGTGCCCTTCGAAGCGCGCGATCAGGTGCATGCCGCCGGCCTGCAGATCGATGCGCACGCGGTCGCCGAAGGCCTTGTGCAAGGCCTCGACCAGCAGGGCGCGGCGGCGCGCGTAGAGTAGGCGCATCTTCTTCAGGTGGCGCGAGAAATGGCCGTCGCGTATGAAGTCGGCCACTGTGGCCTGCGTGATCTGCGGGCAGCCGTTGGACGCGATGCGCGACGCGTTCTCGAAGCGTTCGCGCAGCGATTCGGGCACCACCAGGTAGCCCAGCGCGAGGCCCGGGTAGAGCACCTTCGAGAAGCTGCCTGCGTACAGCACGCGGTCGTGCCCGTCGAGGCTCTTGAGCGCGGGCAGCGGCGCGCCGGCATAGCGGTACTCGCCGTCGTAGTCGTCCTCGACGACCCAGGCCTTGGCGCGCGAGGCCCAGTCGAGCAGCTGCAACCGGCGTGCCAGCGACATCGACACCCCCAGCGGCGCCTGGTGCGAGGGCGTGACGACCGCCATGCGCGCCTTCGGCGAGCGGCGCACGCCCCGCGCGACCACCAGCCCTTCGTCGTCCACCGGCACGGGCACCACGCGGTGGCCGGCGCTGTGCAGCACGTCGCGCGTGGGGGCGTAGCCAGGGTCTTCGATCCACACGCGGTCGTCCCTGGCGAGCAGCGTGCGCGCCACCAGCGCCAGCGACGCGCGGTAGCCGCCGGTGACGAAGACCTGCGCCGGCTGGCAGGCCACGCCACGCGACACCCGCAGGTAGGCCGCGATGGCCTCGCGCAGCGGCGCATGGCCTGCGGGGTCGCCGTAGAACAGGTCGGCCGCACCCATGGCGCGCGCACGGCGGGCCATCAGCCGTGCCCAGAGCTTGCGAGGAAAGGCGTCGAGTGCCGGGATGCCGAGCTGCAGCGGTGGCGGGGCGGCGGGGCCGGCCAGTGCGGGCGCATCCGCGACGGGGCGCGAACCGGCGCGCACCGGCCGCTGCACCGGCAGTGACGGCGACACCACCGTGCCCGCCTGTCCCTGCGCGCAGAAATAGCCTTCGCCCGCGAGCTGGCTATAGGCCGCTTCCACCGTGCCGCGCGCCACGCCCAGCTCGCTGGCCAGGCTGCGCGCCGAGGCCACGCGGTCGCCGGGGCGAAGCACGCCGTGTTCGATAGCTGTGCGAAAGCGCTCATAGACCTGGCGATGCAGCGGAGTCGCGGTCGAGCGGTCGATGCCGGGGAGGGCGTTGTCTGGCGGTTCGATCATGGCCCATTCATTTTGACGATTCTTGGTTCTTTCGTCTGGTGCATCGCGATCCTAAGCTCGAGCCTTCGAACAGCCAGCAGGAAAGAAGGACACGCAATGGGCGAGAAGGTATTCGTGGCGGGCGCGACCGGGGCCGTGGGCTCGGCGTTGATTCCGCTGCTGGTCGAGGCCGGTCACACGGTGTACGGCGCCACCCGCCGCGCCGAGCGTGCTGCGGCGCTGGAGGCACGCGGCGCCACGCCGGTCGTCGTCGACGTGTTCGACGCGCAGGCCTTGCGCGACGCGCTGGTGCGCATCGCGCCCACGGTCGTCATCCACCAGCTCACCGATCTGCCCCGGGACCTGGACCCGGCGCTGATGGCCGAGGCGGTGGTGCGCAATGCGCGCGTGCGCATCGAGGGCACGCGGCACCTCGTGGCGGCGGCGCTGGCGGCCGGTGCGACGCAGTTGATTGCGCAGAGCATCGCCTGGGCCTATGCGCCCGGGCCGACGCCGCACACCGAGGGCGACCCGCTCGACCTCGGGGCCGAAGGCGGTCGCCGCATCAGCATCGACGGCGTGGCGGCGCTGGAGCGCAGCGTGCTGGGTGCTGTCGGTCTCACGGGCACAGTGCTGCGCTATGGGCAGCTGCATGGGCCGGGCACCGCGAACGCGGCACCGAAGGGCGTGAGCCCGGTGCATGTCGAAGCCGCGGCCTGGGCGGTGCTGCTCGCGATGCGGCATGCACGCGGCGGCATCTTCAACATCGCGGAGGACAGCGCCGAGGTCAGCAGCGAGAAGGCAAAGCGCGAACTGGCGTGGCATGCGGCACTGCGGTCGTCGCAGGAGGTCGCGTCATGAAGGCCGCACGCTGGCATCGCACGCCCTCCATCGGCGCGGGCCTCGCGGGGCTGTCGCTGGTGCTCGCCGCCGGCTGGGCGCTGATGCCGCGCACCGGCCAGCAGGAGGCCGTGCAGTGGTTCGCCGATGTGTGCAGCGCGGTGGCGCGGCCGATGTTCGCGTCCGCCCCCGTGCCTGCGGGCTCGGAGGCGACGGCGCGGCCGGCGACGCAGGTCAAGGTGCTGTCGTGCGAGGCGCTGCCGCATGTGCCCGGCAAGTCGGTGACGACAGTGCTGGTCGACTTTCCGCCGCTGGCCTATTCGCCCGCGCACCGGCACCCGGGCTCGGTGACCGCGATCATTGTCGAAGGCACCATCCGCTCGCAACTGGGCGGCGGCCCGGTGGGCACTTTCAAGAGCGGCGAAACCTTCTTCGAGCCGCCGAACACGCTGCACATGTTCGCGGAGAACCCCGACCCGGTGAAGCCCGCGAAGCTCATGGCGGTGTTCGTCACCGATACCCACTGCGGACCGTTGTTGTTGCCGCCCTGAAGCTTCCGGTGCTGTGCGCACAGCTTCGAGAGAGCGTCAAACGCACGCGCCTTCGGCCCCGGATCGCGCAAGGCCACCGAGGCCGCACGGACTGCGCACGTTTAGAGTCCGGCGATGACCCTGACCTATGCATACCTCGCAGTCGCGATCGTCGTCGAAGTGCTCGCGACCAGCTTCCTCAAGGCCTCGGACAGCTTCACCCAGCTCTGGCCCAGCGTCGCCACGGTGGTGGGCTACGCCGTGTCGTTCTACTTTCTCTCGCTCGCGCTGCGCGTGCTGCCCACCGGCATCGCCTACGCGATCTGGTCGGGCGTGGGCATCGTGCTGATCTCGGTGGTGAGCTGGCTCTGGTTCGGCCAGACGCTCGATGCGCCGGCCATCGTCGGGCTGGGGCTGATCATCGCCGGCGTGGTGGTGGTCAACGTGTTCTCGAAGTCGGTGGGGCACTGAGGCATGGGCACTGTCGAACAGCTGCTGCCCCGGTTGCCCGCCGGCACGACGTGGACGCCGGCCAGCGAGGGCGAGTCGGGCGATGCGGTGTTCCGTCGCAGCGATGGCGCGGCCTTCGCGAAGGTGTCGCTCGGTGCGGGCGCCGCGCAGCTCGACGAAGAGCGTCGTCGCATCGAATGGCTCGCGCCGTACGGCGTCGGCTCCGCGCGCGTGCTCGGCTGGCGCGCGACACCCGAAGGCGCCTGCCTGGTCACGGCCGCGTGCCGGGCGTGCCGGCCAGCGACCTGCCGGCGGCCGAGCTGCTGCGCGCCTGGCCGTCGATGGCGCGGCGCCTGCGCGCGCTGCACGAGATTCCGGCGGGCGAGTGCCCCTTCGCGCGCCCGCTGTCAGCCATGTTCGACCGCGCCGCCGATGTCGTCGCGCGCGGTGCGGTGAACCCGGAGTTCCTCGATCCCGACCAGCAGGACGTGCCGCCGCCATTGCTGCTGGCGCGGCTGCGCGCCGACCTGACGCACCGGCTCGCGCAGGAGGCGCAAGACCGCGTCGTGTGCCACGGCGATGCCTGCCTGCCGAACTTCCTGGTCGATCCGCAGTCGCTGCAATGCACGGGCCTCATCGACGTGGGGCGGCTCGGCACGGCGGACCGGTATGTCGACCTGTCGCTGCTGCTGGGCAATGCGCGCGAGAGCTGGCGCGATGCGACCGACGCGCGCGCTGCGCATGCCTTGCTGTTCGCACAGTTGGGCATCGACGCGCCCGACGACGGCCGGCTCGATTTCTATCTTCGGCTCGACCCGCTGACCTGGGGCTGATGGCGGCGCCGGCGCGCCGCATTGTTTCCTTTTCGGGAACGCCGTGGTTCTTTTTGCTGCGGGTTTTTACCTAGATCCCGCCGCACAATTCATCTCACGGGTCGGCCCCCAAAGCCGGTCCGGATGAACAGGCCCCGAGCGAGTTGGCCGCCCTTCAAGAAGAGGGACGGTGACCCACCCCAGACCGGTTCAAACCATCCAAGCAAACACTTGTACTACTGAACTGAATTGAAGAAGGAAACCGCCATGAACGCCTCGAAGATCCTCTCCGCCGTTGCTGTTGCCCTGATGGCCGTCGCCGGTGCCGCCCACGCTGAAACCTACGAAGGCGTGCATCGCCTGACCTCGGCCGCCAGCCGCGCCGACGTTGCCGCCCAAGCCGTCGTGGCCGCGCACAGCGCCGACCCCTATGCGACCGGCGCCGAGGCAGGCCCCGCCCAGGTGTTCGTGTCGACCGTGAGCCGCGACGCCGTGCGCGCCCAGGCCGTGGTGGCCGCTCGCAGCGAGAACCCCTACAGCGAAGCCGTGACCTCCCGCGTCGCCCCGGTGCTGGCCAGCGGCCTGGACCGCGCCAGCGTGCGCGCCGAGGCCCGTGCCGCCGCACGCGGTGACGCACTGCCGCTGTAATTCATCGACGCGACGACTGGTGCGCGCACCTTGCCCCACGGGGCAGGTGTCGGCGGGCCAGGGAAAGAAAAACCGGCCTTGCGAAAGCAAGGGCCGGTTTTTTCACGAACGGGGTGGGGCGGTCGTCAGAAGCAGCGTTCTTCGATCGTGCCCACGCGGTCCGGATAGAAGGCCACGTAATCCTTGATCGGCGCGACCGATTCATAGGGTGACTCGTAGGTCCACACGGCATTCACCGAGCGCTCGCCGCCGGCTGGAATGCTGTAGTAGGCGCACTCGCCCTTGTACGGGCAATAGGTCGCATGCGTGGTGCGCTCCAGCAGCGACATGCGCACGTCCTTGCGCGGAAGGTAATGCACCGTGCCGAAATGCGATTCACGCAAGGTCAGTGCCTCGCGCGAGCTGGCAATGACATGGCCTCCCACCGACACCACCACGCGCAACGGATTCGGCGTGATGGTGATCGCATGGTCGGGGCCCGGAATCTTGACGGTGCGTTCTGGCGTAGCGAACATGGACAAGCTCCTTCGGACGAATCGGCGGATGCGCATCTTGCTGCGTTGTCGCGACGATTTGAAGTCTCCCGCGAATCCACCTGTTCCCGGCGTGGTTAAAGGCGGCCGGGCTCGAAAACCAAAGTTTCAGATTCGCTGTTTTTGCGGTGCACACCGAAGCCCGCGCGGCCCGGCGCGATGTGTTCGCGCAGCGTGAGCGCCGGAATTTCGTAGTCGCCGCCGTTCTGCCGGCGGAACGCAATCGGGTCGGTGGACCACAGCGTGTCGAGCCGCTCGCCCAGCTCGCCGGTGATGCGCGCATAGGCTGCAGCGTCGACCTTGCCCGTGCGGTGCACCACGAAGGGCGGCAGCACGTCGAAGCCGGGGTAGTAGAGGATGCCGTGGTGAATGGGGAACAGCAGGTCGTCCATCGGCCCGTTGATGCCGCGCGGGGCGTAGTGCGAGGCCCAGCCGCCGGTGGTCACCACCAGCATCGCGCGCTTGCCGGCCAGCGTGCCTTCGCCGAAGCGGTCGCCCCAGTGTGTATCGGAATGTTCGCCCACGCCGTAGGCAAAGCCGTAGGCGTAGATGCGCTCGATCCAGCCCTTGAGGATGGCGGGCATCGAGTACCACCACAGCGGGAACTGCAGGATCACCGTGTCGGCCCACAGCAGCTTCTCCTGCTCGGCGGCGATGTCGGCGGTCTGCGTGCCGCCCTCGAAGGCGCGCAGCGAGTCGAGCACGGGGTCGAAGGGCGCGGCGGTGTCGCGCGCGGGAAAGTCGTCGGCGTCGAGCGCGGGCTTCCAGCGCATCGCGTACAGGTCGGACACGCGCACGGAGTGGCCGGCGCTCGTGAGGCGTTCGACCATGAAGCGATGGAGCGAGCCGTTCAGCGAGGCGGCTTCGGGATGGGCAAGGACCAGCAGGATGTTCACGGTGTCAAAGGGTTCGAGTGAAGATGCCCTCAGGTTAGGGATTGCCAAGTTATATTGGAAATGAATAGTTTGAATTCCAGGTATCGCCATGAACAATTTCAGCCGCATCGACCTCAACCTGCTGGTCACGCTCGACACCTTGCTGGCCGAGCGCAACGTGACCCGCGCGGCCGAGCGCCTGAACCTCTCGCAGCCCTCGGTGAGCGTGCAGCTCGCCAAGCTGCGCGAGCTCTTCGACGACCCGCTGCTCGTGCCCGCGCAGCGCGGCATGCGGCCCACCGCGCGCGCCGACGAA
>NZ_BCUS01000147.1 GCF_001591345.1 Variovorax boronicumulans NBRC 103145 | reverse complement strand
GGGCGGCGCTCGCGGCCGGCCCGGCGGACCTGTCGCTGACGGCCACCGCCTACTCCCCGGTTGGCGAGTTCACCGCGGCCGAAGCGGTGCCCGAGGTGCTGATCCGCACCGGCCCGTCTTCCAACGGCCCCGCCGGCCCGCTGACCCTGGCCGCGATCGAGCACGAGCGCTTCCTGCCATCCGTGAAGCACGTCGGCGAAGGCGCCAAGACCCAGCTGCTGCGCCAGGCCGTCGCGCAGGGTTTCGACGACGCGGCCTTTCTCGACCGGCACGGCCGGCTCGGCGAAGCGTCGATCTGGAACCTGGCGTTCTGGGACGGCGAGGCGGTGGTGTGGCCCGAGGCCGAGATCCTCGTGGGCACCACCATGGGCATCGTGCGCCGGCAGCTCGAAGGGCTCGGTGTCCCGCAGCGCAGCCAGGTGCTGCGGATGGCTGACCTGCCCGCGCTGGCCGGCGCCGTGGTCATGAACTCGTGGACGCCGGGCGTGGCGGTGCAGCGCATCGGCGACGTGGTGTTGCCGCCAGCGCCGGCTTTCGTGGAGCTGCTGCACCAGGCCTATGCGGCCGAGCCGCTCGCGTCGCCCTGAAGGAAGCCTCTCGCGCGCGGAAGCTGCGCACCGGCGTGGCCGGGCTTGCGGGACTACCAGCGAATGCCGAGCTTGACGAACAGCTTCGACAGCACGAACAGCGGACCGACCCAGAGGTACTGGATGTCCTCGAAGAACGACGGCTTCTTGCCTTCCATCTTGTGGCCGACGAACTGGAAGATCCACGCCACCACGAAGATCGCCGCCGACATCGGCGCCACCGCGGTGCCCATCGCATGCACCGCCACCAGCGCCAGCACCGTGAGCGCCAGCATGGTGATGAGGAAGGCCGGCGAGCGCAGCAGGGCGTAGTACACGAGGCTGGCCGCCACGAAGGCGTAGGCCACCCACGGATGGATCGCGAACAGCAGCCCGACGATGCTCAGCATGATCGCGGGGATGGCCACGAAGTGGATCAGTTCGTTGGTCGGATGGCGGTGGCTCTCCTCGTAGTGGGCGAGCAGGCGGTCGACCTTGCGCTCGCTGGTGGCGAGCGGGGCGGCGGCAGTGTGGGTCATGGCAGGTCTCCGGGGCGCCGTGCGTTGCGGCAAGAGTCTCATGGTGCCCACGGCGCCGGGCGATGGCAAGTGGCGTCGTCCCGGGGGAGGGCGAGGGCCAGAGCGCCATGACTTAGGGCACTGTCGCGCGGGGCTTGCGCCGCTAAGATCAAATCCGTGGCCTCTTTCGACTCCCCCTCCGCACCCCTGCCGCCCACCACCGACATCGGTGTGCCCGCCGGCGTGTCCGGCGCGATCCTGGTGGTCGACGACCATGACCTGCTGCGCCTGGGCGTGAGCGCGCTGGTGCAGGCCCAGGCCGCCACCTCGGGCGCGCGCATCGCGGTGTTCGAGGCCGGCAACATCGCCGACGCGCTCGCGCTCTACGCGGCGAACCAGGCGGCCATCGGCCTCGTGCTGCTCGACCTCGCGCTGCCCGACACGCACGGGCTCAGCGGCCTGGCCGAGTTCCGCCTGCGCTTTCCGGCGGCGCGCGTCGTGGTGCTCTCGGGCACCGCCAACAGCACGCTGGCGCAGGGCGCGCTCGCGCTCGGTGCCAGCGCCTTCCTGCCCAAGTCCGCCGACCTGAAGGAGATGGTGGGCTTCATCCGCGCCTGCGGCCTGTTCGAGGCCGACGGCACGCCGCAGCAGCCGCTGCCGCCCGCGTCGCTGCCCAAGTCGCTGTCGGGGTACGCGGAGTTCGCGCACGCCAGCGCCTGGCAGGAGCTCACGCCGCGCCAGATGCAGGTGCTGCAGTGGGTGCTCGAAGGCAAGGCGAACAAGGAGATCGCGCAACTGGCCAACCTGAGCGAGGGCACGGTGAAGAACCATGTCTCGACCATCCTGCTGCTGTTCGGCATGCGCTCGCGCGCCCAGCTGATCAGCATGCTGCGTTGAGCGGCGCCACGCTGGCGGGCCGCGGCGACGCCGCCGCCGGCCAGCTGCTCGGCCAGCGCGTGCTGCGCGAGCACGTCGGCTCGGTCTACGACACCTACGGTATCTCGACGCTGACCCACCTGGGCTTCGTGATCGTGTTCGGCTGCATCATCTATTCGCAGCTCAGTGATGCGCGCCTGCTGTTCTGGATGGCGGCGCTGGTGGCGGTCGACATCTACGTGTTCTTCACGCCGCGCTGGACGCCCGACAAGCCGGCCTCCGAGAGCCCGTACTGGGCGCGCAAGATCTCGCGCATGGTCACGCTGGTGAGCATGATCACGGCGGTGGTGCCCTGGTTCATCGTGCCGCACGAGAACCTGCCCATGACCTCGCTGCTGATGGCCGTGATCGTCGGCAGCTGCGCGCGCGCCGCGCAGTCGCTGTGGCCGCTCAAGCCCGCGCTGTTCGGCTACACGCTGCCCATGTCGCTGGGCATGATCATCGCGCTGGCCTGGCAGGGCGACGGCCTGCACCTGTTCCTGGCCGCGGCGGGCTCGGCCTACCTCATGCTCACGCTGCACGCCGGCGTGCGCCAGCACCGGCTGCTGACCGACTCGCTCATGCTGCGCTTCGAGAACGAGGCGCTGGCCGCGCGCCTGGGCGAGCAGATCGCCGCCACCGAGCGCGCCAGCGAAGAAAAGACCCGCTTCCTCGGCGCCGCCAGCCACGACCTGCGCCAGCCGCTGCACGCCATCGCGCTGTTCGGCGCCGCGCTCGAGAACGAACTGCGTGGCCGCCCCGAGAGCCGCAATGCCGAGCGCCTGATGCGCGCCGTGAACGCGCTGGGCGCCTCGCTCGACACCATGCTCGATGTGTCGCGGCTCGACGCTGGCGTCATCACGCCGTCGCCGCAGCCGGTCGAACTCGATGCGCTGTTCCTGCCGCTCAACCACACCTTCTCGGCGCAGGCGGAGCAGAAAGAGCTGCAGCTGCGCGTGCGCGCCAGCGGCCTGTGGGTGCGCAGCGATCCGCAGCTGCTGCATCGCATGCTGTCCAACCTGATGGACAACGCGCTGAAGTACACCGTGCAGGGCGGCGTGACCGTGACGGCGCGCGACCGTGGCGACACTGTGTGGATCGAGGTGCGCGACACCGGCATCGGCATCGCACCCGAGCAGTCGCACCGCATCTTCGAAGAGTTCTACCAGATCGATAACCCGGGCCGCGACCGCGCGCGCGGGCTGGGCATCGGCCTGTCGATCGTGCGTCGCCTGTCGCGCCTGCTGGGCCATCCGGTGCAGATGCATTCGCGCCCGGGCCGCGGCACGCACTTCCGTGTCGTGCTGCCGACCGTGCCGCCGCAGGTCAGCGCGCTCGTGGGACCGTTCCCGGCCGGCAGTGCCGAACTGGCTGCACGTCGGCGCGCGGCCACGCTGCCCGGCCGCGTGCTGCTGATGGACGACGAGCTCGAAATCCGCGAGGCCATGACCGGCCTGCTGCGCTCGCACGCGATCGATGCGCACGCCGTCGCCGACGAGGCCGCCGCGGCCGAGGCGCTGCACCAGGCCCGCGCCGAGGGCCGGCCCTTCGGCCTGCTGATGTGCGACTACCGCCTGGCCGACGGCGTCGACGGCCTCGACGTGGGCCTGCGCCTGAGTCGGCACCTGGGCACCGAGCTGCCGCTGCTGCTGATCACCGGCGAGACCTCGCCCGACCGCCTGCAGCGCGTGCGCGAGTCGGGTGTGCCCGTGCTGTTCAAGCCCGTGGCGCCCGATGCGCTGCTGCAGGCCATGGCGGGGCTCGCAGCGGCGTCGTAGCGTCCCGTACACAGCTTGCGGTCGAAAGTGAATACGTTGTAGTTCATTGCGTGCCGATCGATTCGGATGGGCACACATGCAATGACTTTTGGCACTGCCGGGAACATCGGCCCCGTCGTAATTTCGGGTTTCCACGGCGTCGACGGACTGCGGTCCGCGTTGCCCCCGAACAAGAATCGACAAGGGAGTGCCCATGAATTTCAAACCTGCTGCAGTGGCCGCCGCGACGGCCGCGCTGCTGGCCCTGACGGCGTGCGGAGGTGGGGGCAGCGGCGGCGGTGGTGGTGGTGGCTTCGTGTTGCCGCCGCCCGCGCCGGCGCCAGCCCCGGCGCCTGCGCCCACACCAGCACCGGCCCCGGCACCGGCACCGGCGCCGGCGCCGAATCCGGGCGCGACCACTTTCCTGTACGAGGGCTTGCCGGCTGCGACCACCGCGTCGGCCTTCTTCGACAGCCTCGCTGCGCAGGGCGCGCGCGGGTTCCGTTTCCTGAGCGGTTTTTCTTTCATGGTCAGCCCGACCACTGTCGATCAGGTTGATGGTTTCGTGAAGACCATCGATGCGACCTACAGCTACGAGAAGAAGCCGCAGGCCACCTCCAACGCGGACCTGCTGAACCAGCTGAACGAAGCTGGTGCGCGGGGCTTCCAATGGGCGGGCGAGTGGATCGTCGGTGGCGAGACCTTCTACTTCTACCGCAAGAGCAGCGCCGACACTGCCACCTACAGCTACCGTGTCGAGCTTGCGCCTAAGAGCAAGGCGGACTACCTGACACAGGCGAACACTCAGGGTGCGAGCGGTTTCTTCAACCGGACAGCCGAGTTCGGAACCGGAGATCCGGCGGGCATGGTCACCGTCTATGAGAAAAGCTCGGTCGGCAACGCCACCTTCGCTTATGAAATGGGCGATCCCATCAACGACCACGCTGACTACCTTGCGCAGTTCAACGAGCGCGGCGCCCGTGGCTTCCGCTTTCGGGCGGAGCTGATCTTTGCGGGGGGCAACGGTGTGCTCTACGCCAAGGACCTGTCGCAGTCGACGACCTTCAACTTCTATTCGCTTGCACCAGCCACCAACACCACAGCCCTCATCCAGCAGGCGAACGCCGAAGGGGCCAAGAAGGCAGCGCTGCTCGGCCACCTTGCGCTGAGCACCGGCGAGCAGAAGGCCTACTACTTCACACCGACCGACTGCAACGCCAGCCCGGTGTGCGGTCCGACGTCACTGTTCGGTTTCTGATTCCCGAAGAGGCACACACGCAGGGGGAAATACAAAGGGAGAAAAAAGAAAGACAGGGAGCTGACGGTCCCCGGCGCGAGTCGGGGACCGTTTTTTTTGACCGAAGCGAACGGCGGCGAAAGCGCCGGTCAGCCCAGGAGCGCCTGCGCGAACTCGCGGGCGTTGAAGGTCTCGAGGTCTTCGAGCTTTTCGCCCACGCCGATGAAGTACACCGGAATCGGCCGCTCGCGCGCGATGGCGCACAGCACGCCGCCCTTGGCGGTGCCGTCGAGCTTGGTGACGATGAGGCCCGTGAGGCCCAGGGTCTCGTCGAAGGCCCTGACCTGCGCCAGCGCGTTCTGGCCGGTGTTGCCGTCGATCACCAGCAGCACCTCGTGCGGCGCGGTGGCGTCGGCCTTGGTGACGACGCGCTTGATCTTCTTGAGCTCGTCCATCAGGTGCAGCTGTGTGGGCAGGCGGCCGGCCGTGTCGACCAGCACCACGTCCTTGCCGCGCGCCTTGCCGGCGTTCACCGCGTCGAAGCTCACGGCC
Source organism: Variovorax boronicumulans NBRC 103145 (assembly GCF_001591345.1). GTDB lineage: Bacteria > Pseudomonadota > Gammaproteobacteria > Burkholderiales > Burkholderiaceae_C > Variovorax > Variovorax boronicumulans. The sequence continues at coordinate 7,843 of NZ_BCUS01000147.1, read as the reverse complement.
GACGGGTCGCCGCCTTCGTTGCTTACGATCTCGACGGTGTTGCGGTCGGCCCAGACCAGCAGCTGCTCGCGCGCCGCCGCCCGGAAGGTGTCGGCCGCGGCCAGCAGCACCGAGGCGCCTTCGGTGGCCAGGTGCTTGGTGAGCTTGCCGATGGAGGTGGTCTTGCCCGCGCCGTTGACGCCGGCCACCATGATCACGGTGGGCGTGTACTCGCCGATGACCAGCGGCTTCTCCAGCGGCTTGAGCAGGTCGGTGACGGCGTCGGCCAGCAGGCGCTTGACCTGCGATGCGTCGGTGGCCATCTGGCGCTTGACGCGCCCCTTCAGGTCGTCGAGCAGGAACTCGGTGGCCTTGACGCCGGTGTCGGCCATGAGCAGCGCCGATTCGAGTTCTTCATACAGCGCGTCGTCGATCTGCGCGTTGACGAACACCGCCTGGATGCCGGTGCCGGTCTTGCGCAGGCCGGTCTTGAGCTTGTCGAACCAGCTCTTGCGCTCGGTGGCGATGGGGGCCGGTTCGGCGACCACGGCGACGGGCGCGGGAGGCGGTGCGGGCACGGGCGCCGGAGGGGGCGGCGGTGGCGCAATGACGGGAGCGGGTGCAGGAACGGGAGCAGGCGCTGGCGCAGGGATCGGCGCAGGTGCGGCGACCGGAACTGGCGCGGGCGCTGGCGCCACCACGGGCGTGGCCGGTGTCGGCTCGGGGGCCGGCGCAGGTGTGGGTGCAGGTGCAGGTGCAGGTGGGGGAACAGGCGCTTCCGCCGCAGGCTTCGACCCGAACCAGCTCGACGGCGAGAACACCGAGCGTGCCGGTGCGGGTTCCGCGGCCGGGGGCGGCGCGGGTTCGGCGGTCGGCGGCGGGGCCGGTGTCACCGGGGCATCGGCAGGTGGTTTTTTCTTGAAGAAACTGAACATCGGGAGCTTTTTACAATCCGACCCATTCTATGAAACACCTCTCGCCACGCCGCGCTGCGTCTGGTGCGGTGCTGGCCCTGGCGCTTTCGGCGCTGTGGACCGTGCCCGCGCAGGCCCAGTCCACCCCCGCTCCCGCCGCGTCGACCCCTGCCGCCGCGGCCCCGGGCCCCCAGCAATTCACCCTCGCCAACGGCATGACCGTGATCGTGCAGACCGACCGGCGCTCGCCGACGGCGGTGCAGATGGTCTGGGTGCGGGTCGGGTCCATGGACGAGGTCGATGGCACCACGGGCGTGGCGCACGTGCTGGAGCACATGCTGTTCAAGGGCACGAAGAGCGTGCCGGCCGGCGAGTTCTCGCGCCGCGTGGCGGCTCTGGGCGGCCAGGAAAACGCCTTCACCATGCGCGACGCCACCGGCTACTACCAGCAGATCCCGGTCGGCAGCCTCGAGCAGGTGATGAAGCTCGAATCGGACCGCTTCGCCAACAACCAGTGGCCCGACGACGAGTTCAAGCGCGAGATCGAGGTGGTCAAGGAAGAGCGCCGCCTGCGCACCGACGACCAGCCGCGCGCCCTGCTCGGCGAGCAGCAGAGCGCGGCCGTCTTCACCGCGTCGCCGTACCGCCGCCCGGTGGTGGGCTGGATGAGCGACCTCGAATCGATGACGCCCGCCGATGCGCGCGCCTTCTTCCAGCGCTGGTACGTGCCGGCCAACGCCGTGCTCGTGGTGGCCGGCGACGTCGACGTGGCGCGCGTGCGCGCGCTGGCCGAGAAGTACTACGGCAGCATCCCCGCACGCGCCGTGCCGGAGCGCAAGCCGCGCACCGAGCCCGCGCAGCGCGGCATCCGCCGCCTCGAATTCAAGGCCCCGGCCGAGCAGGCGTACGTGTCGCTCGCCTTCCGCGTGCCGCAGCTCACCAACATCGACGACGCCAACAGCGACGCCTGGGCGCTGGTGGTGCTCTCGGCCGTGCTCGACGGCTACGCCGGCGCGCGGCTCGACCGCGCGCTCACGCAGGGCCCTGGCCGCGTGGCCGATTCGGCCGGCGCGTACGCGGGCTTCATCGGCCGTGGTCCGCAGCTGTTCATGCTCGACGGCGTGCCGGCCGCCGGCAAGACCGCCGAGACGGTCGAGGCCGCGCTGCGCGCCCAGGTGGCGCGCGTGGCGAAAGAGGGCGTCGGCGAGGCCGAGCTGGCCCGCGTCAAGACGCAGTGGGTGGCGAGCGAGACCTACAAGCGCGATTCGGTGATGGCGCAGGCGCGCGAACTCGGCAGCAACTGGATCCAGGGCCTGCCGCTGGACGCCAGCGAGCGCATCGTCGCCCGGCTGCAAGCCGTGACGGCGGCGCAGGTGCAGGCCGTGGCCGCCAAGTACTTCGGCGACGACCAGCTCACGGTCGCCACGCTGCGGCCCCTGCCGCCCGAACCCAAGCGCGGCCGCGGCTTCGCAGCCCCTGCGGGCGAGATGCGCTGAAAGGCACCGGATTCCCTCATGAAGAACCTCCACAAGATTGCAAGCACCGCCCTCCTGGCGGGCATCACCGCGATGTTCGGCATGGGCAGCGCGCAGGCCGCGCTGCCCATCCAGCACTGGACGCTGGCCAACGGCGCCAAGGTGTACCTGGTGTCGACCAACGCATTGCCGATCGTCGACGTGCAGATCGACTTCGACGCCGGCAGCCGGCGCGACCCGGCCGCGCAGGCCGGGCTGGCCAGCACCAGCGCCGCGATGGTCGAGAAGGGCGTGCGCGCCGGACGCAACGGCGAGCCCGCGCTCGACCAGAATGCGCTGGGCGAGGCCTGGGCCGACCTGGGCGCCAGCTTCGACGTGAGCGCCGGCACCGACCGCACCAGCTACACGCTGCGCACGCTGTCCGACCCGGCGCTGCTGACCAAGGCCGTGGCCCTGGCCGCACGTGAGATCGGCGAGCCCTCGTTCCCCGACGACATCTGGCCGCGCGAGCGCGAGCGCATCAACGCCGCCATCAAGGAAGCCAACACCAAGCCCGCGACCGTCGTCGGCCGCGCCTTCGCGCAGGCCGTGTACGGCACGCACCCCTACGGCCAGGAAGTGACCGAGGCCACGCTGGCGCGCATCGACACCGCCGCCATGCGCCAGCGCTACGAGCAGCTGATCCTGCCGTGCCGCGCCAAGCTCAGCATCGTGGGCGCGGTCACGCGCGCCGAGGCCGAGGCGCTGGCGACCACGCTGCTGTCGCGCCTGCCCAGCCCCGCCGCCTGCGCACCGCTGCCGGCCATCGCGCCGGTGGTGGCGCTCACGGCGCCGAAGGACGAGCGCATCGCGTTCGACTCGGCGCAGGCCCATGTCTTCATCGGCCAGCCCGGCTACCCGCGCCAGGACCCCGACCACTTCGCGCTCACGCTCGGCAACTACGTGCTTGGCGGCGGCGGCTTTGTCTCGCGGCTGACCGAAGAGGTGCGCGAGAAGCGCGGCCTGGCCTACAGCGTGTACAGCGGCTTCGCGCCGGGGCTCGACGCGGGCGCCTTCCGCATCGGCTTCCAGACCCGGCCCGACCAGGCCGAGGCGGCGACGAAGGTCTCGCGCGACGTGCTCGCGAAGTTCGTGGCCGAAGGCCCGACCGAGAAGGAGCTCAAGGCCGCGAAGGACAACCTGATCGGCGGTTTCCCGCTGCTCCTGGACAGCAATCGCAAGCTGATCGGCAACGTTGCCAATATCGCCTGGTACGGCCTGCCGCTGGACTACCTCGACACCTGGACCGCGCGCATGAACGCGGTCACGGCCGCCGACATCCAGGCCGCGTTCGCCCGCAAGCTGCAGCCGCAGCGCATGGTGACGGTGGTGGTGGGCGGCAAGCAGGCCGCCGCGGCGCAGTAAGAAGAAAGAAAAGCTCAGGCCAGCGCGTGCGGCCCGCTGCGCGCGGCCTCGCGCACCGCGGCACCGAGCTGCGCCAGCAAGCGCGGCGCCGCGCGGGCGTGCTGCCAGTACAGCGGCACCGGCAACGTCGCGCCGGGCACCAGTTCCACCAGCGTGCCATCGCGCAGCGCATCGGCCACCATGCTGGTCGGGTGCATGCCCCAGCCGATGCCGCGGCAGGCCGCCTCGACGAAGGCGGCGGGCGAGGGCACCCAGTGGCGCGGCGTCTCCACGTTGCGGTGGCAGATGCGGCGCACCCAGCGCGCCTGCAGCCGGTCCTTGCGGTCGAACACCAGGTTCGGCGCCGCGGCCAGCGTGCGCGCGCCCACGCCCTTGGCGAAATGGCGTTCCACGAAACCGGGGCTCGCGGCGGCCACGTAGTGCACCGTGCCCAGCGCCTCGCTGTTGCAGCCCGTGACCGGCTGGGCCAGCGCGGTCACGGCCGCCAGCACCGCGCCGCTGCGCAGCCGCTCGGCCGTGTGGTCCTGATCGTCGGCCGTGAGGTCGAGCAGGGCGTCGGGCGCCTGCGCGGCGAAGGCGGCGGCGCCCGCCATGAACCAGGTCGCGAGGCTGTCGGCGTTGACCGCCACCCGCACAGTGACCCGCTCGTGCGCCTCGCCGCTGCCCATGCCCAGCGCGGGCAGGGCCTCGCGCAGCTCGTGCTCCAGCATGCCCACGCGCTCGACATGCCGGCACAGCTGCAGGCCGGCCTCGGTCGCCACGCAGGGCTGGCCGCGCACCAGCAGCGCGCCGCCGGTGCGTTCCTCGAGCAGCTTCACGCGCTGCGACACCGCCGAGGGCGTGACGTGCAGCGCGCGGGCGGCGCGCTCGAAACTGCCTTCGCGCACCACGGCGGCAAGGGCGTGCAGGGCGGCGTAGTCGAGCATGGTTGTGAATGAAGTAAAACTGAATCGGCGTTAGAAAGTTTAGTTTGATTGAATCGGCTGCGGACGGCAAGCTCGGACCATGACCGCCGTTCACGCCTCCACCGCTTTCCTCAACGGGCTCTTCATGAGCCTGGTGCTCATCGTCGCCATCGGCGCCCAGAACGCGTACGTGCTGCGCCAGGGCTTGCGCCGCGAGCACGTGAGCGCGGTGGTGCTGTTCTGCGCCGTCTGCGACGCGGTGCTGGTCGCCGCCGGCGTGGCCGGCATGGCGCAGGCGCTGAAGGGGCGGCCGATGCTGGCGACGCTGCTCGCGGGCTTCGGCGCGGCCTTTCTCTGCGGCTACGGCCTGCGCGCGCTGTGGCGCTCGCGCCAGCCGGGCGCGCTGCAGACGGTGGCGCAGGGCGCTTCGCGCTCGCGTGCCGCGGTGGTTGCGCAGGCCGCCGGCTTCACGCTGCTGAACCCGCACGTCTACCTGGACACCGTGCTGCTCGTGGGCACGGCCGGGGCGCAGTACCCGGGCCTGCTCAAGGCCTGGTTCGTGGCCGGGTCGACGCTGGCCAGCGTGCTGTGGTTCACCGCGCTGGGCTTCGGCGCGCGCCTGCTGGCGCCGGTGTTCGCACGCCCGCGCGCCTGGCAGATGCTCGATGCGCTCATCGGCGGCACGATGCTCGTGCTGGCCGCGCTGCTGGCCCGCCGCGCGTTCATGGGCTACTGAGTGAAGGGGGGCCGGCCGCGGCGTTAAGCTCGCCGCATGCCCCAGAAGCCCCCGAAGAAGAACGCCGCCGCGCCCGTCTCGCGCGCCCCTGCCGCCAAGCGCCCGTCGCGGCCCAGCGAGGTTCGCATCATCGGCGGCGAGTGGAAGCGCACCCGCCTGGCCGTGGCCGACAAGCCCGGCCTGCGCCCCACGCCCGATCGCGTGCGCGAAACGCTGTTCAACTGGCTCGCGAGCCTGGCCGGCGTGGGCGGCGGTGCCTTGCCGGGCTGGCATTGCATCGACGCCTTCGCGGGCACCGGCGCGCTCGGCCTCGAAGCCGCCTCGCGCGGCGCGGCCCACGTGCTGCTGTGCGAGCAGGACGCCGCGCTGGTCGCCCAGCTGCAGGCCGCCAAGGCCAAGCTCTCGGCCGAGGCCGTGCGCGTGGAGCGCGGCAACGGCGTCACCGCGCTCGAGCGTGCGACGGCGGGCAGCCTGCAGGCGGTGTTTCTCGATCCGCCCTTCGACAACCTCGCGCTGTACGAGCCGGCCCTGCGCGCCGCCGCGCGCGCGCTGCACGCCGACGGCGCGATCTACCTCGAGGCGCCGCGCCGCTGGGCCGCCGAGGAGCTCGCCGCGCTGGGCCTGGCCGAATTCCGCTACCTGAAGGCCGGCGCCGTGCATGCCCATCTGCTGCGCCGCGCTGTGTCCGTGCCTGCATAATCCGCCGGACAAGCCGCACCGGCAGCATGAGGAAGAAGCAACCATGGCCAGCAACGTGATCGCGGTTTATCCCGGCACTTTCGACCCCATCACCCTCGGTCACGAGGACGTGGTGCGGCGTGCAACCCAACTCTTCTCCAAGGTGATCGTCGCCGTCGCGGCGGGCCACCACAAGAAGGCGCTGTTCACGCTCTCCGAGCGCATGGACATGGCCCGCGAGGCGGTGAAGCCCTACAGCGACCAGGTGACGGTCGAGAGCTTCTCGGGCCTGCTGCGCGACTTCGTCGTCGCGCGCGGCGGCAAGGCCATGGTGCGCGGCCTGCGCGCCGTGACCGACTTCGACTACGAGTTCCAGCTCGCCGGCATGAACCGTTCGCTGATGCCCGACGTCGAGACCGTGTTCCTGACCCCGAGCGACAAGTACCAGTTCATCTCCAGCACCTTCGTGCGCGAGATCGCCATGCTCGGCGGCGAGGTCAACAAGTTCGTCTCGCCGAACGTCGAGCAGCAGCTGACCGCCAAGGTCCGCAGCCTCGGTAGGGAATGAGCCCGCTCCCAGGCTTCGCGCTGAGGTGAGCGCCACCCCCTTGCCCCGCCTGCATCCGCTGGGCGATGCGGCGCTGGTGTGCGACCTGCCCGCGCCCGCCACGCTGGCGCAGCAGCAGCGCATCTGGGCGCTGGCCGCCGAGGTGCTGGCCTGGCCCGGCGTCGGCGAAGCGCTGCCGGGCATGAACAACCTCACGCTGACCTTCGACCCGACCGCCGTGGCGTTCGAGGAACTCGCGGCGCGCGTGCTCCAGGCCTGGCCGGGGCTCGCGGCCCATGCCGCCGAAGGGCGACGCATCGAGATTCCCGTGGCCTACGGCGGCGAGCACGGCCCCGACCTGGCCGACGTGGCGGCCCACACCGGGCTCTCGGTAGCCGAGGTGGTGCGACGCCACAGCGGCGGCGACTACGTGGTCTACCTGCTCGGTTTCCTGCCGGGCTTCGCCTTCATGGGCGGGCTGGCGCCCGAACTCGCGACACCGCGCCGCGCCGAACCACGCACCGCCGTGCCCGCGCGCTCGGTCGGCATCGGCGGCGAGCAGACCGGCATCTATCCGTTGGTGTCGCCGGGCGGCTGGCAGCTCATCGGGCGCACGCCGCTCGAGCTGTTCGATCCCTCGGCGGAATCACCTACGCTGCTGCGCCCCGGCGACCGCGTGCGCTTCGTCGTCGAAAGCCTGCAGACATGATCCTCGTGCGCAAACCCGGCGTGCATGCCTCGGTGCAGGACCTCGGGCGGCCCGGCCTGCGCCAGCTCGGCATCTGCCCGGGCGGTGCGCTCGACATGCTTGCGCTCACACTGGCGAACCGGCTGGCCGGCAACGCCGATGCGGCGGCCGGCATCGAATTCACCATGGGCGGCTGCGAGCTGCAGTTCGAAGTCGACACCCGCATCGCGCTCACCGGCGACGACTTCGGCGCCACGCTCGACGGCGTGCCGCTGTGGCCCTGCTGGAGCGTGCCGGTGCGTGCCGGCCAGACCTTGCGCCTGGCCGGCGCCAACGCGCCCGGCACGCCGAAGGCCGGCCTGCGCAGCTGGCTCGCGGTGGCCGGCGGCATCGACGTGGCACCCGTGCTCGGCTCGCGCAGCACCGACCTCAAGGCCGGCTTCGGCGGCCACGAGGGCCGCGCGCTGCGCAAGGGAGACCGGCTCGCGCTGGGCGCTTCGCGCCTCGGTGCCGACCA
>NZ_BCUS01000146.1 GCF_001591345.1 Variovorax boronicumulans NBRC 103145 | reverse complement strand
CGAGGCCCAGGTGCCGGCGCCGTCCGCGGCCACGGCGCCCGCGGCCTCGTCCTCCGCCCCCTGACCGAAGGTTTCGATGGTTTCCAGTTCGCCCGAGGCCTCGGGACCCGGCCAGTCCGCCTCGCCCTCTTCATCCACCCCCAACGCTCCCGCGGTGCCCGGCCTGTGGCGGCGCATGGCCTGCTGGCTCTATGAGGGCATGCTGCTGTTCGCGGTCGTTTTCGTGTCCGGCTGGCTGTTCAGCACGCTGGGCCAGATGCGCGACGCCATGGACGAACGGCGGCACCTGCTGCAGGCCTTCCTCTTCGTGGTGTTCGGCGTCTACTTCGTCTGGTTCTGGGCCAAAGGCCAGACGCTGGCCATGAAGACCTGGAACATTCGCATCGTCGACCGCAACGGCCGCCCCGTCAGCCAGGGCCGCGCACTCGCGCGCTACCTGCTGAGCTGGGTGTGGTTCCTGCCGCCGCTGGCCGCCATCGCCCCATTCAAGCTGTCGGGCGGCGAATCGACCGTCCTGATCTTCGGCTGGGTCGCCATCTGGGCGCTGCTGGCCCGTTTTCACCCCGAGCGCCAGTTCTGGCACGACGCCTGGGCCGGTACGCGGCTCATCACCTCCAAGCCGATGAGCCGCCAATGAGTGCCCTGCCCGACCCCGCCGTGAATCCGCAGAAGGCCCGCAAGGGCTTCGAGCGCGTCTGGCATGCCACCCTGATCTCGCTGCACGGCCTGCGCGCCGGCTGGAGCGAGCCGGCGTTCCGCCAGGAAGCCATCCTGTCGATGCTGATGATCCCGGCCGCCTTCTGGCTCGGGCGCAGTTGGGTCGAGGTGGCGCTGCTCGCCGGCAGCGCCATCCTGGTGATGATCGTGGAGCTGCTCAACACGGCGGTGGAAGCCGCCATCGACCGCATCGGCCCCGAATGGCACGACCTCTCCAAGCGCGCGAAGGACATGGGCAGCGCCGCCGTCCTGCTGTCGCTCACGCTGTGCGGCGGCATCTGGGCCGCGGCCCTGTGGCAACGCTTCGTGTCATGAGCGGGTCCGCCGCCTGCGGCATGATCGCAGGATGACCCCTGAATTTTCGATTTGCGTGTATTGCGGCTCGCGCCCCGGCGAGCGCCCCGAGTTTTCCCAGGCCGCCCAGGCCGTGGGCCAGTGGATCGGCAGCCACAACGGCCAGCTCGTCTACGGCGGCGGCCGCACCGGCCTGATGGGCACGGTGGCCGAGGCCACGCGCCAGGCCGGCGGCCGCGTCGTCGGCATCATTCCCAAGGCCCTGGTCGACAAGGAACTGGCCAACCCCCTGTGCGACGAGCTGCACGTCGTCGACACCATGCACGAGCGCAAGGCCATGATGGGCGAGCGCGCCGACGCCTTCCTCGCGATGGCGGGCGGCATCGGCACCTTCGAAGAACTGTTCGAGATCTGGACCTGGCGCCAGCTCGGCTACCACGACAAGCCGACCGGCATCCTCAACACCGCCGGCTACTACGACGGCCTGCTGAGCTTCCTGGCGCACAGCGTGCGCGAGGGCTTCATGGGTGAATGGCAGATGGACCTGGTGCACACCGGCACCGACGTGCCCGAACTGCTGACCGCACTGCGCGCCGAAGTCCCCCTGCACCCCCGCGACGACAAGCTGTCAGAGAACCTCTGACCGGAACGGGCCCCCGCCTCATTCCAGCGAACACCGCGGAACCGGCTTTGCCGGGCCGCTGGTGTTGCCCCCGGTAGGGGGTTGGCGAAGCGACACGAAGTGCGCGAAGCCTGGGGGCGAGCTCTAAACTGCGTTTTCGTTTTCTTCGCCGGTGCGGATGCGCACGATGCGCTCCACCTCGGTCACGAAGATCTTGCCGTCGCCGATCTTGCCGGTGCGCGCCGAGCTCACGATGGCCTCGATGCAGCGCTCCACGTCGCTCTCGTTGACGACCACTTCGACCTTCATCTTGGGCAGGAAGTCGACCACGTACTCCGCGCCGCGGTACAGCTCGGTGTGGCCCTTCTGGCGGCCGAAGCCCTTGACCTCGGTCACCGTGAGGCCGGTGACACCCACTTCGGCGAGGGCTTCGCGCACGTCCTCGAGCTTGAAGGGTTTGACGATGGCGGTGATCTGCTTCATGGTTTTTGTGCTCCGGCGGTTTCGTTGAACTTGCTGGTGATAGGGTAACGCCAATCCTTGCCGAAGCTTCGGTGGGTGACCCGGATGCCTACGGGCGCCTGGCGCCGCTTGTATTCGTTGATCCTGATGAGCCGCGCAACCCGCTCGACCACCGCGCGGTCGTAGCCCGCGGCAATGATCTCGTCGATGCCTTCATCGTCCTGCATGTAGCGTGCCAGGATGCCGTCCAGCACGTCGTAGGGCGGCAGGCTGTCCTGGTCGGTCTGGTCGGGGCGCAGCTCGGCGCTCGGGGGCCGCGTGATGATGCGCTCGGGAATCGGCGCCGCCCCGGTGCCGTAGGGGTCGTGGGCATTGCGCCAGCGCGCCAGCGCGAACACCGTGGTCTTGAGCAGGTCCTTGATGACCGCGAAGCCGCCCGCCATGTCGCCGTAGAGCGTGCAGTAGCCGGTGGCCATCTCGCTCTTGTTGCCGGTGGTCAGCACGATGGCCCCGAACTTGTTCGACAGCCCCATGAGCAGCGTGCCGCGGATGCGGGCCTGGATGTTCTCCTCGGCCGTGTCTTCCGGCCGGCCCGCGAACTCCCCGGCCAGCGCGGCCTTGAAGGACTCGAAGGTGTGCTTGATCGAAATTTCGTCGTAGCGCACGCCCAGCCGGCCGGCCATGTCGCGCGCGTCGATCCAGCTGATGTCGGCCGTGTAGGGCGACGGCATCATCACCGCGCGGACCTTGTCCTTGCCCAGCGCGTCGACCGCGATCGCGAGCACCAGCGCCGAGTCGATGCCGCCCGACAGCCCCAGGATCGCGCCCGGAAAACCGTTCTTGCCGACGTAGTCGCGCACACCGAGCACCAGCGCGTCCCACAGCTGCGCCTCGGCGTCGCGCGGCGCGGCGATGGCCGACGGATCGGCCACGACGGCGACGCCGCCCTGCGCCCCGCGCGCGAGCTCCATGAAGACCAGCCGCTCGCGAAAGCTCTCGGCCTGCGCGGCCAGCGCGCCGTCGGCCTGCAGCGCGAACGAGGCGCCGTCGAACACGACCTCATCCTGCCCGCCGACCAGGTGCGCGTAGACCAGCGGCAGCCCCACGGCACGCGCGCGGTCGGCCATGCGCGCCACGCGCTCGCCTTCCTTGCCGACGTGGTACGGCGAGGCGTTGATCACCGCCAGCACCTCGGCGCCGCCGGCGCGCGCCAGCTCGGCCGGCGCATCGAACCAGGCGTCCTCGCAGATCAGCAGGCCCACCGACACGCCGCCCGCCTCGAACACGCAGGTGCCCTGCCCCGGCGTGAAGTAGCGGCGCTCGTCGAACACCTGGTAGTTCGGCAGTTCGCGCTTGGCGTAGGTCTCGAGGATGCGGCCTTCCTTGAGGACGCTGGCCGCGTTGTGGCGCAGCTGCACAGCCACGGATCGGCTGCGCAGGCTGCCGCCGCTGGGATGCCCCACCACCACGACCATGTCTTTGAGATCGGCCAGCGCGGCGGCGATGCCTTTCACGGCATCATCACAGGCTTCGGTGAAGGCGGGACGGAGGAACAGGTCCTCCGCCGCATAGCCGGCAATCGAGAGTTCGGGTGTCAGCAGAAGGCGCGCGCCTTGCGCGTAGGCCTCGCGTGCGGCGCCGACGATCTTCTGCGCATTGCCGACGAGGTCGCCCACCACAAAATTGAGTTGCGCGATGGCGAGCTTGAGCGTCATACAGAAGGAAGAAAAAGGCTTGAACGATTATGTCATTCGGGTTCTGGCGTCGCCGTCGGACATCGACCCGCAAGCCTGGAACGCCCTGCTCGCCGCGCAGCCCGAGCCCTCGCCCTTCATGCGCCACGAATACCTCGCGGCGATGCACGACAGCGGCAGCGCCTCGCCCGAGCGCGGATGGACGCCGCAGTTCGTCACGCTGTGGCGCGGCGAGGTGCTCGAAGCCGCGTGCGCGCTCTACCTCAAGGACCATTCCTACGGCGAGTACGTCTTCGACTGGGCCTGGGCCAACGCCTACGAGCAGCACGGGCTGGCCTACTACCCGAAGGCCGTGGTGGCGGTGCCCTTCACCCCCGTGCCCGGCGCCCGGCTGCTGGCCCGCGACGCGCAAAGCCGCACGCTGCTGGTGCAGGCGCTGGTGGCGGTCTGCAAGGAACAGGAACTTTCGTCTTTGCATCTGCTGTTCGGCGCCGACGCCGACATCGCCGCGTGCACCGAAGCCGGGCTCATGCGGCGCCATACGGTGCAGTTCCACTGGACGAACGTGGCCCCCACGCTCGGCACTGACGTGTCCTCGCTGCCCCCCGAGGGGGCGCGTTTCGCCTTGGGGCGGCCCAGCGGCGAAACCGAACCCGGCTACACCAACTTCGACGCCTTCCTCGCAAGCCTCTCGCACGACAAGCGCAAGAAGATCCGCCAGGAGCGCCGCAAGGTCGCCGAGGCCGGCGTCAGCTTCCGCTGGTCGAGCGGCACCGACATTGCCGCCGCCGACTGGGATTTCTTCTACCGCTGCTACGAGCGCACCTACCGCGAGCACGGCAACCCGCCCTACCTCACGCGCGATTTCTTCCAGCGCATGGCCGACACGCTGCCCGAGGCGTGGCTGCTGTTCGTGGCGGAGCGCGACGGGCGCCCCGTCGCGACCAGCCTGATCGCACTCTCTACCGACGAGGCCCAGCCGCTGGTGGCCTACGGCCGCTACTGGGGCGCGCTGGAGCGCGTCGACTGCCTGCACTTCGAGGCCTGCTACTACCAGCCCATCGCCTGGTGCATCGCGCACGGCGCGGTGCGCTTCGAAGGCGGCGCGCAGGGCGAGCACAAGATGGCCCGCGCGCTGATGCCGGTGCGCACCACCAGCGCCCACTGGCTCGCGCACCCGTCGTTCGCCGATGCCGTCGAGCGCTTCCTCGAGCGCGAAGGCGCGGGCATCGAGAACTACATGGACCACCTCGGCGAACGCAGCCCGTTCAAGGCGACCTGAGCGGCGCGGGAGCGCCGGGGGCTGCTATAAAGCCGCCCGGCACTCAAACAACCACACACAACACACAGGGAGCACCGATGCCATTCGTCGGACTGGGACTGCACATCCTCATCGCGCTGTACTTCGCCGTGCATGCCATGCGCCACGGCAAGCAGATGTACTGGCTCATCATCCTCTTCAGCTTTCCGCTGCTCGGCAGCATCGTGTACTTCGTGGTCGAGTACCTGCCGGCCTCGCGCATGCAGCGCACCGCGGGCAAGGTGGCGAACGCGGCCATCGGCTTCATCGACCCCGAGCGCGAGTACCGCGCCGCCGCCGAGGCTTACGACCTCGCGCCCACGGCGCAGAACAAACTGCGCCTGGCCAAGGCTGCGCTGGACCGCGGCCAGGCGGCCGACGCCGTCGGGCACTACCGCGACGCACTGAAAGGCCCCTTCGCCTCCGACCCCGAACTGCAGTTTGGCCTGGCCAGCGCGCTGGTCGCCGAAGGCAGCCCGGCCTCGGCCCGCGAAGCCTCGCAGGCGCTGCAGAGCCTGCGTGCCACGCGCGACGACTACCGCAAGGACGAGGTCGCCGTGCTCAACGCCCGCGCGCTGGCCGCCGAGGGCCGCACGCCGGAAGCGCGCGAAGCCTTCGAGGCGGCGCTGAGCACCTACAACACGGTGGAAACGCGCGCCCGCTACATCGCGTGGCTGGCGCAGCAAGGCGACACCGCCGGTGCGCAGCGCCATTGGAACGAGCTGCAGCAGGCGGCGCGCCACTGGAACGCGCATGCGCGAGGCGTCAACCGCGAGTGGATGCGGCTGGCCGGGGATGCGGTCCGGGGCTGACGGCCCGGAGCATCCAGGCCGTTTCTTTCAAGCGAAAGAAATTACTTCTTGTACGCGGCGATACCGTCAAGAACTTCCTTCTTGGCGGCATCGATGCCTTCCCAGCCCAGCACCTTGACCCACTTGCCGGCTTCCAGGTCCTTGTAGTGCTCGAAGAAGTGGCTGATGGCCTTCAGGCGCATCGGATTCACGTCGTCGACCGACTTCCAGTGGCTGTAGATCGGCAGCACCTTGTCGGTGGGCACGGCCAGCACCTTGCCGTCGACGCCGGCTTCGTCTTCCATCATCAGGATGCCCAGGGGGCGGCAGGGCACGACCACGCCCGGCAGCAGCGGGTACGGGGCGATCACCAGCACGTCGACCGGGTCGCCGTCGCCCGACAGGGTCTGCGGCACGTAGCCGTAGTTGGCCGGGTAGTACATGGCCGTCGTCATGAAGCGGTCCACGAAGATCGCGCCCGATTCCTTGTCGACTTCGTACTTGATCGGGTCGGCGTTCATCGGGATTTCGATCACGACATTGAAGGCGTCGGGGACGTTCTTGCCGGGGGAGACTTTGTCGAAGGACATGACGTTTTTCGAGTAGTTGAAAAGTATGAGACGGATGGGGACAAACCCGGAGTTTACTTTCCGTGTCACGGGCCGGTCGCACGCGTGTGTGTTTTTGCCTGTAAATTGCAAGCGTTGGCCAATCGGCTCCGCACCTTCGGTGCAGCGAGCTTCGAGGAAGCAACGCGGCGGAGAACATGGTCCCGTACGCGTTGCGCGCAGGGCCCAGGCTGTCCGTCTCCACAAGTCACAACGAACGAATGGAGAAGCAAAGCATGAGCGGCAACACCCCCCTGATTCTTGCCATCGTCTGCGGCCTAGTGGCCGTAGGCTACGGTTTCTGGGCCCGAAGTTGGATTCTCGCCAAGGACCCGGGCAACGCCCGGATGCAGGAAATCGCCGCGGCCATCCAGGCCGGCGCCTCGGCCTACCTCGCCAAGCAGTACACCACCATCGCGGTGGTGGGCGTGGTGCTCGCGGTGCTCATCGCCCTCTTCCTCGACCTGACCACGGCCGCCGGCTTCGTAGTCGGCGCGGTGCTCTCGGGCGCCTGCGGCTTCATCGGCATGAACGTGTCGGTGCGCGCCAATGTGCGCACCGCGCAGGCCGCCACCCAGGGCATCGGCCCGGCGCTCGACGTGGCGTTTCGCGGCGGCGCCATCACCGGCATGCTGGTGGTGGGCCTGGGCCTGCTGGGCGTGACGGGCTTCTACTGGTTCCTTGCCGGCAGCGCGCCGAAGGCGGACCACAGCCTTGCAGCCATCCTCAATCCGCTGATCGGCTTTGCCTTCGGCTCCTCGCTGATCTCGATCTTCGCGCGCCTGGGCGGCGGCATCTTCACCAAGGGCGCTGACGTCGGCGCCGACCTGGTGGGCAAGGTCGAGGCCGGCATTCCGGAAGACGACCCGCGCAACCCGGCGGTGATCGCCGACAACGTGGGCGACAACGTCGGCGACTGCGCCGGCATGGCGGCCGACCTGTTCGAGACCTACGCGGTGACGCTCATCGCCACCATGGTGCTGGGTGCACTGATGGTCACGGCAGCGCCGCTGGACGCGGTGCTGTACCCGCTCGCGCTGGGCGGCGTGTCGATCATCGCGTCGATCATCGGCTGCTTCTTCGTGAAGGCCTCGCCGGGCATGGTCAACGTGATGCCGGCGCTCTACAAGGGCCTGGCGGTGGCGGGCATCCTGTCGCTGATCGCGTTCTGGTTCGTCACGAGCTGGATCATTCCGGACAACGCCATTGCCGCCAGCGGCAGCCAGCTGAAGCTGTTCGGCGCCTGCTTCGTGGGCCTGGCGCTCACGGCCGCGCTGGTGTGGGTCACCGAGTACTACACCGGCACGCAGTACAAGCCCGTGCAGCACATCGCGCAGGCCTCGACCACCGGCCACGGCACCAACATCATCGCGGGCCTGGGCGTGTCGATGCGCTCGACGGCCTGGCCGGTGATCTTCGTGTGCATCGCGATCCTGGCCTCCTACGCCCTCGCGGGCCTGTACGGCATCGCGGTGGCCGCGACGTCGATGCTGAGCATGGCCGGCATCGTGGTGGCGCTGGACGCCTACGGTCCCATCACCGACAACGCCGGCGGCATCGCCGAGATGAGCGAGCTGCCCGCCAGCGTGCGCGACATCACCGACCCGCTGGACGCGGTGGGCAACACCACCAAGGCCGTGACCAAGGGCTACGCCATCGGCTCGGCCGGCTTGGCCTCGCTGGTGCTCTTTGCCGACTACACCCACAAGCTGGAGAGCTTCGGGCTGAACATCAGCTTCAACCTGAGCGACCCGATGGTGATCGTGGGCCTGTTCATCGGCGGCCTGATCCCCTACCTCTTCGGCGCGATGGCCATGGAGGCCGTGGGCCGCGCGGCCGGTGCGGTGGTGGAGGAAGTTCGCCGCCAGTTCCGCGAGATCCCCGGCATCATGGAAGGCACCGGCAAGCCCGAGTACGGCAAGGCCGTGGGCATGCTGACCGGCGCGGCCATCAAGGAAATGATGATCCCGTCGCTGCTGCCAGTGGTGGTGCCGATCCTGGTCGGCCTGGTACTGGGACCGAAGGCGCTGGGCGGCCTGCTGATGGGCACCATCGTCACCGGCCTGTTCGTCGCCATCAGCATGTGCACGGGCGGCGGTGCGTGGGACAACGCCAAGAAGTACATCGAAGACGGCCACCACGGCGGCAAGGGCTCCGAGGCGCACAAGGCCGCCGTCACCGGCGACACCGTGGGCGACCCCTACAAGGACACGGCCGGCCCCGCGGTGAACCCGCTGATCAAGATCATCAACATCGTGGCGCTGCTGATCGTGCCGCTGGTGGTCAAGTTCCACGCCGGCGATGCGGCAGCGGCCGTGCCGACCAAGGTCGAGACGCCGCCTGCAGCCACCGCTCCCGCTGCGATGGCACCAGCGGCCACGCCGGCCGCCACCCTTGCCTCGGCGGCCGTGGGGGCCACCGAAGCCGCGGCGGTCAAGGTCGAGAACGGCATCGTGAAGTTCTACTTCGCGAGCGCCAGCGCCGAGGTCGCGCCCAACGCCAAGGAGGCGCTGTCCGATGTCATCAAGGCCGTGCAGAGCGGCAGCACCGTGCTGGTGAGCGGCTACCACGACGCCAGCGGCGACCCGGCCAAGAACGCCGAGCTGGCCAAGCAGCGCGCCATGGCCGTGCGCGACGCCATCAAGTCGGCGGGCGCGCCCGAGGACAAGATCGAACTCGCCAAGCCCGAGCAGTCGCAGGCCGACGGCCCGGCCTCGGAAGCGCGCCGCGTCGAAGTGAAAGTGAAGTCCTGACATGCCCACGCCCGCCCGGCTCGAAGCCTTCATTGCCGCCGTCGAAGGCGGCGCGCATGCCCAGGTCATCGAAGACTTCTACACCGAAGACGCCACCATGCGCGAGAACCAGGCCGAGCCCCGGCGCGGGCGCAGCACGCTGGTCGCGCAGGAAAGCGCCGTGCTCGCACGCACCGAGTCGGTGGCGTCGACCTGCGTGCGGCCGGTGCTGGTGAACGGCGACCACGTCGGCATTCACTGGATCTTCGAGTTCACGTTCAAGGGCGGCGGCCGCATGCGCATGGAAGAGATCGCCTGGCAGCGCTGGGACGGCGAGCGCATCGCCGAAGAGCAGTTCTTCTACGACCCGGCGCAGCGCAAGCCGGGCTGAGGATGCCCCGCCCGGACCGCGCGATCCGGGCTGGTTTTATGCAACATTTTCGATGTAACATTGAAACTGTCACATGAACGCATCCACCGCCACACCCGACTCCACGGCCCCACAGGACCTCTCCATCGAGGCCCTGGCGGCGCGCACGGGCGTCACGGTGCGCAACATCCGCGCCTACACCACGGGCGGCCTGCTGCCGCCACCGCGGCTGCAGGGCCGGCTCGGCCTGTACGGCCCCGACCACGTCCAACGCCTGGCGCTGATCCGCGAACTGCGCGAACAGGGCTTCGGCATCGAGGCGATCCGCCGCATCTTCACGCGCGCGCCGGCTTCCACCTGGCCCGACCTGCTGGCCGTGGCCCGCTCGGTGTCGGGCAGCTTGTTCGCCGAAGAAACGCCCGTGGTGGTGTCGGCCCAGGCGCTGGCCACCAAGTGGCAGGGCCAGATGACGCCCGCCCTGCTCGGCCGCGCCACCCGCGCCGGCCTCATGCGCGAACTGCCCGACGGCCAGGTGCAGGTGCTGAGCCCGGCGCTCGGCCAGGTCGCCGAACAGCTGGCCGCGCTCGGCCTGCCGCTCGAAGCGGTGATCGGCATGCAGGAAACCATGGTCCGCACGCTGCGCACCGTGGCGCGGCGCTGGCTGCGCACGCTGGCCGACAGCCTGCTCTCCGGCGACACCCTCGATGCCAGCCGCGCCGCGCAGCTGCTCGAGAAAGCACGGCCGCTGGCCACCGGGGCGGTGCAGGCCGCCTTTCCCGTGATCCTGCAGCAGGAGCTCGACGCCCTGCTGCACAAGACCGCCTGATGCCGATGACACGACCTCGCCTCGCCCTTCTTCCGTCCCTGCTGCTGTTGCCGGCCTTCATCGGCGGCGCGGCTTTCGCGCAGCAGCAGGCCCGCGGCGACACCACCAACACGCTGGCGCTGAGCTTCGACGCCGCGCGCCAGCGCATGGTCGAGCGCTCCGACAAGCTGGCCGCCGCGCGCATCGCCGTCGAGGCCAAGGAGTTGCAGAGCGAAGGCGTGAAGCGCCTGGGCGGTCCGGTGGTCAGCATCTCGGGGCTGGCCTACGCGTACAACGCGAACCTGAACCTCGACCTCGACCCGCTCAACCAGAAGCTCGGCCAGATCGGCTCGTCGCTGCCGCCGTCGATCCAGAGCTTCGTCTCGCGCGTGCCGATTCCGCAGCTGCCCAACAGCTACACGCTGAACCGCCACGACACCGGTGCCAACGCCTCGGTGTCGGCCGTGTGGCCGCTCTACCTGGGCGGCGCGACCGACGCGGTGCGCGGCTTCGTCTCGGCGCAGGCGCGCGAAGCCCAGGCCGACGCCGAACAGGCCGGCCACGAGGTCGACACGCTGCTGGTGCAGCGCTACTTCGGCGCCCAGCTCGCGCAGCGCGCCGCCACGCTGCGCCTGCAGGCCGAGCGCACCATTGCCCAGCACGACGCGGCGGCGCAGAAGATGCTCGCCGCCGGCGTCATTTCCCGCGTCGAGCGGCTGCAGGCCAGCGCCGCGTACGAAGAAGCGCGCCGCAACGCCCGCAAGGCCGAGAACGACGCCGCGCTCGCGGGCGTGGCCCTGGCGCGCACGGTGCGCGCCGAGGGCAGCGTCACGCCGCAGACGCCGCTGTTTCTCATCAGCGCGCCGATCGAACCGCTCGGCCACTTCATCGATGCGGCGCTCACGCGGCATCCGGGCCTGGGCAAGGTCGCGGCCAAGAAGGCGCAGGCCGAGCAGTTGCACGAAGGCGAAGAGGCCCTGCGCCGCCCGCAGGTGATCGCCTTCGGCACGCGCGAGATCAAGAGCGGCAACGCCGACTGGGTGGCCGGCCTGGGCGTGCGCTGGACGCTGTACGACTCGGTCGACCGCAACGCGCTGTCGGCCGCCTCGCACAAACAGGTCGAACAGGCCGAACGCACCGACCTGCAGGCGCGCAGCGACATCTCGCTGCTGGTCGAACGCAACTGGCGCGCGCTGGACAACGCACGCCGCCAGTACCTCGAGATGAAGGTCTCGGTGGAGCTCGCACAAGAGGTGGTCAAGCTGCGCACCGCCGGGCTGCGCGAAGGCACCAGTACTACGCTCGACCTGATCGATGCCGAGACCAACCAGGCCAAGGTGCTGACCGAACGCGCGCAGGCCGCCAACGACTACGTGCAGGCGCTCGCGCAGCTGCTCGAGAGCGCGGGCCTGTCCGAGACTTTTTCCGACTACATCGCGCGCGCCGACGTGAAGGTGAACTGACCATGATGAGTGCCAAGACCCGCCGACTGATCGCCATCGCCGCCGCACTGCTCGTGCTGGTGCTGCTCGTCTGGGGCTTCTGGCGCGCCGCGCAGCCGGCGCCCGAGGTGTTCCAGGGCCAGATGGAAGCGCGCGAGACCGACGTGGCCGGCAAGGTCACCGCCCGCATCGCCGAAGTGGCCGTGAAGGAAGGCGACCGCATCCAGGCCGGCGCCCTGCTGGTGCGCATGGACAGCCCCGAGGTGCGCGCCAAGCTGGCGCAGGCCACCGCCGCCGAACAGGCCGCGCAGGCCGTGGCCGACAAGGCGCAGAACGGTGCCCGCCCGCAGGAGATCGAAATGGCGCGCATGCAGTGGCAGCGCGCCGAAACCGCCGCGCAGCTCGCGCAGACGTCGTTTCGCCGTGTCGACGGCCTGGCGCGCGACGGCCTCGTGGCCGACCAGAAGCGTGACGAAGCCGAAGCCAACTGGAAGGCCTCGCGCGACGCCGCCGTGGCGGCCAAGGCGCAGTACGACATGGCGCGCACCGGCGCCCGCCCCGAGGACAAGGCCGCTGCCAACGCACAGGCGCGGCAGGTGGCCGGCGTGGTCGCCGAGGTGGAAGCCGCCAAGGCCGAGACCGAGCTGCGCAGCCCGGTCGGCGGCGAAGTGGCCAAGGTGCTCGCCAAGGTCGGCGAGCTCTCGCCGCAGGGCGTGGCCGTGGTCACGGTGGTCGACCTGAACGACCAGTGGGTGGTGCTCAACGTGCGCGAAGACCGGCTGGCCCGCTTCGCGCTCGACAAGGAATTCGACGCCCGCCTGCCCGCCCTGCCCGAAGACCGGCACACCGCCCGCTTCAAGGTCTACTACAGCGGCGTGCTGCCCGACTTCGCCACCTGGCGCGCCACGCGCGGCGGCGCCGGCTTCGACGTGCGCACCTTCGAGGTCCGCGCCCGGCCGCTCAAGCCGATCGAAGGCGCGCGCCCCGGCATGAGCGTTCTGGTCGACTGAGGCCGCACCCGCCATGAGCCTGCGCGGCTTTTCCACCGCCAGCGCCCGGCGCGAATTCGCGCTGCTGCGCACGCGTCCGTGGGACCTGGCCATGATCTCGTGGGTGCCGCTGCTCGCGGTGTTCCTGATCTGGTGGATCTTCTCGGCCGGCCTGCCCGAGCGCCTGCCGATCGGCGTGCTCGACCAGGACCACTCCGCCCTCTCGCGCCAGCTGGTGCGCTTCCTGGACGCCACGCCGGGCCTGCGCGTGGCGCAGCAGTACGCCGACGAAGGCGAGATGCAGCGCGCACTCACCAGCGGCGCCGTCGATGCGGCGGTGCAGCTGCCGCGCGAGCTGAGCCGCGACGTCAAGCAGGGCCGCGTCGGGCAGGTCGTGCTGCTGCACAACGCGCAGCTGGGCACGCATTCGAGCCTGATCCAGCGCGACGTGCGCACCGCCGTCGCCACGGTGTCGGCAGGCGTCGAGCTCGCGGTGCGCAACAAGCGCGGCGAGTCGATGAAGGCCGCACGCGTGAGCATGGACCCGGTCAAGGCCAGCATGGTGGCGCTGTTCAACACCTCGACCGACTACGAGCAGTTTCTCGGTGCCGCGCTCATTCCGGCGCTGCTGCACATCCTCGCGATGACGGCCGGCGCCTGGGCCGTGGGCCGCGAGCTGCGCGACCGCAGCCTGGGCGGCTGGCT
>NZ_BCUS01000145.1 GCF_001591345.1 Variovorax boronicumulans NBRC 103145 | reverse complement strand
GGCGGCACGCGCGGCGCGCGGCGGCAGCGCGGCGATTTCTTCCGGCGTGAGGCGGCGCAGCTGGTAGCCCGAGGCCGCCACCTTCAACGCCACCCACTGGCCCGCGTGCGCCTTCAACACCGTGGCGGCATCGCGTACGTAGGCGTTCGGAATGCCCCAGCCCTTGGCCAGCAGGTTGACGTGCGACAGCGCCGTGGACGGCCGCTCGGTGAGCACGCCGGCCACCGGCGGCAGGTTGATCGGCACCTCGCGCAGCACGGCGATGTCGTCGGGCAGCAGCGCGTTCAGGCCCGAGGCGTCGTTCACGATGCGCACGCGGCCGGTGGCGGTGCCGAGGTTCATCGGCAGGAAGGGCTGCTCGCGGATCAGCGCCTCCTGGCTCACGAAGTCGATGCCGGCCTCCTTCGCGATGCGCTCGTGCAGCGTGGAGTTGGTCTTGAACTTCACCGGCGCGAAGAAGCTGGCCTTCACCTGTGCCTCGGCCTCGCGCAGCAATGGCACCGTGAGCCGGTCGCCTTCCCAGAACTCGTAGGTGAAGGTGCCGATGTTCTGCTGCCAGCTCAGCGTGCCGAACAGGAAGCGGCGGTCGGGCACGAGGTAGTTGCGGTCGATCTCGCGCTTGATCGTGTTCGGCGTGAGCCGCGTGTCGCGCAAGAAGCGCACATGCAGCTGGAAGCGCGGCGTGTCGATGTAGTGCATGCGCGCCGGCCTGGCCTGCCGGTCGATCGCGAACAGCACATGGGCCAGTTGCATCGGCGTGCCGGCGTCGTAGACGCGCGCCAGCGTGTCGAAATCGCCCTGGCTGCGCAGTGCCGGCAACGAGGCGGGAACGGCCGGGCGCGGCACGAGTTGCGCGGTCGGGCCTTCGGGCTGTGACTGGTTCTGCTGTTGGTAGTACGACGGCTTGCGCGCGAGCTGCGCGCCGGCCGGCGCGACGGCCGTCGCGCACAGCGCCAGGACCGGCAGCCACGCCAGCGCCGCGCCGTCCTTCTTCTGCCTGTTGGAATCGTTCTTCATGGGGCTCCCCCTTCATTGCCGACAACCGCGAATTCTCGCTGGCGGCCCGCCCCTTTTTTCTCGCGTCAGCCGCGCTACGTCGCCTGCGTCGACTGGCCGCATTGCGCGCAGAACTTCGCGCCGGGCGCCATCGCCGTGCCGCACTGCCGGCAGGCCGCGGGCAGCATCGACGTGCCGCATTGCTGGCAGAAGCGTGCACCGGCCGTGTTCACCGCGCGGCAGGCCGGGCAGGCGCTGCCGCCGGGTGGCGGCGGCGGTGCGTCGCGGCCATACCCATAGCCGCCTTGCGAACCGTGGTGCCCGCCACCACCGCCGTGGCGCGCGCCGCCATGTCCACCGAAGAGTCGTTCCAGCATGCCCATGTGTTTCTCCCTTGCGTCGTGCAACAGGCCAGTGGCAACGTCGCCGGTGGCGATGAATTCCCGCGGGCCTGACTGCAGTGGATTCCCTGAAGCAGCTTCAGGGTCAAGCGCCCTCGGCAAAGACCCTCGCAGGCCGCGGTGCTTCAAGGCCATGCCCGTGCGCGAAGCGCCGCCATCGCCCCACCGCTACAGTCGGCCGCAAGGAGCGTCTTTCTCATGCAACCATTCGATTTCGACCTCTTCGTCATTGGCGGCGGCAGCGGCGGCGTGCGCGCCGCGCGCATGGCGGCGCAGACCGGCGCGCGCGTCGCGCTGGCCGAGGCCGCCGAGCTCGGCGGCACCTGCGTCAACGTGGGCTGCATCCCGAAGAAGCTCTACAGCTATGCGGCCGGCTATGCCGAGTCGTTCGAGGAAGCCGAAGGCTACGGCTGGAAGCTCCCGTCGGCGCCGCAGTTCGACTGGGCGCACCTCAAGACCCAGCGCGCCAAGGAGATCAGCCGGCTCAACGGCATCTACGGTTCGCTGCTGAAGAACTCGGGCGTCACGCTCGTCACCGGCTGGGCCCAGCTGGTCGATGCGCACACGGTGGAAATCGAAGGCAGGCGCCACACCGCGCGCCACCTGCTGGTGGCCACTGGCGGCACGCCCTTCGTGCCCGAGATTCCGGGCCGCGAACACATCGTGACCTCCGACGCGATGTTCGACCTCGACCCGTTCCCCCAGCGCCTGCTGGTGGTGGGCGGCGGCTACATCGCCTGCGAGTTCGCGTCGATCTTCAACGGCCTGGGGTCCAAGGTGACGCAGCTGCACCGCCGCGCCCACCTGCTCACCGGCTTCGACGACGACGTGCGCCAGTTTCTGGCCAACGAGATGGGCAAGGCCGGCGTCGACGTGCGCCTGAACTGCGAGGCCTCGTCGATCGCGCGCGGCCCCGACGGCCTCGTGGTCACGCTCGCGCGCGGCCAGCAGATCGAGGCCGACACCGTGCTCTTCGCCACCGGCCGCGTGCCCAACACGCAGGGCCTCGGCCTCGAGGCGGCGGGCGTGAAGCTCGACGACAAGGGCGCCATCGCGGTCGACGCGCACTACCGCACCTCGGTGCCGTCGATCTACGCGGTGGGCGACGTGTCGACCCGCGTGCAGCTCACGCCCGTGGCGCTGGCCGAGGCGATGGTGGTGGTCGATGCGCTGTTCGGCAAGGGCAAGCGCGGCATGGACTACGAGTTCATTCCCACCGCCGTGTTCACCCATCCCAACATCGGCACCTGCGGCTACAGCGAGATCGACGCGCGCGCGAAGTTCGGCGAGGTCACCGTGTTCTCCAGCGAGTTCAAGTCGCTGCGCCACACCCTCTCGGGCCGCAGCGAGCGCACCTTCATGAAGCTCGTGGTCGACAAGAAGAGCGACCGTGTGGTGGGCCTGCACATGGTGGGCGCGGACGCGGGCGAGGTCGTGCAGGGCTTCGCGGTGGCGATGCGCGCGGGCGCGACGAAGGCGCTTTTCGACAGCACGATCGGCATCCACCCGACGGCTGCCGAAGAGTTCGTCACCATGCGCGAACCGATGCCCGGCTAGACGCCGGCCTGGGGCTGCTTGCCTTCCAGCAGCTTCACCATCACGAACAGCACCCGGTTCGCCGGCGTCGGCACGCCCAGCGCCTCGCCGCGCCGCACGACCAGCCCGTTGAGGTGGTCGATCTCGCTGCGCTTGCCGCGTGCGAGGTCCTGCGCGGTCGACGAATACTGCGAGGGCATCGATTGCGCGATGCCGCGCACCGCCGCGTCGACATCGCCCGGAATCACCACGCCCTCGGCCTTCGCCACCGCGAGGCATTCGGCGACCACGTCGCGGATCACGTCGGCCACGCCCGTGCCCTGCACGAGCTCGCCGTAGGGCAGCTGCGACACGGCCGACAGTGCGTTGTAGGCGCAGTTGAGCACCAGCTTGGCCCACAGCGCGCCGCGCACGTTGTCGGAAATCTGCGTGGGCACGCCCGCCGCGATCAACGCCCGCGCGACCTCGTCGCTGCGGCGCGAGGGCGCGATCACCAGCTCGCCGCGGCCGTGGTGCTTCACATGGCCCGGCCCCGCCATCTCGGTCGCCACGTAGACCACGGCGGCGGCCACGTCGTGCGACGGCAGCGCCGCGCGCACGCGCGCGTCGTTGTCGACGCCGTTCTGCAGCGTGAGCACCAGCGCGCCGGGCGCGAGGTGCGGCTGGATCTGCGCGGCGGCCGATTCGGTGTCGGTGGACTTCACGCAGAACAGCACGAGGTCGGCGCCCTGCACGGCGCCTGCCTCGGTGCTGGCCTCGAGGCGCACCTGTTCATCGGAGGCCTTGGTCTCCAGCCGCAGGCCGCTTGCGCGCACCGCCTCCACATGCGAAGGCCGGCCGATCAGCACGACTTCGTGGCCCGCGCGCGCCAGCATGGCGCCGTAGTAACAGCCGACCGCGCCGGCACCCATGACTGCGACTTTCATCGATTCGATTCCTTGGTTGTTCCGTGGCCAGAGCGTAACGAAGACGGCCGCTTCATGCCTCGGTCTCCACGCCGCGCGACTTCTGCCCTTCGTCCATGATCCATTCGCGAAACGCCGCGAAGGCCGGCAGGTCGAGGCGGTCGGGCCGGTAGCACAGGTAGTGGCCCTGGTCGACGCGCACCGGCGTGCCGCAGGGGCTCAGCAGCGCGCCTTCGGCCAGCTCTTCCTGCACCAGCAGTTTCGGCACGAGGCCGATGCCCAGCCCGTTGAGCGCCGCCTGGATCAGCGCCGAGTACTGCGCGAAGCGCGGGCCGGCCACGGTCTGCACCTCGGGCACGCCGTGCTGTGCGGCCCACTGGCGCCACGCGGTGGGCGCGCCCTCGTGGTGCAGCAAGGTGTGGCCGACGATGTCGATGGGCTGCACGAGGCGGTGGCGCCCCTCGACCAGCGCGCGCGCCACGATCAGCACGAACTCGCGCCCCGCGATGTATTCGGACACCACGCCGGGCCAGCCGTCGGGGCCGTAGCGGATGGCGGCATCGACGCCGGCCGGGATGCCGTCGCTGGGCTCCAGGTGGCGGCTGAAGCTCAGCATCACGTGGCGGCTTTTCTGGCTGAAGGCCGGCAGGCGCGGAATGAGCCATTTGGTGAGGAAGGTGGGCACGCTGGCCAGCGTGAGCAGGCCGGCGCCGGCATCGCCCGAGCGGGCCTCGAAGGTCGCGGTCTCGATGGCGCGCAGGCCGCCCGATATCTTCTGCCAGTACACGCGCCCCTGTGGCGTGAGCTGCACGCCGCGGCCGTTCTTCTGCAACAGCTCGCGGCCGAGGAACGCCTCGAGCCCCGCGATCTGCTTGCTGACGGCGCTCACGGTGATGCACAGGGCACCGGCCGCGAGCGTGATGCTCTGCTGGCGCGCCACGGCGTCGAAGGCCAGCAGTTCCTGGATGGTGGGGCAGTCGCGTTTCATGCTTGGCTCCAGTTGATGAAAGTCGTGTGAAAAACACTTGCCGATTGCTCAAGTGTCGTCATCCAACTTTCACCCATAAGTGTGCATCTGCTTCCTAGAATTCGCTGGAACGCGGCAATCCGCCGTGGGCAAAAAGTAGAGCATCCGGAAAGTATGCCGGGTGCGCAAGACCTTCGGAGACACCCTTTGATTCGCGGCATCTCGCTCGTCTACGGCCTGTACCTGCTGCTGCCCATCGCCCTGCTGGCGATCGGCAGCTTCGGCGGCAACTGGACCAACACGCTGCTGCCCACGGGCGTCACCGGGCAGTGGTATGTCGACCTGTGGCTGGACACCTCGTTCCGCAAGGCCTTCGTGAGCAGCCTCGTGGTGGCGATGGCGGCCTGCGCGATCAACACGGTGCTGGCGCTGCCGCTGGCCTATGCGCTGTACCACGGCGCGCGGCGCGGCAGCAGCATCGCGGCGCGCATCGTGAGCGCCACGCCGGTCGCGGTGCCGACCATCACGCTGGCCTTCGGCTACATGATCGTGTTCAACACCGACCTCGCACCGTGGCTGGGCTCGATGCCGCTGCTGATCGCGGCGCACGCGATCCTCACGCTGCCCTACCTCACCAACACGCTGCTCACCGACCTGCGCCACCTGGACCTCGGGCGGCTCGAGCAGGCGGCCGCCACGCTCGGCGCCTCGGGCTGGCAGCAGTTCACCGGCATCGTGCTGCCCAGCCTGCGCCAGAGCCTGATCAGCGGGCTGGTGATGGTGGCGGCCATCTCGGTGGGCGAATTCGGGCTGTCGAACCTGCTCACGAGCTTCCAGAACCGCACCTACCCGGTGGTGCTGCTGCAGGCCTTCTACGGCGCGACGGGCTTTGCCTGCGCGGCGACCGTCATCCTTCTCGTGCTGGCGAGCGCGTCGGCCCTTCTTTCTTCCTCCCTCGTGAAGCAGCGCGCGTAATTCCCATGAGCCTCCTCCTCGACAACGTCAGCTACAACTACCCCGGCAGCACGCACGGCCTGCACGACGTGTCGCTCGACGTGCGCACGGGCGAGCTCGTGGCGGTGATCGGGCCCAGCGGCTCGGGCAAGTCGACGCTGCTCAAGCTGGTGGCGGGGCTGGAGACCGGTCACACGGGCCGCATCGTGCTCGGCGGCGACGACATGTCGCGCACGCCGGTGCACCAGCGCCACATCGGCATGGTGTTCCAGAGCTACGCACTCTTTCCGCACCTGAGCGTGCTGGACAACGTGGCCTACGGGCTCAAGCTGCGCAAGGTGGACACGGCCCCGCGCCGCCAGCGCGCCCAGGAGCTGCTCGACATCGTCGGGCTGGGCGACCACGCACAGCGCGCCGTGGCGCAGCTCTCGGGCGGCCAGCAGCAGCGCGTGGCCCTGGCCCGCGCGCTCGCCATCGATCCGCGTGCGCTGCTGCTCGACGAACCGCTGTCGGCACTCGACGCCAGCGTGCGCGGCCACCTGCGCGACCAGATCCGCTCGATCCAGCAGCGCTTCAACGCGACCACGCTGCTGGTCACGCACGACCAGGAAGAAGCGCTGGTGATGGCCGACCGCGTGGCGATGCTGAAAGACGGCCGCCTGCTGCAGATCGCCACGCCGCGCGAGATCTACGAGCACCCCGCGAGCCGCGCAGTGGCCGAGTTCGTCGGGCTCTCGACCATCCTGCCCGCCAAGGTGGCGTCGCCGGGCCGGCTCGACATGGGCTTTGCCGAGCTCTTCGCCGAGACCGGCAACCGGCCCTTCGGCACGCCGGTGCATGTGCTGGTGCGGCCCGAACACATCCGCCCCGACCCGGCGCCCGACAGCGTGAACCGCCTGGCCGGCCGCACCGGCGCGCAGCGCTACCTGGGCGCGCTCACGCGCTACGACTTCGACGTGGCGGGCGCGGGCAAGCCCTTCCTCGCCGAGTCCGCCGCACCGGCGGCCGAAGCGATCGCCATCGCCCCCGAACACCTTCGCCTGCTCGACCACTGACCTTTCCTCTCAAGGAGCCCCCATGCAACGCAGACATCTGATCCAGGCCGCCGGCGCACTGCCCGTGCTGTCGCTCGCGCGCACCGCTTTCGCCTTCGACGGCCCCGAGCTCTACGCGGGCGAGAAGGCGCTGTACGCCGAAGCGCAGAAGGAAGGCCTGTGCGTCTCCTTCGACACCGGCCCCGAGTGGGCCAACTGGAAATCGCTGTTCCGCGACTTCAAGAAGCGCTACCCCGAGATCGAGCTGACCTACAACGACATCGGCTCGGCCGCCACCGTGGTCGCGCTCGAAAAAACCAAGCGCCGCCCGCAGGCCGACACCGCCTACTACTTCGCCGCCTCCGCCGTCGATGCCGCGAAGAAGGACGTGGTCGCGCCCTTCAAGCCCGTCAACTTCGACAAGCTGCCCGCCGTGTTCCGCGAGGCCGAGGGCCGCTGGTTCACCATCCACACGCTCAACATCGCCTTCCTCGTCAACAAGAAGCTGGTGAAGAACGTGCCCACCGGCTGGGCCGACCTGCTCAAGCCCGAGTTCAAGAGCACGGTGGTCTACCTCGACCCGCGCTCCACCGGCATCGGCCAGGTGCTGACCTTCGCCGCGGCGTACGCCAACGGCGGCAGCGTCGACAACGTGCAGCCTGGCACCGACTACCTGGGCAAGCTGCATGCGGCCGGCAACGTGCTGCGCGTGGAAGGCACCACGCCGTATGCCAAGTTCCTCAAGGGCGAGATCCCGGTGTGGATCAGCTACGAGAACGACGGCCTGAAGGCCAAGCACGTCGACGGCATGGGCGATGCGGTCGAGGTCGTGATCCCGAAGGAAGCCAGCGTGGCCGCGCCGTACGCCATCAGCCTCGTGAAGAACGGCCCGAACCCGAACGCCGGCAAGCTGTGGCTCAACTTCATCATGAGCGAGGCCGGCCAATCGCTGTTCGCGCAGGGCTTCGTGCGCCCTGCCGTGCCGGGCACGCCGCTCTCGGCCGATGTCGCGGCCAAGATGCCGGCCGCGCCGCAGATCAAGCCGCTGGACGTGGTGAAGGCCTCGGAGCGCAAGGCCGAGGTCGACAAGCTCTGGGCGCAGGCCGCGCTGGGCAAGTAAGAGGCCGTGATGCGACGCTTTGGCGCCTGGCCCGCGTGGGCCTTCATGGCGCTGTTCTTCGCGGTGCCGCTGGCGGCGCTGCTGCCCGAGGCCTTCGGCGAGGGCGGCAGTGCCTTCGGGCGGCTGTTCGGCAACCCGCTGTTCCTGGGCGCGCTGCGCAACACGCTGGGCCTGGGCCTGGCGGCGGGTGCGATCTCGGCGCTGGTGGGCACCTGCATCGCCATCGAACTGGCGCGCCAGCCCGAGGGCCGGCGCCAATGGATGATGACGCTGCTGGGCCTGCCGCTGGCGTTCTCGGGGCTGGTGATCGCCTACGGCTTCATCCTGGCGTTCGGGCGCGCGGGCTTCGTGACGCAGCTGCTCGCGGGCCTGGGCGCCGACCCGGCCGTGATCGGCAGCTGGATCTACAGCGTGTCGGGCCTGGGGCTGGCGTATGCCTACTACCTGATCCCGCGCGTGGCGCTGTCGCTGTACCCCGTGTTCGCCAACCTCGACCTGCGCCCGGCGCAGGCGGCGCGCACGCTGGGCGCGTCGAAGGCGCGCGCCTTCCGGGACACGGTGCTGCCCGAGGTGCTGCCCTCGGTGCTGTCGAACGCCTGCATGGTGGCCGCGATTGCCATGGGCACCTATGGCACGGCGCTGGCGCTGGTGGGCACGCAGCTGAACATCCTGCCGCTGATGCTGCTCGCGCAGGTGGGCGACGGCGGGTCCGATTTCGCGGTGGCGGCGGCCCTGTCGCTGGTGCTGATGGTGGTGTGTGTGGTCGTAATGGGAGTGGGCGATGTCTTTACACGAAGGCGCGAGCGCGGTGCTGTCGGCGCCGGTCACTGAGGCGCTGACGCGCCTGGCGCAACGGCAGTGGGGGCCGCAGCGCCACCGCCAGCCGGTGGCGATGCTCGGCCCGGGCGACGGCGGCCCGGCCGAATGCGAGGCCGCCTACGCGGTGGCGCATGCGCTGGCCGGCGCGGGCATGGCGGTGGTCTGCGGCGGGCGCGGCGGCGTGATGGCCGCGGCCTCGCGCGGCGCGGTGGAAGCCGGCGGCATCGCCGTGGGCATCCTGCCCGAGGACGACGACCGCCACGCCAACGAATGGCTCAGCGTGGCCATTCCCACCGGCATGGGCGAGATGCGCAACGGCATCATCGCGCGCAGCGGCGTGTGCCTGGTCGCCATCGGCGGCAACATGGGCACGCTGTCGGAGATGGCGATGGGGCTGAAATGGGGCAAGCCGGTGTTCGTGATGCACGGCGACGTCGCCCTGCCCGGCGCGGTGCAGGCCACGGACGTGGACGACATGCTGGCCAAGGTGCTGGCCTGCCTTTTGGACTGACCGTCTGGCCTCCCCATCGACACGGGCGCATTGCACAATGACGGCATGCCCTACATGCCCACCTTCGTCGCTCCCGCCCGCTTCACCGACGCCGCCGAGGCGCTCGACCAGGTCAAAGCCATCTACCAGGGCGGCCTCGCCCACCTGCGCGAATCGATGCTGCGCTTCGTCGCCGGCGAGGCGCTGCCGGGCCGGGTGCGGGCCTGCTACCCGTTCGTGCGGGTGCACACGCACACCGTCTCGCGCCACACGCCGCCGGCCAACGCCGGCCTGAGCTACGGCTTCGTGGCCGGCCCCGGCCGCTACGAGACCACGCTGACGCGGCCCGACCTGTTCTCGCGCTACTACCTCGACCAGTTCCGCCTGCTGCTGGAAAACCACCAGGTCGAGATCGAGGTGGGCACCAGCACGCAGCCCATTCCGATCCACTTCTCCTTCGCCGAGAACGACCACATCGAAGGCACCATGAGCGCCGAGCGCCGCGCCCTCATGCGCGACGTGTTCGACCTGCCCGACCTGGGCGCCATGGACGACGGCATTGCCAACGGCACCTTCGAGGCGCTGCCCGGCGAGCCGCAGCCGCTGTCGCTGTTCACGGCGGCGCGCGTCGACTACTCGCTGCACCGCCTGCGCCACTACACGGGCACGGCGCCCGAGTGGTTCCAGAACTTCGTGCTGTTCACCAACTACCAGTTCTACATCGACGAGTTCGTGCGCCTGGGCCACGAGGCCATGGCCGATGAGAACAGCGAGTACATCGCCTTCATCGAGCCCGGCAACGTGATCACGCGCCGGCGCGGGCTGGCCGCGGGCCACAGCGACACCTTCGCCCACCTGCTGGACGGCAGCCAGGGCACCGCGCCGCCGCGCCTGCCGCAGATGCCGGCCTACCACCTGGTGCGCGAGGACTACAGCGGCATCACCATGACCAACATCGGCGTCGGCCCGGCCAACGCCAAGACCATCACCGACCACATCGCCGTGCTGCGCCCGCACGCCTGGATGATGCTGGGCCACTGCGCCGGCCTGCGCAACACGCAGCAGCTGGGCGACTACGTGCTGGCCCACGCCTACGTGCGCGAGGACCATGTGCTCGACGAGGAGCTGCCGCTGTGGGTGCCGATTCCGGCGCTGTCGGAGATCCAGCTGGCGCTCGAGCAGGCGGTGGCCGACGTCACGAAGTGCGAGGGCCCCGACCTGAAGACGATCATGCGCACCGGCACCGTGGCCAGCACCGACAACCGCAACTGGGAGCTGCTGCCCGGCAACCAGCCGCAGCGCCGCTTCAGCCAGAGCCGCGCCGTGGCGCTGGACATGGAAAGCGCGACCATCGCGGCCAACGGCTTCCGCTTCCGGGTGCCCTACGGCACGCTGCTGTGCGTGAGCGACAAGCCGCTGCACGGCGAGATCAAGCTGCCCGGCATGGCCAACCACTTCTACCGCGAACGCGTGGAACAGCACCTGCGCATCGGCATGCGCGCCATCGAGATCCTGCGCCAGGAAGGCACCACCCGGCTGCACAGCCGCAAGCTGCGAAGCTTCGCGGAAGTGGCTTTCCAGTAGGCTCCGACGCCTTTCGCCCCTTTGTCCCCTCAGGGTTTCTCCCTGTGCGGGCGAGGGCGTGTTTGCCTTGTTTCGCGGACATCATTGGCTGTCACGTACACAACTGGAAACACGATGCGCCCGTCTTCGCCGCCTGCCGCCGCCCTTCCCCTGTCCCGCCGCCGCTTCGGCACCTGGCTGGCAGCCTCGGCCGCTGCCGCCGGTGCGGGCCAGGCCGCGCTGTGGGCCGGCAACGCCCGCGCGGCCGACGCGCCGCTGAGCAGCAAGCTGCGCATCGTCATTCCCGCCAACGAAGGCGGCGGCTGGGACCAGACCGGCCGCGCCCTCGGCGCCGCCCTGCTGGCCTCGGGCGCCGTGGGCACCGTCACCTACGAGAACATCGGCGGCAAGGGCGGCACCATCGGGCTGGCCAAGTACGTCGAGAAGTACGACGCCGACCCCGAGGCGCTGCTGGTCAGCGGCATGGTGATGGTCGGCGCGGTGGCGCTGCAAAAGCCCGCCGTCACGCTGGCGCATGTGTCGCCCGTGGCGCGCCTGACCAGCGACTACGAGGTGGTCGCCGTCAAGGCCGACTCGCCCATCAAGACCCCCAAGGACCTCATCGCCCAGCTGCGCGCCGATGCCGCCAACACGGTCATCGCGGGCGGCTCGGCCGGCGGCGTGGACCACATGTTCGCCGGCATGCTGGCGCGCGTGGCCGGCGCCTCGGCGTCGCTGAACTACCAGCCGCACCCGGGCGGCGCGCAGGTGGTCGAGGCGCTCGAGACGGGCAAGGCGGCGGTCGGCATCTCGGGCTACAGCGAGTTCGCCGAGAACATCGCCAACGGCAAGCTGCGCGCCATCGGCGTGTCGTCCAAGCACCCGTTCCAGGGGATCGCCTCGGTGCGCCAGCAGGGCGTGGACGCCGACCTGGCCAACTGGCGCGGCGTGATGACCGGCAAGAAGGTGCCGCCCTACCGCCGCGGCCAGCTGCTCGAGGCGGTGCAGCGCGCCACCACACACGACCTCTGGCAGAAGACCATCAAGCGCAACAACTGGGACCCGTACTGGATGGCGGGCAAGGACTTCGAGAGCTTTCTCGAACTCGACACGGCGATGGCCGGCCCGCTGATCTATCTGCTCAAGCTGAAAGCCTGAGCCTCGGGCCCGTGTGAGGGACCTTTCCTTCGCGATGCCTTCGCCTGGTCAGCACAGCCACCAGCGGCTGCAGTTCGTGGCAATGCGGAATATCCGCTTCGGTGAGATGCCGCCATTGGCGATGTACTCATAGGATGTCGCACCCTTGGCACCTTCCGCATTGAGCAGGGCCAGGAACTTGGTTTCGTCGCTGCCGCCCGTCGCATCATCGACCACGTAGTAGTAGTAACTCGTCGACGCGTTGTTCACCTTGACGTAGTAAGGGGTACCGCCGTTGAGGAAGAAGGGGATGAAGCCCTTGAGCCCCATCGCGTTGAGCTGGTCCAGCCGCTCCTGCAACGAAGACACACGGGGGGCCGGCGATTCGTAGGTGCAGACATCGCTGGCACCCTCCTGCCGCATCATGCGCGTCTCGAACACACCGCTCGCCAACCGGCAATAGCCTTGCGCACCCGCCGCGTTCAGGCGGCTCAGCGAGCCGCTGACGTCGGCGTCGATGGCGACCTTCATGTACCCATAGGTCGCCGTTTCCGCCGTGGGCTTTCCGTAGAGGGATCGCAGCGTGCCCTCACCGATGACCATGAACAACGCCATCGAGACGAAGCTGGCCGCGGAGTGGCCGTTGGGGGCCACCACCGTGTCCATCGACCAGAGGTAGGCATCGGTCGACGAAGCCCTGGTAAAGATGCCATTGCCTGTGTCGGGATAGAACGAGCCGGTGTAGTAGTAGCCAGCGAACGCCGGGCTGTTCAGCTGGTCCAGCACCAGCCCCCGGAAGCGCGGATCGAAGGGACTGATCTTGTCCTCGACCTTGCCCAGCTTGTAGGTGTAGGTGGTGACCGGGCCGGGCTGAGGACCGGTGATGGGCGCAGGGTCCGTGCCGGGTTGCGTGACAGGCCCGGCGGGAGGCGCCGCTTCCGTTCCGGGGTTTGCGCCCGGATCGCCGCCCGCACCGGATGCCGGCACTGCCGCCCCTGGCGGCATGGCGAGTCCGACGAGTCCACCCCCACTACCTCCGCCGCCGCCTCCACCGCCACATGCGCCTAGAACCACGCAGCACACGGCTGCCCACCACTTGGTTGCCACAGTTCCATCCTCCCGATTTGGTGCAGGATCATAAGTGGGCTGCGGCCCATCCGGTTTGGAGTTTTCCCGGTCAGGACACCGAGCTTCTTCGTGTGTCTCCGGCAGTCAGTTGAACAACTCCGGCATCTCCCGCTGCGCCTTCGGCGTCAGCGTGAGCGCGCGTCCGTCGAGCTCTTGCCGCACCCAACCGCGCCGCAGCGACAGCTGCAGCCACGCGGCGCCGAGCGCGCCGCCCAGGTGCGGGCGGCGTTCGCTCCAGTCGAGGCAGGCGCAGGCGAAGCGGCGGCGCGAGCGGCGCACGGCGTCGACCTCGACGCCCAGGCTCTCCAGCGCGATGGCGCCGTCGGGCGTGAGTTCGTACGAGCCGCTCGCAAGGCCGCTGAGCCAGCCCTGCGCATGCAGCCGGTCGTGCAGCGCGACACCCGCGGTGCCGGCCATGTGGTCGTAGCAGGTGCGGGCGCTGCGCAGGCGGCTTGGCGTGTTGGGTTGGAAGGCGGCCGCCGAGGGGCGCGGCGCGCCGGCCACGACCATGAGGCTTTCGAGCGCGGCGGCCACGTCGTCGCTGGCCAGGCGGAAGTAGCGGTGCTTGCCTTGCACGAGCACCTCGACCAGCCGCTCTTCCTTCAGGCGCGCGAGGTGCGCGCTCGCGGTCGAAGCGGCCACCTCGGCCACGGTGGCGAGCTCGGTGGCGGTGCGGGCGTGGCCGTCCATCAGGCAGTTCAGCATGCGGGCGCGCGCCGGCTCGGCGATGGCGCCGGCGAGGCGGGCGAGCTGGAAGTCGGAAGCGGTGGTGTCGTCCATGCGGGCATCCTAAGGCGGCGGCGCATCCCACACTTCGTTCGCGACCGAAGTGTGCCGGCGCCTGCGAACGCACACTGCGCGCCATGACTACCGCCACGCTCACTCATCCCGCCGACCCGGTCGCCGCCGCCACGCATGCCGACCCGTACCCCTACTACGCCACGCTGCGCGACGGCCCGCCGCTCGCGTGGCACGAGGGCCTGCGCGTGTGGGTCGCGAGCCGCGCCGATGTCGTGATGCAGGTGCTGCAGGCCCACGGCGCGCTGCGCGTGCGCCCCGCCGCCGAGCCCGTGCCGCGCGCGATCGTGG
>NZ_BCUS01000144.1 GCF_001591345.1 Variovorax boronicumulans NBRC 103145 | reverse complement strand
GCGGTCGCGCCAGTGCAGCCGCACCTGCGCCGCGCTGGCGGCGGGCGCGTGCTGCGCGTCGAGCTGATCGAAAAGCGCGGCCAGCGAGACGCGCGTGATGGCCGGCGTGAGCACTTGCGCGTCGAGGCGCGAAATCTCGAGCAGGTCGTCGAGCAGCACGCCCATGAATCCGGTGCTCTCCTGCAACCGCAGCACGGCCGGGCGCTGCGCCTCGGTGGCGCTGGGCAGCAGGCCGTCGATGAACAGGCCCATGGCATGCAGCGGCTGGCGCAGGTCGTGGCTCGCGGCGGCCAGGAAGCGCGCGCGCGACAGCGCGGCCTGCTCGGCCTCGGCCATGCGCTGCAGCGCGACGGCGGTGGCCTCGCGTACGCGCTCCTCGCTCACCTGGCGGTTGTATTGCAGGCGCTCGGCGAGGCGGTCGATGTCGTGCGCGAGCACGGCCAGCTCGTGCGTGCCGCGCGTGCCGCCTTCGACCACGTCGCAGCGCACCTCGAAGTGGCCGGCCTCCAGCGCCGCCACCGTGCGCGACACGCGCCGCAGCGGCCGCGCCACCGTGCGCGCCATGTGGCGCACCGAGGCCCACGCCGCCAGCAGCGCGACCAGCGCGATGCCGATGCCGGCGATGAGCGAGCGACTGCGCTCGTGCGTGTAGGCGGTGGTGTCGCGGAAGGTCTGCACCAGCCCGATGGGCGTGTCGCCCGCCGTGGTGGAGCCGGCCGGCGCGAAGGCGCTGGCGCGCGAGGCCTCGCGCAAGGTGACGGGCGCGCTGAACATGCGCAGCTGCGCGAGCGATTCGTTCTTCGGCCCAGCCGTGACGTACACGCCGGCGCTGTTGCTGATCTCCACCCGCGTCACCTGTCCGCCGCGCAACGCCGCCGAGGCCACGTTCTGCAGCGCCGGCAGGTCGCCCGCGTACAGGCTCAGGTCGGACATGGCCGCCACCTGCTTCGCCACCGCCTGGCCTTCGGCGTCGAAGGCGGCTTCGAGCGTCTGCAGCCGGTTGTGCGTGAACCAGCCGGTGAGCGCCAGCGCCACCGCCGCGCAGGGCACGACGCCCAGGCGGAACAGGTCGCGCTGCAGGTTGCCGCGCACGACGAGCGAGGCGGCGGCCGGTGGGGGAGGGGGCGGTGGCGATTCGGTCGCCGTGGCCGCTCCCGCCGCCGTCGGGCGGGACAGCGGGCCTGGAGGGACCGGCGTGGTGCTCATCGCGGGGCTGCGAGTCGTTCGGTGAGCTCCCGTTCCTCCGGCGGACGCAGGCCGAGCCCGCGTGCCACGGTCGCGTTGATCCGCACGGTGGCCGGCGTGGCCGCCTCCACCAGCGGGCTGTTGCTGTTGCCGGTGCTGCCTGCGCTGGCCACCTTCTGTCCGAGCTGGCGCGCCTGTTGCGCGAGCTGGCCGGGCGTGGAGACCGCCGCCGCCAGGCCGCCCGAGCGCACCAGCCCCTCGCTGGCGCCGAACACCGGCAGGCCCGCGCCGGCGCCGGCATGCAGCACCGAGAGCGTGGCCGCCTGGCTGTCGCCGATGAGGTCGGGCAGCACCATGAGGGCGTCGCTGCGTGGCACCAGCGCGCGCAGCGCGGCGGCGAGCGAGCGCGCGTCGGGCGCGATCTCGACCTGCAGGTCCCAGGCCGGGTTGGCGTTCTGCGCGGCGCGCTGCAACTCGCGCACCAGCGGCTCGGATTCGGGCGTAGCGATGACGCCCAGGCGGCGCTTCTGCGGCAGCACGGCGTTCACCAGCGCGAGCTGGTCGGCCATGGCCGGGTCGCGCAGCAGCACGCCCACGCGCCGGTCGCCGCGCCGCAGGGCAGTGGGGCTGGCGGCCTTCAGGGTCTCGTAGTCGAGCCGGCTCAGCATTGCGAGCACCAGCGGCTCGGCGCCGGGGCGTTCGAGGGCGGCGCGCGCGGCGGCGGTGCCCACCGCCACGGTGAGGCCCGCGTCGCTCGCGGTGCGCAGGCTGCGCGTGCGTACGCCGGTGTTGGCGGCGGGCTCGGTGTCGGTGCTGGCCGGCTCCGCGGCCGGGGCGCCCGGTCCGATGCGCACGAGTTCGAACTTGCCGGAGGCCGGCTGGCCGGTGCGCAATTGCTGCACGAACTCGGCCGATGCGGCCTGGTCGTCGCCGACGAGCACCGTCAGCGTGGCCGCCGATGCCACGCGCGGCGCGGCGGCCAGGCACAGCACGAGACCGAAGGCCAGCAGCGCGTGGACAGCACGGTGCACTCTTCCGGAGAAAAGCGGAATGGGAGGGTTCACAGCGACGGACATGGACTGCTTTGTGCAGCGAGAGGCAATGGTCCAATGTAAGGACGCGCCCTGTTTCCCGCGATAAGGCGGAGGGCTTATGCCCGCATGCGCGAGGGCCTGCGCGTGTGAGGAAGATCACACCGCGGCGGCTGCTTGGTCTATGTCCGACGGACTACCCGGCGCCTACAGGGAAGGTACCGTGTCAGAGGCCCGCGGCCACCATCAGCGCGGCCGCGCGCTGCGCCTGGATCGCCTGGCGCAGCACGCGCGGCGACACCGGCTTGTAGAGCACCGCGATGCCGGCGGCGGCCACCTCGCGCAGGCGGTCGGGCTTGGTCTCGCCGGTGACCAGCAGGCGCGCGGTGCCGGCGCCGATGCCGTTTGGGTGGCGCTCGAGCGCGGCGATCACATCGAGGCCGTTGTCGCCGCCCTGCAGCAGCAGGTCGCTCACGACCACGTCGGGTGGCGTGTCCCAGCCGTCGGCCAGCGCCAGCGCTTCGGCGCGGGTCTGCGCGGCCAGCACCGTGGCGCCCCAGTTGCCGAGCACCACGCTCAGGCCTTCGAGGATCGTGCGCTCGTCGTCGATGACGAGGATGCGCAGGTCCGCCAGGCTGGCGCCGTTGTCGTCGGCGGCGGTGACCAGTGTGGGCGCCGGTGCCACCGGCGCCGGCAGTGCGGCGGGCGCGGCGCGCACCTGCACGCGCACGCAGGTGCCCTTGTGCAGGCGCGAGCTGAGCTCGACGCGCGTGTTCAGCAGCTCGGCCAGCCGCTGCACCGTGGCCAGCCCCAGGCCCATGCCGCGCGCGCCGCCGGGCGCGTTGCTGCGGCTGGCCGGCTCGACCTGGTAGAACTCCTCGAACACCCGCGCCTGGTGGTGCGCGGCAATGCCCACGCCGGTGTCGACCACGTCGATGCGCACGCCCTTGCCGCGGGCGCGCGCGCCGATCAGCACGCCGCCTTCGACCGTGTGGCGCAGCGAGTTCGACACCAGGTTGTTCAGGATGCGCGAGAGCATCACGTAGTCGCAGCGCACCCACA
This sequence comes from Variovorax boronicumulans NBRC 103145, assembly GCF_001591345.1. Lineage (GTDB taxonomy): Bacteria > Pseudomonadota > Gammaproteobacteria > Burkholderiales > Burkholderiaceae_C > Variovorax > Variovorax boronicumulans. Next base: position 10,877 of record NZ_BCUS01000144.1, on the reverse strand, counting down.
GCTCGGTCTTGCGCACCACCAGCCGCAGGCCCTGCTGCTCGGCCACGGGGCGGAAGTTGCGGCTGATCTCGTCGAACAGACGGTCCAGCGGAAAGTCGGCCCACTGCGGCTGCAGCACGCCGGCGTCGAGCTGCGACAGGTTCAGCAGCTCCGAGAACAGCCGGTCGAGCGAATCCACGCATTCGCGGATGTGGCCGATGCGCTGCAGCTTCACCGGGTCGGTCTCGCCATTGGCCAGCCCGTCGGAGAACAACGTGAGCGCATGCAGCGGCTGGCGCAGGTCGTGGCTGGCGGCGGCCAGCAGCCGCGTCTTGGCCTGGCTGGCCACTTCGAGCAACTGGTTCTTGCGCGCCAGCTCGGCCGTCGCCTCGTTGATGCGGCTTTGCAGCAGCCGGTGGCTTTCGGCGAGCGCGCGCGCCGCCTGGTTGAAGCCGTGCTGCAGGTGGCGCACCTCCGAGGTGCCTTCGATCGCCACGCTGGCGGCCTCGCCCGCGCCGAGCCGGTCGACCGCCTCGCCCAGTGCGCGGATCGGCTCGCTGATGCGGCGCGCCGCCCACCAGCCGGCCAGCCCCACGCCCAGCAGGCTCATGGCCAGCACCAGCGCTACGTTGAGCCAGACCGAGCGGCGCGCGCTCTGCACCGCGTCCAGCCCGATCTCGACCATCACCTTGCCGTTGTGGCGCCCGTCGTCGCTGACGATCGGCACCACCACCTGCAGGCCCTCGCCGCGGCGGCGGTCGACGGTCTCGGAGTTGGCGACGATCTCGCCGTCTTCCGTCCAGATCTGCACCTGCTGCACGTGCGGCTGGTAGGTGCCCGTCTGCGCGGTGCGCGCCAGCGCGCGGCGGTCCATGCGCGCCAGCGGCGCCTGCGCCACCGTGGCCACCTGCAGCGCCACCGTCTGCGCGTTGGCGCGCATCAGCTCGGTGAGGTTGCCCAGGTGCTGGCGCGTGAGCACCGCGATGGCCACCAGCGTGGCCGCCGTGGCCGGCACCAGCGCCAGCAGGATCAGCTGCTGGGCGAAGGTGAGGCGGGCCAGCCCGCGCAGGAGGCGGAAGTTCCAGTTCATGAAGGCCTTGAACGCATGGGGCGCGAGCTTAGGGCCACGGCCCCGAACAGGGAAGACCGGAAAAACATCACGAGAAAGACTCGCATTTGGGATGTAATGGCGTCCGCGTCGCCCATGTTAGACCCCGCCGGCTCGCCGCGGGCCCCGTGTCTTCCGCTCCTTCCATGCACGCCTTCTTGCGTCGTTTCGGCAGTTTCCCCGGCACCGGCCGCCGTGCGGCCCTGGCGCTGGCCATGGGGCTCCTGCTGCTGCCGCTGCTGGCGGCGGCGCAGGCTGCGGCGCCCGCCGCGGATGCACCGGTGCGCTTCGGCATCCTGCCGCTGGGCGGTGCCTTCGAGTCGCGCAGCGACTGGGACCCGCTGCTGGCCGAACTCAGCCGCGCCATCCAGCGGCCGGTGAGCGTGCTCTCGGTCAATTCGTACGAAGCGCTGGAGCAGGCCATCCAGCGCGGCGAAGTCGACATGGCGTTCCTGTCGGGAAAGATGGCACTCGATGCCGTGAGCCAGAAGCGCATGAAGGTCGTGGCCCAGGTCGTGCGGCACGACGGCCTGCCCGGCTACCGCGGGCTGCTGCTCACGCGCAAGGCGCCGCCCTTCAACACGCTGAAAAACCTCGTCGACCAGCCCGAGCGCTGGCGACTGGCGCGCGGCGAGCGGCAGTCGGTGTCGGGCTTCATCGTGCCGCAGCTGCAGTTCTTTCTGCCGAACCACATCGTCATGGAGACGCGCTTCCTGAGCGAGGTGGTCGGCACGCACCAGGCCAACGCGCTGGCCGTGGCCAACAACGAGGCCGACGTGGCCACCAACAACTCGGCCGATTTCGAGCGCTTCAAGCTGCGCTTTCCGGCCGAGGCGCAGCGGCTGCAGGTGCTGTGGGAGTCGGAGCTGATCCCGCACGCGCAGATCGTCGTGCGCCGCGAGTACCCGCCCGAACTGCGCCTGCGCGTGCAGGCCTTCCTGGTCGCCTACGGCCGCGGCAAGGGGCCGCGCGGCGACGCCGAGCGCGTGGTGCTCAAGTCGCTGCACGACCTGGCCGGCTTCGTGGCCGCCGACAACAGCTCGCTGCTGCCCGCCGCCAAGCTGGCCTACCAACTCGCCATGCAGAACGCGAAGACCGCCCAGTGGGTCAACGACGCGGCGCGCCAGGCGCGGCTGCAGCGCCTGGAGAGCGGCTACGCCGAGCAGCTCGCCGTATTGAAGGATGTGAGCCCTTGAACCGCCGGACCCTGCTTGCGCTGGCCCTGTCGTCGTCGCTGATGGCGCCATGGCCGGCGGGCGCGCAGCCCGCGCCGACGCCCTCCACCAAGAGCACGCCGGTGATCAAGGAGGTGCGCTTCGGCGTGCTGCCGCTGGGCGGCACCGTCGAGTCGCGTGCCTTGTGGACGCCGCTCATGGCCGACATGAGCCGTGCGCTGGGCCTGCCCGTCAGCGCGTACTCGGTGCCGTCGTACGAAGAGCTCGACCGCGCCATCGGCCGCGACGAGATCGACATGGCCTTTCTCTCGGCCAAGATGGCGCTGGACGCCGTCATGCAGCGGCGCATGAAGGTGGTGGCGCAGATCGCGCGGCGCGACGGCATGCCCGAGCACCGCGCCGTGCTGCTCGCGCGCAAGACCGGGCCGCTCAACACGCTCGAGGTCCTGCTGGCCCAGCCCGAACGCTGGCGGCTCGCGCGCGGCGACAGCCGCTCGGTCACCGGCTTCATCGTGCCGCAGAGTCAGCTCTTTCTGCCCAACCAGATCGAGATGGAAACCCGCTTTCGCAGCGAGTTCGTCGGCACCCACCAGGCCACCGCGCTGGCCGTGGCCAACGGCGACGCTGACGTGGCCACCAACAACACCACCGACTTCGAGCGCTTCCGCCAGCAGTTCCCGGTCGAGGCCGCGCGGCTGCAGGTGATCTGGGAGTCCGAGCCACCGCCCGGCGCGCAGATGGTGGTGCGCCGCGACTACCCGCCCGAGTTCCAGGCGAAGCTGCAGGCCTTCCTCGTCGGCTACGGCAAGGGCAAGGGTCCACGCGCCGACGCCGAGCGCGAGGTGCTGAAGAACCTGCGCGCGGCGTACGGCTACGTCGCGGCGGACGACAGCGCGCTGCTGCCGGAAGCGAAGCTCGAATACCAGCTGGGGCGCCAGCGCGCGTTGTCGGCGGCGTGGGTCAACGATGCGGCGCGGGAGCAGCGGCTGCAGCGGATCGAGAAGGCGTATGCGGCGCAGGTGGAGGCGCTGCGCGGTTCTGCCGCGCCTCGCTGAAGCCGCCGCGGCGCTGCTTCATTCCCGGGGCCGTGTCCTTCGACGTGCTCTCCCTGGCCATCTACTCCCTTTGCCGTACGCAAATCGCCACCGTCTAGGCCATTAGACGGATTTGCCCGCAGCCCCCCGCGCCGGAAACTTCGTGTTTCTTCTTTCTTCCCGGCACCCTTGCCGTTGACGGAGTGCGGATGAGTTGGCGAACCAAAGTGGTCTGGAGCGAGGGGATGCTGTTGCAGCCTCAGCACCTGCAGCAGAGCGAGCGCCATGCCGATCATGCGCGGCATGTGCTGTTGCGCACCACCACGCCCTACGCCTGGGGATTCGCCGAAGTCGAGATCGACGCGGCGGCGCTCACGCTGGGCAAGCTGGCGCTGGTGCGGGCGGTGGGCATCTTCGGTGACGGCACGGTGTTCGACATGCCGGCGGTCGATCCGCTGCCTGAGCCCATCGACATTCCTGCGTCCATGCGCGACGAGGCCGTGGTGCTGGCGCTGCCGCTGCGCCGCGCCGGGGCGCGCGAGGCCGATGCTGAAGAATACGAAGAGCTGGTGCGCCACCGCGTGTTGGAGTCGGACGTGCCCGACTCCAACACGGCCGGCGAGCGCACCGCGATGCTGCAACTTGGCCAGCTCCACACGCGCCTGATGCGCGCCAGCGAAGCCACCGACGCGTGGGCGACCTTGGGCGTGGCCCGCGTGGTCGAGCGCCGGGTCGACAACCAGGTGCAGCTCGACCGCGCGATGCTGCCGCCGCTGCTCGACGTGGCTGGCCATGCGGTGATCCGCGCCTGGCTCGACGAGTTGCTGGGCCTGCTGCGCCAGCGCGGCGAGGCGCTGGCCGGGCGCATGACGCAAGGCGGCACCGGCGGCGTGGCCGAGATCGCCGACTTCATGTTGCTGCAGGCGGTGAACCGCAACGAGGCGATCTTTGCGCACCTGGCCAAGAGCGCGATGCTGCACCCGCAGCATTTCTTCGAGCACGCGCTCGGGTTGGCCGGCGACCTTGCGAGCTTCCGCGACACGCGCCGCGTGGCGCGCTTCGGCCCCTACATCCATGACGACCTGGCACTGAGTTTCCGTCCGGTGATGGACGACCTGCGCCGCAGCCTGTCGATGGTGTTCGAGCAGTCGGCGATCCGCATCGACCTGCACGACCGCAAGCACGGCGTGCGCGTGGCGGTGGTGACCGACGTCGAGCTGCAGCGCAAGGCGACCTTTGTGCTGGCGGTGAGCGCGAACATGCCGAGCGAGGCGCTGCGCGCGCGCTTCCCCACGCAGGTGAAGATCGGGCCGGTCGAGCGCATCCGCGATCTCGTGAACCTGGCGCTGCCCGGCGTCACGCTGACGCCGATGCCGGTGGCGCCGCGCCAGATTCCCTTCCACACAGGCGCCAACTACTTCGAACTCGAAACGCGCAACAGCGACCTGTGGCGCCAGCTCGAGCAATCGGGCGGCATCGCGATGCACATCGCGGGCGATTTCCCCGGCTTGGACCTCGCGTTCTGGGCCATTCGTTCCTAGCCGCCCCCGGCTGACGGAAACGGAACATCACCATGAGCACCCCTCCCGACCCCTTCGCCGCCTTCGAGTCCGAGCGCACGGTCATCAAGCCCAAGCCGCGCACGCCGGGCGGCGCGCCGCCGGCCGCTGCACCCGCGCCGTTCTTCGGCGGCGCCGATCCGACCCCCGTGGCCGAGGTGGGCGAGATCGGCCTGCTCAATCCGTTGGTCTCGGCCGCCGGCAAGCTGCTGGTGCTGATCGGCAAGCTGCGCAACCTCGCACAGCCGCCCAACGTGCCGGCGCTGCGCGCGTCCACCGCCGATGCGGTGAACCAGTTCGACGCCGCGGCGCGCCGCGCGGGCGTGGGCAACGAGTCGGTGCTGGCCGCGCGCTATGTGTTGTGCACCGCGCTCGACGAAGCCGTGGCCAACACGCCCTGGGGCGTGCAGGCCGGCTGGAACAAGCAGAGCCTGCTGGTGCAGTTCCACAACGAGACCTGGGGCGGCGAAAAGGTGTTCCAGCTGCTGGCCAAGCTCGCGCAAGACGTGCCCACGCACCGCCAGCTGCTCGAGCTGATCTACAGCGTGCTCGCGCTCGGCTTCGAGGGCCGCTACCGCGTGGTCGACAACGGCCGTGCGCAGCTCGACTCGGTGCGCCAGCGCCTGGCTGATCTGATCGCCAAGGACCGTCCGGCCGTCGAGCCCGAGCTGTCGCCGCACTGGCGTGGGCAGGGTGCGGGCACCGTGCGGCTGCGCGAGTCGCTGCCGCTGTGGGTGTTCGCGGCCGGCTTCGCGCTGCTGCTGGCGCTCGCGTGGTTCGGCCTGCGGCTCACGCTCAACCACCGCTCCGACACCACCTACGCGGCCGTGTCGAGCCTGCGCGTGCCGAACATCCAGATCGCACCGCCCGCCGCGCCGGCCAAGTCGCCGCGGCTCGCGCGCTTCCTGGAGCCCGAGATCAAGCAGGGCCTGGTCACCGTGACCGACGAGGCCGACCGCAGCGTGGTGCGGCTGCGCGGCGATTCGTTCTTCGGTTCGGGCAGCGCCGAGCCGATGGCGGCCTCGCTGCCGGTGCTGCGCCGCATCGGCCAGGCGCTGGCCGAGGTGAAGGGCGAGGTGCTCATCACCGGCCACTCCGACAACCAGCCGATCCGCTCGCTGCGCTATCCGTCGAACTGGCACCTGTCGGCCGCGCGCGCCGACGCGGTGAAGGGCGCGCTCTCCACGCTGGTCGAGCCCGCGCGCATGCGCTCCGACGGCAAGGCCGACGCCGAGCCCGTGGTGGCCAACGACACGCCGGCCAACCGCGCGCGCAACCGCCGCGTCGACATCGTGCTGCTGACCGAACCCGAGCGCCTCGCTGCTGCACCGGCTGCTCCCGTTCCAGGAGCGACGAAATGATCAAGAAAATCTTCGGCTTCCTGTTCAGCCCGCTGCTGCTGACGCTGCTCGCGCTGATCGTCGTCGCACTGCTGATCTGGTGGATCGGTCCGCTGGTGAAGATCGGCTCGCTCGCGCCGCTCGAAGGCGAGATGACGCGCGCCATCGTCATCGGCGTGATCGTGCTCATCGTCGTGCTGCGCGCGATGTACCGCCGCTGGCGCGCGCGCCGTGCGAGCCAGCACCTGACCGACGGCCTCATGAAGGCGCCGGCCGCCAAGACCGGTGCACCGGTCGACGGCGAACAGAAGATCCTCGACACGCGCTTCAGCGAAGCCGTCGCCACGCTCAAGCAGATGCGCCTGCATGCCGCCGGCAAGAAGCCGGGCTGGCGCGACTGGCTGTCGATCTCGGGTGGCAGCTACCTGTACGACCTGCCGTGGTACGTCTTCATCGGCGCACCGGGCGCGGGCAAGACCACGGCGCTCGTCAACTCGGGCCTCTCGTTCCCGCTGGCCGAGAAGTTCGGCCCCGGAGCGATCCGTGGCGTGGGCGGCACGCGCAACTGCGACTGGTGGTTCACCGACGAAGCTGTGCTCATCGACACCGCCGGGCGCTACACCACGCAGGACAGCCACCAGTCGGAAGACAAGAGCGCGTGGGAAGGCTTCCTGGGCCTGCTGAAGAAGGCGCGCCCGCGCCGCCCGCTGAACGGCGTGTTCCTCACCGTGAGCGTGGGCGACCTGCTGAGCCAGGGCCCCGAGGCGCGCACGCAACTCGCGGCCTCGATCCGCGCGCGGCTGCTTGAGCTCGACAGCAAGCTCACCACGCGCCTGCCGGTGTACGTGCTTGTGACGAAGAGCGACCTGCTCTACGGCTTCACCGACTACTTCGACGACCTCGGCAAGGAGCAGCGCGCGCAGGTCTTCGGCTTCACGCTGCCGGCGGACGAGGACGTGCAGCGCGAAGAGAAGGCCCTGTCGACCGCCTTCAACCGCGAGTTCGCCTTGCTGCACAACCGCGTCAACGACGGCCTCATCGCACGCATGCAGCGCGAGACCGACGGCACGCGCCGCGCGGCGATCTTCGGTTTTCCGGCGCAGTTCGGCTCGGTCGGCCCGCTGCTCTCCGACTTGCTCGAACAGGTGTTCACCGGCTCGCGCTTTGCGCAGCCGCCGTGGGTGCGCGGCGTGTACTTCACCAGCGGCACGCAAGAGGGCAGCCCGATCGACCGCGTGATGGGCAGCCTGGCGCGCAGCTTCGGCATCGAGCGCGCCATGCTCGCGCCACAGAAGTCGAGCGGACGCAGCTACTTTCTCACCGCGCTGCTGCGCGAGGTGGTGTTCCCGGAGCAGCGCCTGGCCGGTGCCGACGTGAAGCTGGAGCGCCGCCGCAACACGCTGCGCCTGGCGGGCGTGGCCGCGATGACGCTGCTCACCGTCGGCCTGCTCGCGGCCTGGGGCTACAGCACCTGGCAGAACCACAACTACCTGAAGTCGGTCGAGGCGCGCGTCGAGCCCGCGCAGAAGACGCTGGCCGCGCTGCCGACGCGCGTGCAGAACCTGGTCGAGGTCGCGCCCGTGCTGCAGGGCCTGCGCGACATCTGGAAGACGCCTGACAACCGCCAGGGCGACGAGCCGCTGTCGATGACGCTGGGCCTGTACCAGGGCGACAAGCTCGATGCCGCCGCGATGCTCACGCACCAGCGCGCGCTCAACGACGCCTTCCTGCCGCAGATCGCCAAGCGCATCGAGGACCAGTTGCGCACCGCGCAGAAGGACAACCTCGAGTTCACCTACGAGGCCCTCAAGAGTTACTTGATGCTCTATCAGCCCGAGCGCTTCGACCCCGAGGCGCTGAAGGCCTGGATCACGCTCGACTGGGCGCGCAACCTCGACCGTGGCATTCCCGAAGACCAGCGCAAGGCGCTCGAAGACCAGCTCGATGTGCTCATTGCCCAGGGCCCGCCGCGCTCGCCGCTGAAGATGGACGAGAACCTGGTGCGCAGCGTGCGCGCCGTGCTCGCGAGTTACCCGCTGGAGCAGCGCGTGTTCAGTCGCCTCAAGCGCCAGCGCGCCACCAAGGACATCCCGGGCTTCAGCGTGGCGCAGGCCACCGGTCCGTCGGGCCCGCTGGTGTTCGAGCGCATCAGCGGCAAGCCGCTGAGCGAGGGCGTGCCCGGCATGTTCACCTACGACGGGTACCACAAGCGCTTCCAGAACGAGGTCGTGGTGCTCACCGGCCTGCTCGCCGCCGAAGACCCGTGGGTGCTCGGCCAGGACCGCAACGCCAGTGAACGCCTGCGCGACGCCGCGGCGCTCGGTGCGCTCACCGACCGCGTGCGTCGCCTGTACCTCGAGGAGTACGTCAAGCAGTGGGAGGCGCTGTTGGCCGACGTGCGGCTGATCCGCGTCAGCGGCCTGGAGAAGAACATCGAGACCGCGCGGATTCTCTCGGGTGTCGATTCGCCGCTCGCGAACTTCCTGCGTGCGGTCGTCAAGCAGACCACGCTGATTCCCGCGGCCGATGCCAACAAGGACGTGGTCAGCAAGGCCACCGAGACCGTGCGCAACACGCGCAAGGGCCTGGAAGACCTGTTCGGCAGCGACCCTGGCAAGCAGGTGGCGCCGGGCAAGCGCATCGAGAGCATCGTGGACGACCGTTTCGAGTCGCTGCGCCGCTTGGTCACCGCGGGCGGCCCGAACCAGCCGGCGCCGATCGACGACGCGCTCAAGCTCTTCAACGAGGTGTACGTGTACCTCAACGCCGTCGACACGGCCGTGAAGGGCCGCACCTCGCCGCCGCCGGGCGACGTGGCCGGCAAGCTCAAGTCGGACGCGGGCCGCCTGCCCGAGCCGGTGCGCAGCATGATCGAGAACCTGAGCCAGACCGGCGCCGCGCAGGCACAGGTGGCCGAGCGCGGCAACCTGAGCCAGGACCTGCGCCCCGTGACCGAGTTCTGCAACCGCGCCATCGCGGGCCGCTACCCGTTCGTGCAAAGCAGCAAGCGCGATGTGCTGCCCGAGGACTTCGGCCAGATGTTCGGCGCCGGCGGCCTGATGGACGACTTCTTCCAGAAGCGCCTGGCCGCGCTGGTCGACACCAGCACCCGGCCGTGGCGCTACAAGCCCGTGGCCGAGCGCGGCGCGATCACCACGCAGGCGCTGGCGCAGTTCGAACGCGCGGCGCGCATCAAGGACATCTTCTTCCGCGGCGGCGGTCGCGGGCCGTCGATGCGGCTGGACTTCAAGCCGGTGGAGATGGACGCGGGCATCACGCAGTTCATCCTCGACGTGGACGGGCAGCTGGTGAAGTACGCGCACGGGCCGGTGGTGCCGATGGCGGTGCAGTGGCCGGGGCCGAAGGGGAGCAACCAGGTGCGCGTTCAGGTGAGTCCGCCGTCGACGACGGGGAGTTCGGGGTCGGCGATGGATGGGCCTTGGGCTTTGTTCCGTACCTTGGACGATGGGCAACTCGAAGCGGGGGATGCGCCGGAGAAGTTCTTCATTACCTTCCAGGTGGGGGCGCGGAAGACGCGGTTCGAGGTGACGACGAACAGCGTGCAGCATCCGATTCGGTTGAAGGAGTTGCGGGAGTTTTCTTGTCCGGAGGGGTTGTGAGTCTGGCCTCTTCTTCTTCTCTCTTCGTCTCCTCTGAGTTGCCGGGGTGGTTTGGCAAGCTGCCGGGGATGGGGGACTTTGCGCATCGGCGGTTGCCGGAGTCGTTTCGCTCTGTCTGGGACCCGTGGTTGCAGCGCGGGCTGGCGCGGCTGAGGGATCGGCATGCGGATTGGACTTCTCACTACCTGGAGGCGCCGGTGTGGTGCTTTGCGCTGGGGGCGCAGGTGGTGGGGGAGCGGGGGTGGATGGGGGTGTTGATGCCTTCGGTGGATGGGGTGGGGCGGTATTTTCCGTTCACTCTGGCTGTTGAGTTGGATGAAGGCGTGTCTGGTGCGCTTCACGGAGAGGCGCTCATTGCTGCGCTGCGATGGTGGGCGTTGGGGACTCAGGCTGTGTTGGAAGGGCTTGAAGGGGATTTGGATGCGCTGCGGTTTGATGCGGCGTTGAGTCGGTTGTTCGTGGGTGTTGCTGCTGAACCTTCCGCTGATGATCGGTCGCTTGAGTTGCCACTGGCTGGGGCTTCGCTTTGGATGGAGACGCCTGGCTTGGAAGGCGGGGTTCGGATGTTGGCTACGGGGCTTCCTCGGGATGTGCAGTTCGAGGCCTTGTTTCTTGGGGGTGGGGAATGAGGGCGGTGCTTTCTTTTCCTTCCCGAGGCCGGGAGTTCCGCCCGGCGGCGGACTCACTTTCTTTTGCTTCGCCAAAAGAAAGTAAGCAAAGAAAAGGCGACCCCACTGTCTGCGACCCCTGCGCTTCGCTACGGGGCAACCTGCGGTGCTCGCGTTTCGCGGGGTCTCGCAGAACTCGCTTCGCTCAAACAGCTGCGAGCCCTGATCCGCGAAACGCTGCGCTCCTCGGCGCAGCCAGAGGGGAGGGGGAACTCGGGCCGTCGCTGCGCTCGGCCCTGCAATACCAACAGCCCAATCCAACGCCCATGCGCGCGGCTTCGCCTGCGCGCATTTCTCTGCGGACGCCACTGCCAATCCCCGCTGCAGCAGGCGCAAAGCGCCTGCTGCAGCCCACTGGCCGAGCGAAGCGATGGCCCGCTGGTATCCAAAGCCC
>NZ_BCUS01000143.1 GCF_001591345.1 Variovorax boronicumulans NBRC 103145 | reverse complement strand
CGCGCCCGGCGCATGGCGCGCGGGGCGGCGACGCTGCGGCTGTCGACCAGCGCCCGTTTCGCGACCAACTGGCTGCTGCCCCGGCTGCCGCAGTTCCGGGCCGCGAACCCGGGGCTGGAACTGGGTTTCGATATTTCCGATGCGCTGCGGGATTTCGACGCCGACGACATCGACGTGGCGATCCGCTTCGGCAATGGACAAGACCCGGGCACGCGCGCACAGCGCCTGTTCGACACCGTGATCGTGCCGGTCTGCAGCCCCAGGCTGCTCGCCAGCGGGCTCCCGCTGGCGACGCCTCGCGACCTGTTCCAGCACACGCTGTGCTACGTCGACTGGAAGACCGACGGCATGGTCTGGCCGAACTGGCCGATGTGGATGGCCGCGGCAGGCATCGAGGGCTTCGACGACAGCCGCTGCATCGGCTTCGCCGACTCGAGCGACGTGGTGCGCGCCGTCACCGAGAGCGGCATGGTCGGCCTGGCCGACCTGGACATGATCGGCGCCGACCTCGCCCAGGGCCGGCTGGTGCGGCTGTTCAACATCGGCGTACCCATGGCGGCGGGCTACGCCTACCACCTGGTCTACCCGGAAGGCAGCACTGGGGACCCGCGCATCCTGGCGTTCCAGGACTGGCTGCTGGGGCAGGCCTCCAGGACTTGAAAAACGCCAAACGGCATACAAATATCCAACAAATCGCGACAAAAGCTATCGCAACGATAGAAACCCAAGGGAACCCTTGGCTTAGCACTCCCTCTAACCGAGTGCTAATATGACCGCCACAAAGGAGTTTCCCCTGATGACAACGCTGTCTGGAGTCTCTGCCAACCAGCTGGCCGTCGCCAACCCCTGGTCGATGGTCCCCCCGCTGGGCAACCTGGATGCCTACATTTCGGCCGCCAACCGCCTGCCGCTGCTCACGCTCGAAGAAGAGCAGGGCTTCGCACGCAAGTTGCGCGACCAGAACGACCTCGAAGCTGCCGGTGCGCTGATCCTGTCGCACCTGCGCCTGGTCGTGTCCATTTCCCGCCAGTACCTGGGCTACGGGCTGCCGCACGGCGACCTGATTCAGGAAGGCAACGTCGGTCTCATGAAGGCCGTGAAGCGTTTCGACCCCGACCAGGGCGTGCGGCTGGTGAGCTACGCCATGCACTGGATCAAGGCCGAGATCCACGAGTACATCCTGAAGAACTGGCGCATGGTCAAGGTCGCGACGACCAAGGCGCAGCGCAAGCTGTTCTTCAATCTGCGTTCGATGAAGCAGGGTTTCAAGGCCGACTCGGCTGCGGCCGACAACGGCACGCACCGCGAGACGCTGAGCCCCGACGAGGTCTCGCAGATGGCCACGCGTCTGAACGTGAAGCCCGAGGAAGTGCTCGAGATGGAAACCCGCCTGTCGGGCGGCGACGTGCTGCTCGATCCGGGTCCGTCCGATGACGGCGACGAAGGCTTCGGCCCCATCGCCTACCTGGCCGACGCCACGCAGGAACCGACCGCTTTGCTCGAATCGCAGCAGCGCGACCGCCTGTCGAGCGACGGCATCGCCACCGCCCTGGAGGCGCTGGACGACCGCAGCCGCCGCATCGTCGAAGAGCGCTGGCTCAAGGTGAACGACGACGGCTCGGGCGGCATGACGCTGCACGACCTGGCCGCGGTGTACGGCGTGAGCGCCGAGCGCATCCGCCAGATCGAAGTGGCGGCGATGAAGAAGATGAAGAAGGCGCTGGCCGAGTACGCGTAAGCGTCACGACCGCCCTCCTCCACGAAAAAAGCCCGGCAGTGCCGGGCTTTTTTTCGTTCGGGGGCGCTTCAGGGCGTCGACTTGGTCAGCGTGCGCAGCGCCCGCTTCGCGATGTAGCGGGTCTCGGCGACCGGCGACTCGGCCACCCAGCGCGTGCACAGCGTCTCGACCCACTCGGGCTGCGTCTTGCTCGCGTCGTTGAGCCAGTTGGCGACCGAGTTCTGCACGTAGCGATGCGCGTCGGCGCGCAGCGGCTCCAGCAGCGGCAGCGCCAGCCAGGGCTCGGCCTTCAGCGTCTCGATCTGCGCGCACCACACGCCGCGCGGGCGCGTGAGCTCGCTGGCGAAGCGGCGCACGTTCGGATCGGCATCGGCCACCCAGGGCTGCAGCAGCGCCAGCGCTTCGTCGAGCGAATCGATGACGCTGTCGCGCACCGCCATCCAGGCGAACTCGCGCACGCCGAAATGCGGGTCGGCGGCGAAGCGGCGCGCGGCGTCGAGCTGGGCCGCCAGCGGCAGGCCCGACAGCGTGATCCACTGCACCGCCCAGCAGCGCGCCACGTCGCTGGCGTGCGTGGCCAGCCGGTGTGCCACGGCATCGCGTTCGGCGTGTTCGGCCGTCATGTCGTACAGCGCCCGTGCGATGTGGCTGTGGCGCTGCATGGGCTTGAAGGCGGCCAGCATGGCGAGCGTGTCGTCCAGCCGTTCGTGCGCCGCGTCGAGGCCGACATGGCCCGCCACGCTGCGCGCGAGCAGCGGCAGTTCGAGCGCGAGGAATTCGTTGAGGTTGACGGTCTCGAGCAGCCCGCCGTTCAGCGCGCCCAGCACCTCGGGCGGAATGAGTGCGATGCGGAACGCGCCCTTGCGCGACTTCAGGTGCGCGACCGATGCGGCGTCCATGCCCCGGGCGCCCGGCTCAGGACGCGAGCAGCGTCTTCAGGTCCGACACCATCGCCGGCACGCCCGCGCCGTAACGCGCGTAGAGCCGCAGCCGGCCTTGCGGGTCGTAGATGTAGCTGGCGGCCGAGTGGTCCATGGCGTAGCTGGTCGGCGTCTTGCCCTCGACCTTCTTGTAGTAGACCTTGAAGTCCTTCGCGACGGCGGCCAGCTGCTCGGGCGTGGGGATGAGCGCCACGAAGCTCGGGTCGAACGCGCCCATGTAGGCCTTGAGCACCTCGGGCGTGTCGCGCGCCGGATCGACGGTGACGAACAGCACCTGCAGCTTGCTGCCGTCGGCGCCGAGCTGCTGCTTGACCTGCGCCATCTCGGTCATGGTGGTCGGGCAGACGTCGGGGCACTGCACGTAGCCGAAGAACAGCACCACCGCCTTGCCCTTGAAGTCGGCCAGCGTGCGCACCTTGCCGTCGGCGTCGGTGAGCGAGAAGTCTTTGGCGTAGTCGGCGCCCGTGATGTCGACCGCCTGGAAGCTCTGCTTCGGCTGCTCGCTGCAGGCCGAAAGGCCCAGGCCCAGCGTGGCCGAGGCGGCCACCCAGCCGGCCGTGGCGGCGATCGATTTCAGGGCATTGCGCTTGTTCATGGGCAGGTCAGGTCAGCGGAGGTAATGGTCGACGAGCAGCGCCGCGAACAGCACGCTCAGGTGGATGAGCGAAAACCGGAAGGTCTTGCGCGCCAGCGTGTCGGAGTAGTTGCGCCACAGCGCGAAGGCATAGCCGGTGAAGCCGATGCTCACGCCGATGGCGACCACGAGGTAGAGCCAGCCGCTCATGCCGTAGATGAAGGGCATCAGGCAGGCAGCGAACAGGATGAAGGTGTACAGCAGCACCTGCAGCCGCGTGAACTCGTTGCCGTGCGTCACGGGCAGCATCGGCAGGCCGGCCTTGCGGTAGTCCTCGACGCGGTACAGCGCCAGCGCCCAGAAGTGCGGCGGGGTCCACAGGAAGATGATCAGGAACAGGATCAACGCCTCGGGACCGACGTCGCCCGTCATGGCCGACCAGCCCAGCACCGGCGGCATGGCGCCCGAGGCGCCGCCGATCACGATGTTCTGCGGCGTCAGCGGCTTCAGGATGACGGTGTAGATCACCGCGTAGCCGACGAAGGTGGCGAAGGTGAGCCACATGGTCAGCGGGTTGACCGTGAACCACAGCAGCGCCGAGCCGGCCGCGCACAGCAGCGCCGAAAACACCAGCGCCTGCATGTCGCTGAGCTGCCCGCGCGCCGTGGGGCGCCAGGCGGTGCGCTTCATCTTGGCGTCGATGCCCTTCTCGACCAAGCAGTTGAACGCGGCGGCCGCGCCGGCCACCAGCCAGATGCCCAGGCAGGCCAGCACGCCGCGCTGCACATCGGCCCACGACGGCAGGCCGGGCACGGCCAGCACCATGCCGATGAGCGCGCAGAACACGATCAGCTGCACCACGCGCGGCTTGGTGAGCGCGTAGAACTGGCGCAGCACGTTGGCGGTGCTGGCGTGCTGAACAGGAATCGGGGTGCTCACGCGGTGGCTTTCTTCGGTTGGGGGGTGCCGCGCGCATTGTCGGCGGCGCGCGGAATCGGTGCAGCGGCGGCGCTTTCGCGCCGGCTCTCGCACAGCGCCCAGGTCAGGACCACGGCCAGCGCCGCGGCGCCGCCGGTGTGGAGCACGGCGGCGGCCAGCGGCCAGCCGAGCAGCACGTTGCCCAGGCCCGTGGCCAGCTGCAGCAGCGCCAGCCCGAGCAGCCAGTGGGCCTGCGGGCGCAGCGCCTCGAGGCGGCGCAGGCGCCAGGCCAGCAGGCCGAGCGCCACGAACACGGCGTACGCCATGAGGCGGTGCGCGTAGTGGATGGCGGTGAGGGCGGAAAAGTCGAGCGGCTGGCCGTCGCCGGTCACGCCGAGGTGGCGCCAGATCTCGAAGCCCTGCACGAAATTCATCGGCGGCCACCAGCTGTCCTGGCAGGTCGGGAACTGCGTGCAGGCCAGCACCGCGTAGTTGGTGCTGACCCAGCCGCCGAGCGCGATCTGCAGCACCAGCAGCACCGCCGTGGCGATCAGCCCGTTGCGCAGGGCTGGCGACACGGCCGTGGGCAGGCGCTGCGCCGCCACCTGGCGGTAGCGCACGGCCTGGATGCACAGCAGCGCGAGCAGCACGATGGCGCCCATCAGGTGCATCGTGACGATGGCGGGGAACAGCTTCCAGGTGACGGTCATGGCGCCGAAGGCGCCCTGCAGGCAGACCCAGACCAGCGTGGCCGCGGGCCACCAGGCACTGAGCACGACGTGGTGGTGCGCGCTGTCGACCGGCGGCGCGGGCTGGCGCCGCTGGCGGCGGCGCACGATCCAGGTGGCGCCGGCCAGCGTGAGGATCAGCACCCCGACGCCGGTCGCGAGGTAACGGTGGACCATTTCGATCCAGGCCTTGCTGTGCGTCACCGGGCCGGTCGGCTGAGCCGCCTGCGCCATGGCGATCTCGTGGCGCGCGCCGGCCGGGCTGGCGTTGCCGTAGCAGCCGGGCCAGTCGGGGCAGCCCAGGCCCGAATCGGTGAGCCGCGTGAAGGCGCCGAACAGCGTGAGGTCGAAGGTGAGGAACAGCGTGAGCACGGTCAGCGCATGCAGCCGCCGCGCGGGGCCGGAGCCGGCATTGCGGCGCCACACCCAGACCAGCGGCCCGAGCGCGAGCAGCACGCCGGCGCCCATCATCCAGGCGATCGGCGTGAGGTCGTAGAGGGAGCTCGTGTCCATGAGGCGGTGGTTGTTCGCGCGGGCTCAGCGGCCCGCTTCGTCCCACGACGACGAGGCGCGCAGCAGGCGGTCGATGTCGCGCTTGGCGCGGCTCGCGCCGGCGGCGTCCATGCGGGCCGGGAAACGCATCATCCAGTTGCCCATCGGATCGACCACGTAGAGGTGCTCGGACAGCGCGTGCCCTTGCACGGGCGCGAGCCAGCGGGCGAGTTGGTCGGCCGGCACGCGCAGCACGGTCGCGCCGTGCAGGCCGTTGGTCAGGCGCTCGGGCACGGGCGCCGCGTCGCTCACGAGCCAGACGCGGTCCAGGCGGTCTTTCTCGCGGCCCAGGCTCTCGCGCAGTTGGCGCTGCAGGTACAGCTGCTGCTCGCACAGCGCGTCGCAGGCGGCGTCAGCCACCGCCACCAGCAGCCACTGGCCCTTGAGCGTGGCCAGCTCGACCGGCGCGCCGCTGCGGTCGGTTGCCGTGAGACGGGGCATCTCGCGCTGCGGATCGATCAGCTCGCCGTACACGCTGCGGCCCTCGGGCCGGATCACGTAGTAGGTGAAGTACGAGGCGATCACGGGTGCCGCGCACATCAGCAGCACGGCGATCATCTTCCAGCGCCCGTGGACGGTGCGACGGTTCTCGGCCTCGTCCAGCGCCTGGCCCGGCGACGGCATCGAGTGCACGGTCAGGCCCAGCGGCTCGTCAGAGGCCGCGGCCATCGCGTGCGCGGCGCCGCGCGCGCCGGAAGGGGGAGATGAATTGGAACCAGACATAGAGGATGACAACGAGGGCCGACAGGCCGAACCACTGGAATGCGTAACCGTAGTGCCTCTCCAGGCCCAACGCCGGGGCCGGCCAGTCGCGCTGCAGGCCCTCGGACGCCGGCCCGCTCTGCTGCAGCGACACGTCGGTGCGCAGCGGCAGCTGGGTCTCGCCGCGGAATGCCTCCAGGTCGAGATTTTGCCGGATGGGGGAAGACCCCTGAATGCCCGGTGCCGGAGCGGTGGGGCCTGACGCCACGGGGGCCGGTGCGGTGGCCGATGCCGCGGGCGCCGGTGCGGCCGCAGCCTTCGCGCCGAGTTCGAACAGATGGCTCGGCGGCGGCTCGATCAGCGCCGTGAGCTCGACGATGCCGGGCGGCGTCTCGACCACGCCGAGCTGCGTGCGGTCGACGAAATTGCGCTGCACCCAGCCGCGCTGGACCATCACGGTCTGCTCGCTGCCTTCGAGTGCGAACGGCGTCAGCACGTAGAAGCCCGGCGTGCCGTGCATCTGGCGATTGTCCAGGTAGACCGTCTGCGCCGTGAGCCACAGGCCGCGCAGGCGCACCGGCCGGTGCATCTCGCCGGCGGCTTCGCCCAGCGCCAGGAACTCGGCCTGGGACAGCGGGGCTTTCAGCTTCTGCGCGTCGATGCGGGCCTGCAGCGCCTCTTTCTGCGCGGCACGCGACAGCTGCCAGCGACCCAGCGACACGGTGGCGGCCAGCGCCAGCACGGCCGCCAGCGTCACGACCAGGAAACGGCCCCGGCCCGCGCGGCGGCGCGGCGTGGCAGAGGAAACGAGAGGCTCGGGGGTCACTGGAGCGGACGGGGCGTGCGGCCGATAATGCGGGTCATGAAATATTTCGTCGCCCTGATCTTTCTGGGCATCTTCGCGAGCCTCGCTTTCGCGCTCTACTTTATGCTGAAGGACGGTCGCGACGGGCAGAACAAGCGCGGCGGCATGGCCCGTGCCCTCACCTTTCGGATCGGCCTGTCGGTCTTTTTGTTCCTGTGCATGCTGCTGGCCTGGAAACTCGGCTACATCCAGCCCACCGGGCTCCCGCTCGGGAAGTAACAGATGGTGCTCGTTCCACGAGAACCATGAAAAAGGCGCCTTACGGCGCCTTTTTTCTGGAATGCCGTGAGGTTTTTCGCTCAAAGCCAATAGACCAGCACGTACAGACCCAGCCAGACCACGTCCACGAAGTGCCAGTACCAGGCGGCACCTTCGAAGCCGAAGTGACGCTCGGCGGTGAAGTGGCCCTTCTGCAGGCGCAGCGTGATGAACAGCAGCATCAGCATGCCGATGAACACGTGCAGGCCGTGGAAGCCGGTCAGCATGAAGAAGGTCGAGCCGTAGGTGCCCGAGCTGAGCTTGAGATTCAGTTCGGTGTACAGGTGGAAGTACTCGTAGCCCTGCACGCCCAGGAAGATCACGCCCAGCAGCACGGTGAGCCACATGAAGCGGATGCACTGTGCGCGGTGGTCGGCACGCAGCGCGTGGTGGGCGATAGTCAGCGTCACGCCCGAGCTCAGCAGCAGCGCGGTGTTGATGGTCGGCAGCCAGAACGGGCCGACGGTCTGGAAGGGCTCGATGATGCCGGCCGGCGAACCGGTCACGCCGGCGGCGACGCTGGGCCACACGGCCTTGAAGTCGGGCCAGAGGATCGCGTTGTCCAGGCTGCCGAGCGTCGGCAGCGCGTGGGTGCGGGCCCACCACAGCGCCGTGAAGAAGGCGCCGAAGAACATCACTTCCGAGAAGATGAACCAGCTCATGCTCCAGCGGTACGAGAGGTCGATCTTGTGGCCGTACTGGCCGCTCTCGCTCTCGCCGACGGCGGCGCGGAACCACACGAAGAGCGTGCCGAGCCAGATCACCATGCCCAGCAGCAGCGACCAGGCGCCCCACTGGTGGCTGTTGATCCATTGCCCCGCGCCGAGGATCACGAAGAACAAGCCGATCGCGGACACGACCGGGTAGGCCGAGGGTCCGGGCACGAAGTAGTAGGGCGTGGTGCCGTGGGTGGTTGAACTCATATCAGCTCCTGGCTTTCTTTCTTCTCTCGATTCAATGATTCTGGAGATCGTGGTTTTTTATCTTCGGCTCAGCAGGCAGCGCTCAGGCGGCCGCGACCACATGCCGCACCAGCAGCACCAGCCCGACCACGAAGACGATCACTGCAGCAAACGCCACCACGATGACGTGCAGCGGATTGAGCTTGCCCAGGTCTTCCTTGTAGGCGCTGTTGCGACGCACCCCGAAGAACGACCAGCCCACCGCCTTCATCGTGTCCCACAGCGTGGGCTTGCGGCGCGGGGCTTCGGGCGGCAACGACGAGGTCACGAGCGCGGCTCATCGGCGACAGCATGCGAAACGGCGGCCACCGGGGCCGGAGGCGTCTTGCCGCCCACCTCGAAGAAGGTGTACGACAGCGTGATGGTCTTGACGTCCTTCGAGATCTTCGGATCGATCACGAAGGCGACCGGCCACTGCTTCTTCTCGCCCGCGTCGAGCGTGTACTGGTTGAAACAGAAGCACTCGAGCTTGTTGAAATGCGCCGCGGCCTGCTGCGGCGCGTAGCTCGGAATGGCCTGCGCGGCCATGCGGCGGTTCTGCGTGTTCTGGAACTCGTACATCACCGTGTTCAGCTGGCCCGGGTGCACTTCGATGAAGCGCTCGGCCGGCTTGAAGTCCCACAGGCCACCGCGCACGTTGGAGTCGAACTCGACCTTGATCGTGCGGGTCATGTCGACCTGCGTGTTGTCCGGCACGCGCACGTTCTTGGCGCCGCTGGCGCCGCCTGGCACCTGGAGCTCGGAGAGCGCGAGGATGTTGATGCCGGTCATCTCGCAGATGGCGCGGTACATCGGCACCAGCGCATAGCCGAAGGCGAACATGCCGCAGGTCACGACGGCCAGCTTGCCGACCATGCGGACGTTGGCGCGGCGGATGCGTTGACCGAGGCTCATGCTGTTGCTTCCGTTCGGAGTGCGATGCGGTGCGGTCAGCGACCGCTGAACCAGACCATGCGGGCGATGAAACCGATGAAGAAGATCACCGCGATGGAGGCCAGCGTGAGCCCCATGCGTCGGTTGTTCTTTCTTTGTTCGGGCGTCGTCATCGTCGTGCGGTCGTGGTGCTTGTGCGGCGTGCGCGGGTGATCAGCCGATCACCTTGGTGGCGGTCACGTCGAGCTTGGGCGGGTTCTCGAAGGTGTGGAACGGGGCCGGCGACGGCACTTCCCACTCGAGGCCTTCGGCCGCTTCCCAGGGCTTCTGGGCCGCTGCTTCACCCTTGCCGCGCATCGAAGGCAGCACGATGAACAGGAAGAAGTAGACCTGGGCGAAGCCGAAGAAGAACGCACCCACCGAGGCGATGGCGTTGAAGTCGGCGAACTGCATGGGGTAGTCGGCATAGCGACGCGGCATGCCGGCCAGACCCAGGAAGTGCATCGGGAAGAAGGTGACGTTGAACGAGATCAGCGACCACCAGAAGTGGACCTTGCCGCGCGTTTCGTTGTACATCACGCCGGTCCACTTGGGCGCCCAGTAGTAGAAGCCCGAGAACATGGCGAACAGCGAGCCGGCCACCAGCACGTAGTGGAAGTGGGCCACCACGTAGTAGGTGTCCTGCAGCTGCGTGTCGATCGGTGCGACCGCGAGGATCAGGCCGGTGAAGCCGCCCATCGTGAACACGAAGATGAAGCCGACCGCGAACAGCATGGGCGTCTCGAAGGTCATCGAGCCCTGCCACATCGTGGCGATCCAGTTGAAGATCTTCACGGCCGTGGGCACGGCGATCAGCATGGTCGCGTACATGAAGAACAACTGGCCCGTGAGCGGCATGCCGGTCGTGAACATGTGGTGGGCCCACACGATGAACGACAGGATGGCGATCGACGAGGTGGCGTACACCATCGAGGCGTAGCCGAAGAGCTTCTTGCGGGCGAAGGCCGGGACCACCTGGCTGATGATGCCGAAGGCCGGCAAGATCATGATGTAGACCTCGGGGTGGCCGAAGAACCAGAAGATGTGCTGGTACATCACCGGGTCGCCGCCGCCGGCGGGGTTGAAGAAGCTGGTGCCGAAGTGGCGGTCGGTCAGCGTCATCGTGATGGCGCCTGCGAGCACGGGCATCACGGCGATCAGCAGGTAGGCGGTGATGAGCCAGGTCCAGCAGAACATCGGCATCTTCATCAGCGTCATGCCGGGGGCGCGCATGTTCAGGATGGTGACGATGATGTTGATCGAACCCATGATCGACGAGGCGCCCATGATGTGCATCGCGAAGATGCCGGCGTCCATCGAGGGGCCCATCTGCAGCGTGAGCGGGGCGTACAGCGTCCAGCCGGCCGCGGGCGCGCCGCCGGGCATGAAGAACGAACCGGCCAGCATGATGGCCGCCGGGATCAGCAGCCAGAAGCTGAAGTTGTTCATGCGCGCGAACGCCATGTCGGATGCGCCGATCTGCAGCGGGATCATCCAGTTCGCGAAGCCCACGAAGGCCGGCATGATCGCGCCGAACACCATGATCAGGCCGTGCATGGTGGTGAACTGGTTGAACAGCTCGGGGTTCACCATCTGCAGGCCGGGCTGGAACAGCTCGGCGCGGATCAGCAGGGCGAGCACGCCGCCGATCATCAGCATCGTGAAGCTGAACAGCAGGTAGAGCGTGCCGATGTCCTTGTGGTTGGTCGCGAACACCCAGCGGCGCCAGCCGGTGGGCGCGTGGTGGTCGTGATGGTCGTCGTGTGCGTGGCCGCCGGGGGCGTGACCGTGGGGGTCGAGGACTGCGCTCATGTCGTTGTTCCTTGCAATTTCTTCTTCGCGGGGCGCCGTCGGATCACTTGCCGCGCAGGGCCAGCACTTCGGCCGGTTGCACCAGCTGGCCCGTCTTGTTCGACCAGCTGTTCTTGGTGTACGTGGCCACGGCCGCGAGGTCGGTGTCGCTCAGCTGCTTCCAGGCAGGCATGGCACCGTTGTTCTGGCCGTTGAGCAGCACCAGCAGCTGCACCTTGTGGTCGGAATCGGTCACCTTGGCTGCGCCATCGAGCGGCTTGATCGGGCCTGCGCCCTTGCCGTTGGCCTGGTGGCAGGCCGCGCAGTTGGCGGCGTAGACCTTCTCGCCGCGTGCCAGCATGTCGGGCAGCGTCCAGACCTTGGTCGGGTCGTCGAGCTTGGCGGCGGCTTCCTTGCGCTTGGTGGCGACCCAGGCGGTGTAGTCGGCAGCCGACAGCACCTTCACGTGGATCGGCATGTAGGCGTGTTCCTTGCCGCACAGTTCCTGGCACTGGCCGTAGTAGTCGCCCACGGTCTCGGCGCGGAACCAGGTGTCGCGCACGAAGCCGGGAATGGCGTCCTGCTTGAGGCCCAGCTGCGGCACGGCGAAGGCGTGGATCACGTCGTTCGCGGTGGTGATGATGCGGACCTTCTTCTGCACCGGCACGACCATCGGGTTGTCGACCTTGAGCAGGTAGTCGTCGGGCATGGCACCCTTGGCACCGGCGTCGGACATGGCGCGCTGCGAGCTGTCGAGCGTGGAGATGAAGGCCAGGCCCTCGCCTTCGCCGTTCAGGTAGTCGTAGCCCCACTTCCACTGGTAGCCCGTGGTCTTGATCGTGAGGTCGGCGTTCGTGGTGTCCTTCTGGGCCACCAGCACCTTGGTGGCGGGCAGCGCCATCACGATCACGATGAGGAAGGGCACGATGGTCCAGATGACCTCGACCACCACCGATTCATGGAAGTTCGCAGCCTTGTGGCCCACCGACTTGCGGTGCTTCCAGATGGAATAGAACATCACCGCGAACACGGCGACGAAGATGACCGTGCAGATGATCATCATGATCGTGTGGAGCAGATGCTGCTCCTGCGCGATCTTGGTCACGCCGACCGGAAGATTCAGCTGGCGCACCGCGGGGCCGCCGGGCAGATCGTTGACTGCGTGCGCCGCGTTGCTGAACGCCGCGCCGGCCGCCAGCAACAGATTCGCCGGCCTGTACTTATTGCGCCAAATGCTCTTCATCGTGTTCACGTTTCTTCAATTTTTCGAAAACCCAACCGTGCAGCACCGCGCGAGCCCCCTCAGGCGCCACGCAACGCCATGCGAATCTCGCGCGCCAGTGCGGCTCGCAACTCCGGGCGTACATAGCGCCCCACCCTGACCGATCGACCTTGCCCCGAGACCTCGATCAGCGAACGATCGCCGGTCTGCGGTTCGATCCGCACCTGGTGCGGAAGAAATTCCGTGCGTTCGTAGTGCCCACCGTTCTCGAGCTCCACGACGAGGCGCCCGCCCTGCAGCGCGATCCGTTCGCCATCGGTGGCATGCCGCGCGTACATCATGAACGCAAAGCCCACCGCGGCCAGTTCGAGCCAGGCGAATGGCAATACCAGCGGCGCACCGTGCAGCCAGAACACCATGCCCGTTCCCAGAGATACCACGCACAGCGAGGCGTAGAGCCAGCCCAGCTGGCTCGGCGTCACCGAGCAATTGCGTTTCAGGAACCAGTGGATGTTCTGGCCTGAGACGGTGGCAAAACGAAACACGGAATTCGACACGGGCGAGTTCAGCAAATCGGTGCGTCGATGGTGGCCAAACCCCTCGTACAAACAGGATCCGACACCCCTCGATCACGGGACAATACCCGCGAGTTTCACGCAACGGCGGATTGTAGCGGGTAGAGCGCGGGCCCCGCGCACCGAATGAGGGCTGCCGGGTCGCTCAGGCGCCAGGGCGGCCGCGCTGGAGCATCGATCGCATCTCTCGCAGCGAGACCGCGCTCTCGGGCGACAGCGCCACGCGCGGCGTCGGCTTGAAGGCGTGGCCGTAGATGACCTCGAAGGTCAGCGCGATGCGGCCCTCGCCTTCCGCAGCCGGGGCCAGCTCGGGCAGGGCCTGCTTGAGCGCGCGGTGCCAGGCCTTGCCGCGCAGTGCGGGGAAGCGCGCCGGATGCAGGTTGCGCCCCAGCGTGCGCAGCTCGGCCAGGGCGGCCTCGGGGGTGGCCCAGGTGAGCACGATGCGCTCCATGTCCATCACGGGCTCGGCGAAGCCGGCATGCACGAGCATGTCGCCCCAGTCGTGCATGTCGGTGTACTCATGGCCGGCGGCGGGCCAACCGAGCCGGGCGTGCAGAGCGCGCAGCTCGCGCACCGTGTCCGGGCCGAGGCAGGAGAACATCAGGAAGCCGTTGGTCGCGACCAGCCGGTGCCACTGCGCGATGAGCGCCTCGGGGTCGGCCGCCATGTGCAGCGACATGTTGGCCCACAGCAGGTCCACGCCGTCTTCGGGCGTGGCGTCGAAGCGGGCCTTGCCGCCCTGCCAGCGGCGCGCGCTCCACCAGGGCGCGGTCAGTGCCTCGCCGGTCCGGTCGGCCAATGCGGGTTCGGATTCGATGACGAAGGCTTCGGCGTCGCGGTAGCGGCGGGCCAGCAGCGCGTGGGCTTCGAGGCCGCCGCGCAGCGGCGACCAGTCGGCCCAGGTGCGGGGCTGGGCCTTGATCCATTGCAGCCGGTCTTCCATCCGGCGGCCGATTTCCTCGTGCAGCCAGGGCGAGCCCTCGGCGGGCGCGAGCCGGCGCCAGCGGTCGGCCGCCGTGGGATCGATGGTCGGCGGTCTTCTTGCGGGGTCGGTGGCCATGGGGCCGTGAGTATATTGAGGCATGCACAACCGCCGGGCCCTGAGGCCTTTCACCTCGCTGCTCGCGCGGCTGCCCAGCCAGTGCGAGGTCTGCCGCGCCTGGCCCGCACAGCGCGTGTGCGACGCCTGCGTGGCCCGCTTCGCGCCGCCGACCCCGCGCTGCGGGGGCTGCGCGCTGCCGATGCCCGAGGGCGTGGCGCGTTGCGGCGAGTGCATCAAGCACCCGCCGCCGCTCGACGCCTGCCTCGCCGCCTGCACCTACGCGTGGCCGTGGCCCGACTGCATCGCCCAGTTCAAGTTTCGCGGCGAGGCGGGCTGGGCCGGTCCGCTGGCCACCCTGCTGCGCAGCGCGCCGTGGGTGGAGCCGGCGCTGGAGCAGTGCGACCTCGTGCTGCCGATGCCGCTGGCGCCCGGCCGACTGGGCGAGCGCGGCTTCAA
>NZ_BCUS01000142.1 GCF_001591345.1 Variovorax boronicumulans NBRC 103145 | reverse complement strand
GCTTCGAGGGCTGGGGTGAAGGCATCTTCGCGGGATTGAAATCGCTGCTGCTGCCGGCGCTCTCGCTGGCCGTAGTGCAGGCAGCCATCCTCGCGCGCATCACGCGCTCGGCCGTGCTCGAGGTGATGCGCGAAGACTTCGTGCGTACCGCGCGCGCCAAGGGCGTGTCCCAGCGCATGGTGCTGTGGACCCACGTGCTGCGCAACGCGATGATCCCGGTCATCACCGTCATGGGCATGCAGTTCTCCGAACTGCTGGCCGGCACCATCGTGGTGGAGAACGTGTTCTACCTGCCCGGGCTGGGCCGGCTGATCTTCCAGGCCATCAGCAACCGCGACCTGATCGTGGTGCGCAACTGCGTGATGCTGCTCGCGGCGATGGTGGTCATCGTGAACTTCGTGGTCGACGTGCTCTACGCCGTGATCGACCCGCGCATCAAGGCGAGCGACGTATGAGCACGACCACAGTTCCCAGCGCCGTCGCGCTCAAGGTGCCGGGCTTCTGGCGCCGCGCCCTGCACCACCGCAGCTTCGCGATCGGCGGCGTGCTGAGCCTGCTGCTGCTGATCGCTGCCGTGCTCTCCCTGGTCTGGACGCCGTGGTCGCCCTACGCGATGGACATGGCGAACAAGATGCAGGGGCCCTCGGCCACGCACTGGCTCGGCACCGATGCCTTCGGGCGCGACGTGGCCTCGCTGCTGCTGGTGGGCGCGCGCGCGTCCATCCTCGTGGGCGTGATCGCCGTTGGCATCGGCCTCGTGGTCGGCACCGCGCTGGGCCTGCTCGCTGCTGCGAGACGCGGCTGGGTCGAAGAAGCGGTGATGCGCCTGTCGGACTTCACGCTCGCCTTCCCCGCCATCCTCTCCGCGATCATGATGACCGCCGTGTTCGGCGCCGGCATCGTCAACGCGATCATCGCCATCGGCATCTACAACATCCCGACCTTCGCACGCATCACGCGCGCTTCGGCCAACGCCATCTGGTCACGCGAGTACGTCGCCGCAGCACGCGCCTGCGGCAAGGGATCGTTCGCGATCACGATGCAGCACGTGCTGCCCAACATCTCCGCCGTGCTGATCGTGCAGATCACCATCCGCTTCGCCATCGCGATCCTGGCGGAAGCCGCCCTCTCCTACCTCGGCCTCGGCACGCAACCACCGCAACCGTCATGGGGCCGCATGCTCAGCGAAGCCCAGACCCTCATGTTCCAGCAGCCGCTGCTGGCCGTCTTCCCCGGCATGGCCATCGCCCTGGCGGTGCTCGGCCTGAACCTGATGGGCGACGGCCTGCGCGACCTGCTCGATCCGCGCCTGGCGCGCGCGAGGTAAACAAGCACGCCATGGCGCTTCTCGAAGTCAACGACCTCCACATCGGCCTGCAGACGCAACGCGGCCCGGCCGAAGCCGTGCGCGGCATTTCCTTCTCGTTGGAGCGCGGCGAAACGCTGGGCATCGTCGGCGAGTCGGGCTGCGGCAAGTCGATCACCGTCATGTCGCTCATGGGCCTGCTGCCCGCGACCGCGAAGGTCACGGGCAGCATCCGCTTCGACGGCACCGAGCTGGTCGGGCGCGACGAAAAGGACATGTGCCAGATCCGCGGCAACCGCATCGGCATGATCTTCCAGGAGCCGATGACGGCGCTGAACCCCGTGCACACCATCGCGCGCCAGGTCGGCGAACCGCTGCGGCTGCATCGCGGCCTGTCGAAGGCCGAGGCGCGCAAGGAAGTGCTCGCGCTGCTCGACCGCGTCGGCATTCCCGATGCCGCCTCGCGCCTCGATGCCTACCCACACCAGTTCTCGGGCGGGCAGCGCCAGCGCATCGGCATCGCGATGGCGCTGGCCTGCGGGCCCGACCTGCTGATTGCCGACGAGCCCACCACCGCGCTCGACGTGACGATCCAGAAGCAGATCCTGGAACTCATCCAGGGCCTCGTGGCCGAGCGCGGCATGGCGCTGATTTTGATCTCGCACGACCTCGGCGTGATCTCGCAGACGGTATCGAAGATGCTCGTGATGTACGGCGGCAGCGTGGTCGAGAGCGGCCCCACCGACGCCGTGTTCGCCAAGCGCGCCCACCCCTACACGCAAGGCCTGTTCGCCGCGCGCCCCGCCATCGGTGCGCCGCGCGGCCTGCGCCTGGCCACCATCCGCGGCAGCGTGCCCGAGCTGGTCGACCTGCCACCGGGCTGCCCGTTCGCGGGCCGCTGCGCCTACACAGTCGACGCCTGCCACACCACGCGGCCCTCCGCCACGGTGCTGCCGCCGGACCACGCGGTGCGCTGCATGCGTCTTGAAGAAATTGCAGCCGCGCAGGCTGTTGCGCCATGAATCCATCGACCCCGCTGCTGCAGGTGACCGACCTCGTGCGGCACTACGCCCTGCCGCGCGAAAAGCTCTTCGGCCCGCCGCCCACCGTGAAGGCGCTCAACGGCGTGAGCTTCAGCGTGCAGGCCGGCAAGAGCGTGGGCATCGTCGGCGAATCGGGCTCGGGCAAGTCGACCATCGCGCGCCTCGTGATGGCGCTGGACACACCGACCTCGGGCAGCGTCGCGCTCGAAGGCCGCAACCTGCACGCGCTCTCGAAGGCCGAGCTGCGCACCGCGCGGCGCGACTTCCAGATGGTCTTTCAGGACCCGTACGGCTCGCTCGACCCGCGCCAGACCGTCGCGCGCATCGTCGCCGAGCCGCTCGAAGCGCTGGCCGAAACGCGCCGCGCCGAGCAGCGCGAGCGCGCCGCCGAAGCGCTCGCCGCCGTCGGCCTGCGCACCACCGACCTCGACAAGTACCCGCACGAGTTCTCCGGCGGCCAGCGCCAGCGCATCGCGATCGCGCGCGCGCTCATCACGCGGCCCAAGCTCATCGTCGCCGACGAGCCCGTGAGCGCGCTCGACGTCTCCGTGCAGGCCCAGGTGCTCAACCTCATGCAGGACCTGCAGCAGCAGTTCGGCATCAGCTACCTGCTCATCAGCCACGATCTCGCGGTGGTCAACCACCTGTGCGACGAGGTGTGCGTGGTGTTCAAGGGCCAGATCGTGGAGCAGGGGCCGCCGGCCGAGCTGTTCCATCACGCGCAGCATCCGTACACCCGCACCCTGCTGTCGGCGGTGCTGCACACGCCGCCCGGCGGCACGCTGCGCGCCGCCTGAAGTCACCGGGGCGCAGCCTCGGACAGATCGGTCATGAGCATCTGGTGGCGCAAGCGCTTGGCTTCGCGCAAGATCGCTCGCCCATCCGGGAACGTCCCGAGGAAAAACCGCCCGCGCCGGCGCGCACCGGGGGGCCTGCTGCGAGAGAATGATCCGCTGCACGTGGCATCTTTCGTGCTGTGTGTCTTTCTTTCGTGGCGCTGCGCTTCCCCCTGGGGCACGGTGCGCGCCGAAGCAGTCATTCGACACTGACCGTTTTCCGGAGATCACCCCGTATGTTGAACCGTCGCACGCTCCTTACCACCGCCGGCGCCACCGTCGCCCTGGCCACCCCGCTGGCCGGCATGGCGCAGGGCCGCAAGGACGCCATCGTGATCGGCATGGCCCTGGAGCCGCCGGGCCTGGACCCGACCACCGGCGCCGCCGCCGCCATCGCCGAGGTCGTGCAGTACAACATCCTGGAAACGCTGACCAAGATCAACGTCGACGGCAGCGTCACGCCGCTCCTGGCCGAGAGCTGGGAAATCTCGCCCGACCTGAAGACCTACACCTTCAAGCTGCGCAAGGGCGTCAAGTTCCAGAACGGCGAGCCCTTCAACGCGTCCACCGTCAAGTTCGCCTTCGACCGCGCCGGCGGCGAGAAGAGCACCAACAAGGACAAGCGCACCTTCGCCAACCTCGCCACCCAGGTGGTCGACGAGCACACTGTCGTGGTCATCAACAAGGAGATCGACCCCGACCTGCCCTTCGTGCTGGGCCAGGCCACGGCCGCCATCGTCGAGCCCAAGAGCGCCGAGGGCAACGCCACCAAGCCGATCGGCACCGGCCCCTACAAGCTGGACAACTGGGCCAAGGGCTCGTCGATCACGCTGAGCAAGTGGGAGGGCTTCCGCGCCCCCGCCGTCGCGAAGATCAACAAGGTCACGTTCCGCTTCATCTCGGACACCGCCGCGCAGGCCGCCGCCGTGCTCTCGGGCGACGTGGACGTGTTCACGCGCATCGGCACGCGCGCCGTGCCGCAGTTCCGCAACAACCCGCAGTTCCAGACCATCCTGGCCGGTTCGCGCGCCAAGACCATCCTCTCGATCAACAACAAGAAGAAGCCGCTCGACGACGTGCGCGTGCGCCGCGCCATCCTCGCGGCCATCGACCGCAAGGCCTTCATCGAGGGCGCGGCCGACGGCCTGGGCGTGCCGATCGGCAGCCACTACGTGCCGGGCGCCGCGGGCTATGTCGACACCACGGGCATCAACCCCTTCGACATCGAGAAGGCCAAGAAGCTGCTGGCCGAGGCCGGCGTGAAGACCCCGCTCGAACTGCGCATGACCCTGCCCCCGCCGCCGTACGCGCGCCAGGGCGGCGAAGTCATCGTGGCCCAGCTCGCCAAGATCGGCATCAACGTGAAGATCCAGAACGTCGAGTGGGCGCAGTGGCTCAGCGGCACCTACACCAACAAGGACTACGACCTGTCGATCATTTCGCACGTCGAGCCCTTCGACCTGGGCAACTACGCCAAGCCCGACTACTACTGGGGCTACCAGTCGAAAGCCTTCGACACGCTGTTCGACAAGATCAAGTCCACCGGCAACGCGGCCGAGCGCAACAAGCTGCTGGGCGAGGCGCAGAAGCTGCTGGCCACCGACGCGGCCAACGGCTTCCTCTACCAGCCGCAGTTCCCGACCGTGGCCAAGAAGAACGTCAAGGGCCTCTGGAAAGAGAACCCGATCTTCGTGAACGACCTGTCGGCCCTGTCGTGGGGATGAGCCCCGCAGTGCCTGACCCTTCCCTGCCTTCGTTGAGCGACCTGTCGGCGCAGGAGCTCTCCGCGGCCTACCGCGAGAAGCGCCTGTCGCCGGTCGAGGTGACGCGCGCCGTCATCGCGCGCATCGAGCACTGCGAGCCCCGGCTGCAGGCCACGTGGCTGTTCCGGCCCGAGGCCGCGCTGGAGCAGGCGCGCGCCTCGGAGCAGCGCTGGCAGCGCGGCGACGCGCGCGGCCCGCTCGACGGCGTGCCGACCACGATCAAGGAAAACATCGCCACGCGCGGCGACCCGCTGCCCGCGGGCACCGCCGCGGTCGACCTCATGCCCGCTGCCGCCGACGCCCCGCCGGCCGCACGCCTGAAGGAAGCCGGCGCCGTCATCGTCAGCAAAACCACCATGCCCGACTACGGCATGCTGTCGTCGGGGCTGTCGAGCTTTCACACGCTGGCGCGCAACCCCTGGGACTTGAGCCGCACGCCGGGCGGTTCCAGCGCCGGCGCCGGCGCGGCTGCCGCCGCAGGCTACGGCCCGCTGCACCTGGGCACCGACATCGGCGGCTCGCTGCGGCTGCCCGCCAGCTGGTGCGGCATCTTCACGCTCAAGCCCAGCCTGGGACGCGTCCCGATCGACCCGCCCTACATGGGCCGCGCCGCCGGCCCCATGACGCGTACCGTCGGCGACGCCGCGCTCATGATGCAGGCGCTGGCCCGGCCCGACGCGCGCGACAGCATGAGCCTGCCCGCGCAGGACATCGACTGGGCTGCGTTCGACGTCGCGCCCGACCACCTGCGCGGCCTGCGCATCGGGCTGCTGCTCGACGCCGGCTGCGGCCTCGCGGTCGAACCCGAGATCCAGGCCGCGGTCGAGCAGGCCGCGCGCCTGTTCGAGAAGGCCGGCGCCACGGTCGAGCCCATGCAGCCCTTCATGTCGCAGGCCCTGCTCGACGGCATGGACCACCTGTGGCGCATGCGCTCGCTCGTGGACCTGAAGGCCCTGCGCCCCGACCAGCGTGCCAAGGTGCTGCCCTACATCCGCGAATGGGCCGAGAGCGCCGCCGAGTTCAGCGGCGAGCACGTGTTCCGCAGCTTCAGCCAGTTCCACGCCACGCGCGTCACGACGGTGAACGCCTGCGCGCGCTTCGACTACGTGATCTCGCCGGTGTCGCCCAACATGCCGGCAGCGGCTGAGGCGCCCTCGCCCACCAACGACCCGCTGCGGCCGCTGGAGCACATCGGCTTCACCGTGCCGTTCAACATGTCGGAGCAGCCGGCGGCGTCGGTGAACTGCGGGTACTCGGCCGGCGGTTTGCCGATCGGGCTGCAGATTGCGGGGCAGCGCTTCGACGACCTCGGCGTGCTGCGCGTGGCGCGTGCGTTCGAGCAGATCCGGGAAGTGCAGCGGCCCTGGCCGCAGGTCTGAGCACGGCCTTCAGGCCAGCTGCAACGACAGCATCTCCCGCGCCCGCGTCACGAACGCGGTCTCGCCCCGCCGCGCGGGCAGCCACTGGAACGCCACGCGCGGCAGCGCCGGCAGCCCATGCGGCGGTGCGAGCCGCGCGATGCCCTCCCCTATCGCCGATTCGTTGAGGCAGGCCACGCCCAGGCCCGCGGCCAGGGCCGACTGCAGGCCCGCCACCCCCGACGCGACATGCGCCAGCACGTAGGGCACGCGGCGGCGGCGCAGCAGGGACACGGTGAACTGGTGCAGCGAACAGGTGTCGGGCAGCGCCAGCAGCCGCACCGGCTCGCCGCGCACCACGCGCAGGCCGGTCGCGCCAAGCCAAGCCAGCGATTCGCGCCGCAGCACGGCACCGCTGCTGGCCGCTGCTGCATTCGCCCCCGCGATGTTCATGGCCAGGCCCACGTCGAAATCGCCATGCGCATAGGCGGTGCGCAGCGCGTCGCTCTTCAGGATGGTCACGTGCAGCCGCACCTGCGGATAGCGCTCGCCGAGCCGGCCCAGCAGGCGGGTGAGGTCGCCGGGGCGGAAGTAGTCGGTCACGGCCAGCCGCAACTCGCCCTGCAGGGTTTCGCCGCGCAGGTCGCGAAAGGCCTCGTCGCTCAGCGCGAGGATGCGCCGCGCGTGCCCCAGCAATCGCAGGCCCGCCTCGGTGGGCGCCACGCCGGCCTTGCTGCGCGTCAGCAGCGACTGGCCGGCGCGCTCCTCGAGCTTGCGGATCTGCTCGCTCACCGAGGACTGCGACAGGTACACGCGCGGCGCCGCGGCCGTGAGGCTGCCGGCGTCGGCCACCGCCACCAGGGTGCGCAACTGTTCGAGGTCGAAGCCTTGCATGGTGCCTGCCTATCCATTCGCTGATCCGATGGATTCCATCATATCTTCCCGCTTTTCCGATGACTAGGCGACGCCCACAATCACCCCATCGACCACCCGTTCTTCAACGCAAAAAGGAGTCCACCATGCCCCACATCGTCGTCCACCTCTCCGGCCAGCCTGACGCCGCCCTCACCCGCAAGACCGTCGACACGGTCGCCGAGCTCACGCAGAGCGTGCTGGGCAAGGCGCTGCCGGTCATCGCCGTCACGGTGCAGTACATCGCCGCCGACAGCTGGTTCATCGGCGGCAAGTCGCTGGCCGAACTCGGCAAGTCGGCCTTCCACCTGGACATCAGCGTGACCGACGAGACCAACACCAAGGCCGAGAAGGCGCGCTACCTGCGCGAGGTGCACGCGGCCATGGCGCGGCTGCGGCCCGACCTGCACGAGGTCTCGTACATCCACGTGATCGACGCGCGCGCCGCGGCCTACGGCTATGGCGGCCAGACGCAGGAGTACCGCCACCAGCAAGCGGGTGTCTGAGAAGACTTCTTGAAAGACGCCGGGGGCGTGGCACCATGCCGCCATGCCCTCCCACGGAACCCCGCTCACCGCCGACAGCCTCGGCAATCCGCTCACGCTCGACGACGCCGCCAGCCTCGCGTTGGTCGACGACTTCGTCATGGGCTTTCTCTCGACCGAGGCGCGCGCCGTGAACCTGCTGGCGCTGGCCGAGCGCGATGCCAGCCCGATCGTGCAGGCCTACTGCGCGACGCTGCACCTGTTCGCCGAATCGCGCGAGGCCGCGACCAACGCGCAGCCCTTCCTCGACAAGGCCCGCGCCGGTGCGGCGCACGCCACGCCGCGCGAGCAGCGCTACATCGCCGCGGTCCAGGCCTGGGCCGACGGCGACATCGCGCGCGCCATCGCGCTGCATGCCGAGCAGGCGCGCGAGCATCCACGCGACCTGGTGTCGGTGAAGCTGGGCCAGTACCACTGCTTCAACACCGGCGACTGCCCCGGCATGCTGCGGCTGGCGCTCGCAGCGCTGCCGGCCGCGGCCGAGGTGCCCTACGTGCACGGCATGGCGGCCTTCGGCTACGAGCAGTGCCACCTGCTGCGCGAGGCCGAAGCCAGCGCGCGCCGTGCGATCGGCCTGTGCCGCAAGGAGCCCTGGGCGCACCATGCGCTGGCGCACGTGATGCTCACCGAAGGCCGGCTGGCCGAGGGGCTGGCGTTCATGCACACCGTGAGCGACACCTGGACCGGGCTCAACTCCTTCATGGTCACGCACAACTGGTGGCACGTGGCGCTGTTCCTCATCGACCTGGGCCGCGACGCCGAAGCGCTCGCCGTGTACGACGAACACGCCTGGGGCGTGGTGAAGGACTACTCGCAGGACCAGATCGGCGCCGTGTCGTTGCTTGCGCGGCTCGAGCTGGCGGGCATCGACGTCGGTGCGCGCTGGGACGACGTGGCCGACCACCTGCGGCAGCGCCAGGCCGACCACGTGCTGCCTTTTCTCGACCTGCAGTACCTCTATGGCCTGGCGCGCGCCGGCCGGCCCGAGGCGCAGGTGCTGCTGCACAACATCGAGGCCTTCGCACCCGTCGCGCCGGCCTTCACGCGCGCCGCGTGGCAGCGTGTGTGCGTGCCGGCCGCGCGCGGCCTCGTGGCCCATGCGCGCGGCGATGTGGCGGGCGCGGTCGAGGGCCTGGGTGTGGCGCTGCCGCGCATGATCGAGATCGGCGGCAGCCATGCGCAGCGCGACCTGTTCGAGCAGCTGTACCTCGACGCGCTGGTGCGCACCGGCACCGAGTCCGCGCTCGCAGGCGCGCAGAGCCTGCTGCAGCAGCAGCTCAACGGCCAGCCCGAATCGCTGCGGCTGCGGCGGCAGACAGATGCGGTCTACGCGCGGCTGGGACTGGGGAAACTCGCCAGGGCGTGAGCGGTTCGCCACCCATGCCTTCCGGTCATGGGGCGTGGCACAAAAGGAATTAACGGCCGCGCGGGAGCGACTCCTAAACTGGTCGCTCCTCCCGCTCTCTTCCCGTTCGCCCATGCAGCGCTCCCTCGTCACGCTGGCCGTTCTCGCGGCCCTCGCCTCGCCCTTCCACGCCACCGCCGCTGAAGCTCCCGTCGAGCTCGACCTGCTGCTGCGCGGCGGCACGATCTACACGGGCGACAGCGACACGCCGGTGGTCGGCGACGTCGGCATTGCGGGCGACCGCATCGTGTTCGCGGGCCGCGCCATGCCAGCGCAGTTCAGCGCGCGCCGCACCATCGACGCCACCGGCCTCGTGGTGGCGCCCGGCTTCATCGACGCCCACACGCACGCCGACGCCGACCTGCTCTCGAGCGACGCGCGCAAGCGCCTGAACATTCCCTTCCTCACGCAGGGCGTGACCACGGCCGTGATCGGCAACGACGGCTTCGGCGGCTACGACATCGCGGCGCAGACACAGAAGCTGCGCGCCGTGCCGGTCGGCACCAACGTCGCGATGTACGCGGGCTTCGGGCCGCTGCGCATCAGCCAGCTCGGCGAGGCCAACCGCGCCCCCACGCCCGCGCAGATGGACACCATGAAGCAGCACCTGGCCCGTGCGATGTGCGACGGTGCGCTCGGGCTGTCGACGGGCCTGTTCTACCCGCCGCAGAATTTCTCGAAGACCGAGGAGGTCATCGAACTCGCGAAGGTGGCGGCCGCGCACGGCGGCCTGTACGACAGCCACATCCGCGACGAGGCCATGTACAACGTCGGCCTCAAGGGCTCGATCGACGAGGTGATCCGCATCGGCCACGAGGCCAAGCTGCCGGTGCACGTGGCACACATCAAGGCACTGGGCGTGGCCGTGCAGGGCCAGAGCGGCGACATCATCCGGCGCATCGAGAAGGAGCGCGCCGCGGGCCTGGACATCACGGCCGACCACTACCCCTGGACCGCGTCGAGCACGCGCTTCTCGGCCGCGCTGCTGCCGCCCTGGGCCAACGAAGGCGGCCGCGCCGCGACGCTGCAACGCTTCGACGATGCGGCGCAGCAGGAGCGCCTGCGCAAGGACATGCGCGAGAACCTGCGCCTGCGCGGCGGGCCCGAGGCCATCCTGTTCTCGGCCGGCAGCACGAAGTACGTGGGCAAGACGCTGGCCGACGTGGCCAAGGCCTCCAACGCCGACCCGGTCGACGCCGCCATCGCCGTGCTGCGCGACGGCGACCTCATGATCGCCTCGTTCAACATGAGCGACGACGACGTGCGCGCCTTCATGAAGCGGCCCTGGGTCATGACCTCGTCCGACTCGTCGCTGGGCCATCCGCGCGCGTACGGCACCTTCGCGCGCAAGTACGACCAGTACGTGGTGAAGGAGCGCGCGATCTCGCTGGCGCAGTTCATCCGCAGCAGCAGCGCGTACACGGCCGACACGCTGGGCCTCGTGCAGCGCGGCCACCTGCGCCCCGGCTACCACGCCGACGTGGTGGTGTTCGATCCGAAGCGCTTTGCGGCCAAGGCCACCTACACGCAGCCCACGCTGCTGTCCGAAGGCGTGGTCACGGTGCTGGTGAACGGCCGCCTCGCGGTGGACGGCGGCCAGCCCACGGGCGTGGGCGCCGGCGTGCCGCTGCTGCGCACGCCGAAGCCGGGCAGCTGCCCGGCCTGAGCCGAAGGCTCATCAGTCCTTCTTCAGGTGCCGCCGCTGGTCGTAGGTCGGCTGCGGCGGCAGGTCGGCGAGGTGGCGCGTGTCGGCCCACTCGACGATCTCGATGGCTTCCGGCGCGGCCGGGTCGGCGATGCGGATGCGGTTGAAGCCCGCGTTCGGGATCTCGCTCTGGCGCGGGCCGCTGAGGCTCAGGCCGCGGGCGGTGCGCCACACCATGTCGAGCACGCCGCCGTGCGTGACGACGATCAGGCGCTGGCCGCGATGTGCAGCGGCGACCGTGCCGAGCGCGCCGATCACGCGTGCATGGAACTCGCGCGCGCTCTCGCCCTGCGGCATGGCGTGGTCTTCGCGGAACTCCAGCCACTCTTCCCAGGCGCGCGGATGCTGGCTCTGGATCTCGTCGGCCCGCATGCCCTCGACCACGCCGAAATGCTGCTCGCGCAGCGCCACCGAGGTGACGACCGGCAGCGCCAGCTGCTGCGCCGCGGGCGCCGCGGTCTGCTGGGCGCGCATGAGGTCGCTGCTGATGAGGTGCCGTGCCGTCTCGCCCGCGAGCCGCAGGCCGAGGCGGCGTGCCTGCTCGTGGCCGATGTCGTTGAGCGGGACGTCCGCGTGGCCCTGGAAGCGCAGCTCGCGGTTCCAGGCGGTTTCGCCGTGGCGGATCAGGATGAGGTCGGTGGGGGCGAAGTCGGGGGTGGTGGTGGACATTGCATGCATTGTCCCCCGAGTGCATGACACGGCGGCTTCGTGCCAACCCGCTGTTGCACGACTGCCACCTCGTACACGCCGTCCGATCGCGCAAAATCGGCCCATGCCCCATCTTGTCCTGCTGCCCGGCCTTGCCTGCGACGAACGCCTCTGGGAGGCCCAGTTGCCCGCACTTCCCGCCGCCTTCGGCGCCCGCGTGAGCGACGTCCAGACGCGCCACGACACCATCGAAGGCATGGCCAGCGCCGTGCTGCGCGAGCACGACGGCCCGCTGGTGCTGTGCGGCGCCTCGATGGGCGGCATGGTCGCGATGGAAGCGGCGCGCCAGGCGCCCGAGCGCATCGCCGGGTTGATGCTGCTGGGCACCAGCGCACGACCCGAAACGCCCGACATGTTCGCGCTGCGCGAAGGCGCCATCGAATGGTTCGAGCGCGGCGAGGTGCGCGAGATCATCGAGCCCAACGTCGCCTTCGCCTTCCATCCCGCGCAGGCCGCCAACCCGGCGCTGGTGCAGCGCTACCTCGACATCGTGCTCGGTGCCGGCGCGGCCCAGCTCATCCGCCAGAACCACGCCGTGATGCGCCGCCCCGACGCGCGCACGCACCTGGCCCTGCTGCGCGCGCCGGTGCTGCTGATGTGCGGCGACGACGACCGCCTCGCGCCGCCCGAATGCACCCGCGAGATGGCGGCGCTGCTGCCGCGCGCGGAGGTGGTGTGGGTGCCGCAGTGCGGCCACATGCTGACGATGGAGAAGCCTGCCTTCGTTAACACGGCGCTCAACGCCTGGCTGGGCAAGCACTTCCCCAGCGCTTGAGAACCCCGGTCAGTGCAGCTGGCCGCCGGTTTCCGCGACGTCCTGCTTCACGGCGAGTGCTGTCTTCACGGTGATGCGCAACGCATCGACCAGCGTCTCGAGCGCCATGCTGGGCGCACCCGGAAAACGCGCCGCCTGCGCGGGCAGGTAGGGAATGTGGATGAAGCCGCCGCGTGCGCCCTTCGCCGACGGGTGCGTCGCGATGCGGTGCATCAGCCCGTAGAAGAGGTGGTTGCACACGAAGGTGCCCGCGCTGTTCGACACCGAGGCCGGCACGCCGCCCGCGCGCAGTTCGCGCACGATGGCCTTCACGGGCAGGCTCGAGAAGTAGGCCGCAGGCGCGCCAGGCACCACGGGCACGTCGATCGGCTGGCGGCCAAGGTTGTCGGGCACGCGGGCGTCGTCGACGTTGATGGCGATGCGCTCCGGCGTGAACTCGGCGCGGCCGCCGGCCTGGCCGATGCAGATCACCAGCGTCGGCTGGAGCTCGTCCATCGCGCGGTCGAGTGCGGCGAGCGCCTCGCCGAAAACGCAGGGCACGAGGCGCGCATGCACCGTGGCGCGGCCGCACTTCCAGCCGTCGAGCGTGCGCACCGCTTCCCATGATGGATTGAGCAGCTCCTGCTCGAAGGGCTCGAAGCCCGTCAGCAGGACGTTGGGAGAAGCGCGCTTCGCCGGCATCCTGTTTAGGCCATCGCGCGAACGTCGATGCCTTCCTGCTGCAGCCGTTCGCGGATGCGCCGCGCAAAAGCCAACGCGTGTGCGCCGTCGCCGTGCAGGCACACGCTCTGGGCGTTGACGGCCACAGTGCTGCCGTCGATGGCGACCACGCGGTGGTCGCGCACCAGCGACAGGGTTTGCGCCAACGACTGTTCTTCGCTCTCGATGAGCGCGCCGGGCTGGCTGCGCGGCACGAGGCTGCCGTCGGGCATGTAGCCGCGGTCGGCGAACACTTCTTCCACGGGTTGCAGGCCGGCGCGGCGGGCCGCGTCGATCATGTTGCTGCCGGCCAGGCCGAAGAACTTGAGCGAAGGGTCGAAGCGGCGCACCGCCTCGCACAGCGCCTCGGCGAGTTCGGGTTCTTTCACCGCCTGGTTGTAGAGCTGGCCGTGCGGCTTCACGTGCGCGAGCCGGCCGCCTTCGGCCTTGACGATCGCGGCCAGCGCGCCGACCTGGTAGAGCACGTTCGCGACGATCTCCTCGGGCGGCAGGTGCATGGTGCTGCGACCGAAGTTCTCGCGGTCGGGAAAGCTCGGGTGCGCGCCGATCGCCACGCCGTGCGCCATGGCCCAGCGCACGCACTGCTGCATGGTCCTGGCGTCGCCCGCGTGCCAGCCGCAGGCGATGTTGGCGGAACTCACGAGGCCGAGCAGCGCTTCGTCGCTGCCGGCGCCTTCGCCGAGGTCGGCGTTGAGGTCGATCTGCATGGGATGTTCTCCGTCTCGGGGGCAGGTGCGGGAGCCACCTGCGTCAGGCCACAGTCTAGGCCGCGCCGGGCCAGCCCGCAGCGGCGAGCCCTTGCGCCACCTGCGCCAGGTAGCGCTGCTGCCCGGCCCAGGCCGCGAGCGCGTGCGACAGGTCGGTGCGCACCAGCCGCAGCCGGCCGCCGAGCGGCGCCTGCGCGAGCTTCCAGAGGTCGGCGCGGATCACCACGCCGATGCGCGGGTAGCCGCCGGTGGTCTGCGCATCGCCCATGAGGATGATCGGCTGGCCCGAAGGCGGCACCTGGATCGTGCCGGGAATCACGCCCGAGGACAGCATGTCGCCGCCCGCCTTGCGCTGCAGCTCGGCGCCGGCGAGGCGGCTGCCCATGCGGTTGCTCTGCGGCGTGATGCGCCAGCGCTCGCTCCACAGCAGCGCCTGCGCGTCGGGCGTGAACAGGTCGAACTCGGGGCCGGGCAGCACGCGCAGCGCGAAGGCGCCGTCGGGCTCGGCCGTGCCCCAGTCGGGCG
>NZ_BCUS01000141.1 GCF_001591345.1 Variovorax boronicumulans NBRC 103145 | reverse complement strand
AAGGACTGCGCTCCCAACGACAAGGCACCGACAAGCCCGATGTCATTTCATTGCGCCAGGACCGACAGCGCGTTCAAAGGCAGTTGGATGTGCACCATGCTGCTGGGCACCAGCGGCTCTTCGCCGCCGCTGCGCGCATCGGCGGGCAGCTCGGCCTCGATCTCGATGCCCAGCGGCTCGCAGGCCAGGCGGGCCGAGGTGCGGTTGCCGAAGAACTCGGTGTCGAGCAGGCGCGCGGCGAAGCTGTTGGTGCCGAGTTCGGAGCCGAAGCGCTTCACCACCACATGCTCGGGCCGGATGCCCACGGTGGCCTGCGAACCCACGCTGAGGCTGCCGGGCGCGCAGAACAGTTCGCTGTCGCGCACACGCACCTTGCCGCCGGCCAGCACGGTGGCGGGCAGCAT
This sequence comes from Variovorax boronicumulans NBRC 103145, assembly GCF_001591345.1. Lineage (GTDB taxonomy): Bacteria > Pseudomonadota > Gammaproteobacteria > Burkholderiales > Burkholderiaceae_C > Variovorax > Variovorax boronicumulans. The sequence continues at coordinate 13,929 of NZ_BCUS01000141.1, read as the reverse complement.
GTTCATGCGGCCCACGAAGCCCGCCACGAAGCGGGTGCGCGGCTGGCGGTAGAGCTCGTCGGGCGTGCCGGCCTGCTCGATGCGGCCGTTGTGCATCAGCACCACGCGGTCGGCCATCGAGAGGGCTTCTTCCTGGTCGTGCGTGACCATGATGGTGACGATGCCCAGGCGCTTTTGCAGCGCGCGGATTTCGCTGCGCAGCGTGGCGCGCACCTGCGCGTCGAGCGCGGAGAGCGGCTCGTCGAGCAGCAGCAGGCGCGGGTTGGGCGCCAAAGCGCGCGCCAGCGCGATGCGCTGCTGCTGGCCGCCCGAGAGCTGCACGGGGTACTTGTCGGCATGCGCGGTGAGCCCGACGAGGTCGAGCATTTCGCGCGAGCGCTTGGCCATCTCGCGCGCCAGCGCGCCCGTGGGGTGCAGGCCGTAGGCGATGTTCTGCGCGGCCGTGAGGTTGGGGAACAGCGCATACGACTGGAACACCACGCCGAAGCCGCGCGCCGCGGGCGGCAGGCCCGCGATGTCCTGACCGCCGAGCAGGATCTGCCCGCTGTCGGCGCGCTCGATGCCGCACACGATGCGCAGCAGCGTGGTCTTGCCGCAGCCCGAAGGGCCGAGCAGGCAGACGAACTCGCCGGGCTCGATGTCCAGGTCGATGCCGTCGAGCACGCGCGTGGCGCCAAAGGACTTGCCGATGCCGCGAAGAGAAAGAAAGCTGGTCATGTGCGGCTACCCGAAACCCAGATCACATTGGCTTTTTCTCGGCCTTGGCGTCGTAGCGCTTCGACCATTCCGTCAGGATGCGGTCGCGGTTGGCGGCAGCCCAGTTGAAGTCGTTCTTGGCCAGCAGCTTCTCGACGTCGCCCGGCACGAACTCGAGCTTTTCCTGGATGCCCGGCAGCGCGAGCACGGCGAAGTTCTTCGCGTACAGCTCGTTGGCTTGCTTCGTCACGGCCCAGTCGGCCAGGGCCTTGGCGGCGTCCTGCTTCTTGCTGGTCTTGATGATGCCGGTGGCTTCCATGTCCCAGCCCAGGCCTTCCTTGGGCAGCACGATGTCGATGGGCGCGCCGTCGCGCTTGGTCTTGTTGGCGCGGTATTCGAAGGACATGCCGAGCGCGAACTCGCCGGCGCCGGCCTGGCGGCAGGGCTTGCTGCCCGACAGGCTGTACACGCCGATGTTCTGGTGCAGCGCGTCCATGTACTTCCAGGCCTTGTCCTCGCCCATCATCTGGATCCAGCCCGACACCATGAGGTAGCCGGTGCCCGATGCCGCGGGGTTGGGCATGGTGATCTGGCCCTTGTAGACCGGGTTGGTGAGGTCGGCCCAGCTGGTGGGCTTGGGCAGGTTCTTCTTCGTGGCTTCGGCGGTGTTGAAGCAGATGGCCGACGACCACACGTCCATGCCGACCCACTTGGGCGGGTTGGCGGTGTCGCGCATGGTGGGCTTGATGGCGTCCAGGCCCTTGGGGGCGTAGGGCTGGAGCATGCCTTCCTTGTCCAGCAGCATCAGCGAGGTGGCGGCCAGGCCCCACACCACGTCGGCCTGCGGGTTGGCCTTTTCGGCCAGCAGCTTGGCGGTGACGATGCCGGTGGAGTCGCGCACGAACTTCAGCTCGATGGCCGGGTTCTCCTTTTCGAAGGCGGCCTTGTAGGCCTGCACCTGGTCGGCTTCGAGCGCGGTGTAGACCAGCAGCTCGGTGCGGCCCTGGGCCGAGGCGGCGAAGGCCAGCGAGAACAAGGCGGCGGGCACGGCGGCCCACATCAGACGACGATGCAGCATGGGAGATTCCCTCGAGGTAAGAACAGGCGGTGTACGCAAAAAGAAAACACGGCCGGAGCCGTGAACGCAGCGATGCTCGCAGCGCTATGTGACAAAGGTTTGTCACACGGCCGTACCCGCGCTGCGGCGTTTGCACTTTCGTCACACGGCTGTCATCGAGCGACGCGAGCCTGTACAGGCTGTCGCACCCGTTCTTTTGCAATTCCATGACACTCGACCTCGCCGAGATCGCTCGCCTGTTCGCCGAACGCGGCGGGCTGGCGTATGCGGGCGAGCCGGTGTCGCAGCTCGAACACGCGTTGCAATGCGCCTGGCTGGCCGAACAGGCCGGCGCCGGCGACACGCTCGTGACGGCCGCATTGCTGCACGACCTGGGGCACCTGCTGATCGCCGAGCACCAGACGCTGTCGCTCTCGCCCACCGAACTGGGCATTGACGACCGCCACCAGTACATCGCGCTGCCGCTGCTGCGCGGCGCCTTCGACGTGGCGGTGCGCGAACCGATCCGCCTGCACGTGGACGCCAAGCGCTACCTGTGCGCGACGCGGCCGGGCTACGTGTCGATGCTCTCGCCCGATTCGGTGCGCAGCCTGGCGCTGCAGGGCGGCGTGATGGACGACGACGCGGCGCAGCGCTTTGCCGGCCTGCCGTGGTCGGGCGACGCGGTGCGGCTGCGGCTGTGGGACGAAGCGGCCAAGGCCGAGGGGCTGCGAACGCCGCCGCTCGCGCATTTCCTGGCGACGGCGGCGCGCGTGATGCTGCGCTGAGGGCCGGCGGGACGAAGGGACGGCGGGCCGACTTTCAGCCCCGTTTAAGAAACATTTGTCTACGATGGTTTCCTCACGAGGTCCGGCGCCCCTGCGCCTGCGAGGAAATCCGCATGTCATCTGCTCCATCTCCCACCATCGCGGCGCGTGCCGGCGCGTTCGTCCAGGTCCTGCGCCGCGTGCTGCGGCTCGCGGCGCCCTACTTCAGTTCGGACGAAGAAAAATGGCGGGCGCGCCTCATGTTCACGGGCATCGTCGCGCTGAACCTGGCGTATGTGTATGCGCTGGTGCTCTTCAACCAGTGGTACGGCCGCTTCTATGACGGGCTGCAGAACAAGGACGCGGTGGTCTTCTGGCGCGAGATCCGCGTGTTCGCCGTGCTGGCCTTCTTCAACATCGCGATCCAGGTGGCGAAGTTCTACCTGACGCAGCTGCTGCAGCTGCGCTGGCGCTCGTGGATGACCCGCCATTACCTCGGCCGCTGGATGGCCGACCGCGCCTTCTATCACTTGGAGCTGGCGCGCTACGCGCAGGCCGACGGCGCCACGCCCGACAACCCCGACCAGCGCATCCAGGAGGACATGCAGATGTTCACCAACGCCACGATGACGCTGTCGATGGAGATCCTGAACGCGGTGGTCACGCTGCTGAGCTTCATCGGCATCCTGTGGGGCCTGTCGGGCACCTTCGACCTGTCGCTGGGCGGCAGCACCTACCAGGTCGCCGGCTCGATGGTGTGGCTGGCGCTGGTCTACTGCGTGGTCGGCACGGTCATCACGCACTTCATCGGCCGGCCGCTGATCGGCCTGAACTTCCGCCAGCAGCGCTTCGAGGCCGACTTCCGCCACCACCTGGTGCGCGTGCGCGAGTACAGCGAAGCCATCGCGCTCGACCGCGGCGAGACGGTGGAGCGCGGCCAGCTCGACACGCGCTTCGGCGCCGTGCTGCGCAACTACCTGCAACTGATCAAGAAGCAGAAGAACCTGGTCACCTTCACCGCGATGTTCGGGCAGGCGTCGGTGATCTTTCCGTTCATCGTGTCGGCGCCGCGTTTCTTCAGCGGCGCCATCCAGCTGGGTGCGCTGATCCAGATCTCGACCGCTTTTGAAAAGGTGCAGGATTCGCTGAGCTGGTTCGTGACCAACTACGACCGCGTGGCCGTCTGGCGCGCCACCACCGACCGCCTGATCAGCTTCGACGACGCGATGCGCGCCCACGCCACGCGCGAAGACGGCCTGCAGCGCGAAGAAGGCGCCACCACGCTGGGCACCAGCGACCTCACGCTCGCGCTGCCCAACGGCACGCAGCTGCTGGCCGGTGCCGCGCTGGCGGTGCGCCCCGGCGACAGCGTGCTGCTGCAAGGCCCGTCGGGCAGTGGCAAGTCGACGCTGTTCCGCACCTTCGCGGGCATCTGGCCGTTCGCGAGCGGCAAGGTGCAGGCCCCGGCCGACGCGGTCTTCATGCCGCAGCGCCCCTACCTGCCCGACGGCAAGCTGCGCGAGGCGCTGACCTACCCGCACCCGGCCGCCGGCTTCAGCGACGACCAGCTGCGCCAAGCCCTGGCCGATGCGCTACTGCCCGACCTGGTGAACCGGCTCGACGACAGCGACGCCTGGAGCCAGAAGCTCTCGGGCGGCGAGCAGCAGCGGCTGGCCATCGCGCGGGTGCTGCTGAAGAAGCCGGCGTGGCTCTTCGCCGACGAAGTGACCAGCGCGCTCGATGCACCGGCCGAAGCCGTGCTCTACCAACGGCTGGCCGACACGGTGCGCGCGGGTGGCGGTGCGATGGTGTCGATCGCGCACCGCCCCGCCGTGGGCGACTTCCATGGCCAGCGGTGGACGCTGGTGCCGCAGGACGAAAGTGCAGCCGGCGGCGCGCGCTACCGGCTCGATACCTCTACAGCGGCTCAGGCCGCAGCGACGTAACGCTCCCAGCCCTTCTTGCGCAGATCGCAGGCCGGGCACTCGCCGCAACCGTAGCCCCAGGCCTGGCGGTGTTCGCGGTCGCCGAGGTAGCAGGTGTGGGTTTCTTCCACGATCAGGTCGACCAGCGGCTGGCCGCCCAGGCGGTGGGCCAGCGCCCAGGTCTCGGCCTTGTCGATCCACATGAGCGGCGTCTCGATGACGAGGCGGCGCTCCAGGCCGAGCGACAGCGCCAGCTGCATCGCCTTCATGGTGTCGTCGCGGCAGTCGGGGTAGCCCGAGAAGTCGGTCTCGCACACGCCGGTGACGATCACCTGCAGCCCGCGCCGGTAGGCCAGCGCGCCCGCCAGCGTGAGGAACAGCAGGTTGCGCCCCGGCACGAAGGTGTTGGGCAGGCCGTCGGCCTGCATGGCGAAGGCGACTTCTTCGGTGAGCGAGGAGCCGCCGAGCTGGGCCAGCGCGGCCAGCGTGAGCACGTGGTCTTCGCCCAGGCGCGGCGCCCATTCGGGAAAGCGCTCGCGGATCTTGGCGAGCACGGTGCCGCGCACGTCGAGCTCGACGCGGTGGCGCTGGCCGTAGTCGAAGCCCAGGGTTTCGACACGCTGGTACTTGGACAGGGCCTCGGCCAGGCAGGTGGCCGAGTCCTGGCCGCCGGAGAAGAGAACGAGGGCGGTGGTGTGCAGGGGCATGTCCGTCAACGGCGGGGCCGTTGTAGTGCAAATACACGATTTTCGCAGCCGATCGATGCTGCGGGCCGCCCTGTTCTGCGCTGCTTCTAGAGAAAGCGCTCCAGCAGCTTGCGCGACGCGCGATCGAGCGCCTTCGCATCGGGAATGCGGAACTGCACGCCGTGCGCGCTCGCGATCAGCAGCGCGCCGCCTTCGAGCCGGCGGATGTCTTCCTCGGCCTTGAGCACGAAGCTGGTGTCGCCGCGGTCGGTGCTCACGGTCCAGGTGCTGGGCACGCCGAAGCTGGACACGCCGTGCAGCTTCAGCAAGGTGGGCGCGAAGTCGCGCACGGCGAGTTCTTCGGTCAGCAGCGCCTGGGTGGGCGCGGGCAGCTGGTCGACGCGGTCGACCCACACGAGTTCGCGGCCTTCGCTGCCGACGAGCGACACGCCCTCATTGGGCGCGCTCAGCGGAAAGGCGCGAACGGGTGTCACGCCCACGTGGTGCTCGCCCTGCGCGTCGGTCAGCACGAGGCGGCCGAAGGTGTCGCGGGCCAGCTGGAAGTTGGTGTTGTCGTTGGTGCTGCTCATCACACGTCCCCTGCCGGATGGGCAGCGTGGCTCACGGCCAGCGGCGCCTGGGCGTTGGCGCGCTCGTCGGCGGCACCTTCGCTCACGTCGTCTTCGTCGCCCTGGCGCAGCTGCGCCTGGTACAGGCGCCAGTAGGCGCCCTGCTTGGCCATCAGCGCGTCGTGCGGCCCGACCTCGACCACCTCGCCGCGGTCCATGACCACGAGGCGGTCGGCCTTGCGCAGCGTGGACAAACGGTGCGCGATGGCGATGGTGGTGCGGCCCTGCACGAGGTTGTCGAGCGCCTTCTGGATTTCCTTCTCGGTCTCGGTGTCGACGGCCGAGGTGGCCTCGTCGAGGATCAGGATGCGCGGGTCGATGAGCAGCGCGCGCGCGATGCTGATGCGCTGGCGCTCGCCGCCCGACAGGCCCTGGCCGCGCTCGCCCACCAGCGAGTCGTAGCCATGCGGCAGGCGCAGGATGAAGTCGTGCGCGTGGGCCGCGCGGGCCGCTGCAACGACTTCTTCGCGCGTGGCATCGGGCTTGCCGTAGGCGATGTTCTGCGCGATGGTGCCGAAGAACAGAAACGGCTCCTGCAGCACCAGCCCCACGTGGCGGCGGTAGTCGGCCACGGCGAAGCGGCGGATGTCGGTGCCGTCGACCTTGATGGCGCCATCGGTCACGTCGTAGAAGCGGCAGATCAGGTTGACCAGCGTGCTCTTGCCCGAGCCGCTGTGGCCCACGAGGCCGATCATCTCGCCGGGCTCGATGGTCAGGTCGAGGTCGTGGATCACGGCGCGCGAGCCGTAGCGGAAACCGAGCCCGCTCATCTCGATGCGGCCCTGCACGCGCTCCACCTTCACCGGGTTGGCCGGCTCGGGCACGTTGCTCACGTGGTCGAGGATGTCGAAGATGCGCTTGGCGCCGGCGGCGGCCTTCTGCGTGACCGAGACGATGCGGCTCATCGAATCGAGCCGCGTGTAGAAGCGGCCGATGTAGGCGATGAAGGCGGTGAGCACGCCCACCGTGATGCTGCCGCGCGCCACCTGCCAGATGCCGAAGGCCCAGACCACGAGCAGGCCGATTTCGGTCAGCAGCGACACGGTCGGCGTGAACAGCGACCAGGTGCGGTTGAGCTTGTCGTTGACCTGCAGGTTGTAGGCGTTGGCCACGCGGAAGCGCTCGGCTTCGCGGCGCTCCTGCGCAAAGGCCTTCACCACGCGGATGCCGGGGATGGTGTCGGCCAGCACGTTGGTCACTTCGGACCAGACGCGGTCGATCTTCTCGAAGCCGGTGCGCAGGCGGTCGCGCACGACGTGGATCATCCAGGCGATGAAGGGCAGCGGCACCAGCGTGACCACGGCCAGCAGCGGGTTGATCGAGATGAGGATGGCCGCCGTCATGACGATCATCAGCACGTCGTTGGCGAAATCGAGCGCGTGCAGCGACAGGAAGACGTTGATGCGGTCGGTTTCCGAGCCGATGCGCGCCATCAGGTCGCCGGTGCGCTTGCCCCCGAAGTAGTCCAGCGGCAGGGTCAGCAGGTGCTCGTAGGTGGTGGTGCGCAGGTCGGCGCCGATGCGTTCCGAGACCAGCGCCAAGAGGTAGGTGCGCGCCCAGCCCAGCCCCCAGCCGACCAGCGCCGCGATCAGCAGGCCGCCCAGGTACAGGCCGACCCGGCCGGAATCGATCTTCTGCCCGTTCTGGAACGGGATCAGGATGTCGTCCATCAGCGGGATGGTCAGGTACGGCGGCACCAGCGTGGCGGCGGTGGAGATCAGGGTCAGGACAAACCCGAGGATCAGCTGCTTGCGGTACGGCCCGGCGAAGCGGCCCAGGCGCAGCAGCACCCAGGTCGAGGGCGGGGTCTGCAGCTCGGTGTCGGTGCCGTCCACGTCGAGAAGTTCGGGCACCTCTTCTGTCGCCTTCGCGACAGCGGGCGCGGCGCGCTGGCCGAACAGCTTGAGCAGCTTCAGCGCCGCCGGCTGGCCGGCCAGGGTGTAGCGCCAGCGGGCGAGCTGTCCGGCGGGGCCGATGAGGTCGAGGGTTCCGACGCCTGCGTGGTCGGAAAGACGCATTTCCAAGGCTTGATCGGTGAGTGGCCACTCACGCCACTCGCCGCCCGGCTCCAGGGCCACGAGCCGCTTGTCGGTCAGGGCGACGAGGCCGGTGGCGAAGCGAAGTTGGTCGTCGAGGTCAACCGCAAGTGTTACCGAAACGTTTTCAGCGCCTGCGAGTCGGCTTTTCAGCACGCCTGAGACCGCCTCCGTTTCGCCCGCCTGGGCGCCGACTGGATCGTGATGTTGCATTGTGTTTATTTGACTCTTGCCCGTCGCGGGCCGCAGGGACCGCGTCATGGCGTCCTTGGTCGGGCGCCGATTCTGACCGATCGCCATGGGAGCGCTTGAAGGCGCCGTGGTGCTCGGCCAAAGCACATCGAACGTTTGCATGACCCGTTTCGACGACATCCAATTGCTGCGCATCAACTATTTGCGCGGTCCCAACCTCTGGACCTACCGTCCGGTGCTCGAAGTCTGGCTCGACCTGGGCCAACTGGAAGACTTCCCCTCCAACAAGATCGACGGTTTCACCGACCGGCTGACCACCCTGCTGCCGGCGCTCATCGAGCACCACTGCGGCGTGGGCGAGCGCGGCGGGTTCATCCAGCGCCTCACCGAAGGCACCTGGTCGGGCCACGTGCTGGAACACGTCGTGATCGAACTGCTGAACCTGGCCGGCATGCCGACCGGCTTCGGGCAAACCCGCAGCACCTCGGAGCACGGCGTGTACCGCATGGTGTTCCGCGCGCGTGACGAGCAGGTCGCCCGCGTGGCGCTGACCGAAGGCCACCGCCTGCTGATGGCGGCCATCAACAACGACCCGTTCACCGCCGCCGACGTGCAGACCGCCGTCGAGGCCGTCAAGGCCAAGGTCGAGGACTGCTACCTCGGCCCGAGCACCGCGGCCATCGTGTCCGCCGCCACCGACCGCGGCATTCCGCACATGCGCCTGAACAGCGGCAACCTGGTGCAGCTGGGCTACGGCGCCAACCAGCAGCGCATCTGGACCGCCGAGACCGACTACACCAGCGCCATCGGCGAATCGATCGCCAGCGACAAGGAGCTGACCAAGTCGCTGCTCGCCAGCTGCGGCGTGCCCGTGCCGCACGGCCAGGTGGTCGAGTCGCCCGAAGAAGCCTGGGAAGCCGCCGAGGACATCGGCCTGCCCGTGGTCGTGAAGCCGTCGGACGCCAACCATGGCCGCGGCGTGTCGCTCGAATTGACGACGCGCGAGGAAGTCATGGCCGCCTTCGCGGTCGCCGAGCCCGAGGGCAGCGACGTGATGGTCGAGCGCTTCATCCGCGGCCACGAACACCGCCTGCTGGTGGTGGGCGGCGAGGTGGTGGCGGCCGCGCGCGGCGAGATCATCACCGTGACCGGCGACGGCACCAGCACCGTGGCCGGGCTGATCGACAAGCAGCTCAACAGCGACCCGCGCCGCGGCGCCGAAGAAGAATTCCCGCTCGACGTGATCGTGCTGGCCACCGACGCCAAGCTCCAGCTGGAGCTCAAGCGTCAGGAACTGGACGGCACCTCGGTGCCGGCCGCCGGCCGCGTGGTCACGATCCAGCGCAACGGCAACATGGCCTACGACTGCACCGACCTCGTGCACCCCGAGGTGGCGCACGCCGCCGTGCTCGCCGCCCGCGTGGTCGGCCTGGACATCGCGGGCATCGACATGGTCGCGCAAGATATTTCCAAGCCGCTGGGCCCGCAGGGCGGCGCGATCGTCGAAGTGAACGCCGGCCCCGGCCTGCTGATGCACCTGAAGCCGGCCATCGGCTCGCCGCGCCCCGTGGGCCGCGCCATCTGCGACCACCTGTTCCCGAACGACGCGCCCGGCCGCATCCCCGTGGTGGGCGTGGCCGGTTCGCGCGACACCGCCGTGCTCGCGCGGCTGGTGGCCTGGCTCATCAACCTCGGCGGGCGCCACACCGGCCTGGCCTGCCGCGACGGCCTGTTCCTGGAACGCCGCCGCGTCGATGCACGCGACAGCGCCAACTGGGACGCCGGCCACCGCCTGCTCGTGAACCGCGCCGTCGAGGCCGTGGTGATCGAGAACGGCGCCGAGACCATCCTGCGCGACGGCCTGGCCTACGACCGCTGCGAAGTCGGCATCGTGACCGACCTCGAAGGCTGCGAAGCCCTTGCCGACTACGACATCACCGAGAGCGACCAGATGGTCAAGGTGCTGCGCACCCAGGTCGACGTGGTGCTGGGCGAAGGCACGGCCGTGCTCAACGCCGACGAGCCGCGCATCGCCGCCCTGGCGCCGCTGTGCGATGGCGCCGTCATCCTCTATGCGGCCGACCCGCAGGCCGCCGCGCTCGCCGCGCACCAGGCCGAAGGCGGCAAGGCCGTGCTGGTGCGCCAGGACCGCGTGGTGCTGGCCAACGGCACGAGCGAATCGTTCCTGCCCGGCCTGGGCCGCCTGACCATCTGGCGCGCGACCCACGTCGGCGTGAGCCTCGAAAGCCTGCTGGCCGCCGTGGCCGCCGCCTGGGCCATGGGCATTCCGCTCAACCTGATCGGCGCCGGCGTCGAAGCCTTCGAAGCCGACCTGCAGGCGGCCCTGGCCTCGCTGCAGCTGTCGCAGGCCTCGCCCCTTTCGCCCCAACTACAACTGGCATGACACGATGCGCCGCCCCGCCACCCGCGGGGCCGGCGCCCTGGTCACACCGCAAGATCACCGCAACCGCGCGCCCCGTGCCGTAGCCCCATGAAAGTCACCCGCATCCGCGCCCTGCGCGGCCCCAATCTCTGGAGCCGCCACACCACCATCGAGGCCGTCGTGGCCTGCGAAGGCGACGAGAACGCCGTCGGCAAGCTCGACGGGTTCGAAGCCCGCCTGCGCGCCCGCTTCCCGACCATCGGCGAGCTGCACCCGATGGTGCTCGGCCAGCCGCTGGCGCTGGCCCACGTGCTCGAGAACGCCGCCGTGGCGCTGCAGGCCCAGGCCGGCTGCGCCGTCAACTTCGGCAACACCGCGCCCACGACCGAAGAAGGCGTGTACCAGGTCACCGTGCAGTACACCGAGGAAGACGTGGGCCGCCGCGCCCTCGCGCTGGCCGAAGAGCTGATCCAGGCCGCGCTGGCCGACACCGCCTTCGACGCCGACGCCGCCATCACCGAGCTGCGCGACCTCGACGAGTCGGAACGCCTGGGCCCGAGCACCGGCTCCATCGTCGACGCCGCCGTGGCGCGCGGCATTCCGTACCGCCGCCTTACCAGTGGCAGCCTGGTGCAGTTCGGCTGGGGCTCCAAGCAGCGCCGCATCCAGGCCGCCGAGATCGACAGCACCAGCGGCGTGGCCGAATCGATCGCGCAGGACAAGGAACTCACCAAGCAGCTGCTCAACGCCGCCGGCGTGCCGGTGCCACTGGGCCGCCCCGTGTCCAGCGCCGACGACGGCTGGGCCGCCGCCGAAGAAATCGGCCTGCCGGTCGTGGTCAAGCCGCAGGACGGCAACCAGGGCAAGGGCGTGACGGTGAACATCACCACGCGCGAGCAACTCACTTCAGCCTACGACTCGGCCGCCGTGTACGGCGAGGTGATGGTCGAGAAATTTTTGCCCGGCTTCGACTTCCGCCTGCTGGTGGTGGGCGACCGCCTCGTGGCCGCCGCGCGGCGCGACCCGCCGCAGGTCATCGGCGACGGCAGCTCCACCGTGCGCCAGCTGGTCGACACCGTGAACCTCGACCCGCGCCGCGGCGAGGGCCACGCCACCTCGCTCACCAAGATCCGCCTGGACGACATCGCCATCGGCCGGCTCGAGTCGCAGGGCCTCACGCCCGAGAGCGTGCCCGAGCTGGGCCAGCGCGTGGTGCTGCGCAACAACGCCAACCTCTCGACCGGCGGCACCGCCACCGACGTCACCGACACCGTGCACCCCGAAGTGGCCGCGCGCGCCGTCGATGCGGCGCAGATGGTCGGCCTGCACATCTGCGGCGTCGACATGGTCTGCGAGAACGTGCTGCGCCCGCTCGAAGAACAGCACGGCGGCGTGGTCGAAGTGAACGCCGCGCCCGGCCTGCGCATGCACATCTCGCCCTCGTTCGGCCGCGGCCGCGCGGTCGGCGAGGCGGTGATGGACACGCTGTTCGCCCCCGGCGACGACGGCCGCATTCCCGTGGTGGCCGTCACCGGCACCAACGGCAAGACCACCACCGCGCGCCTGATCAACCACATCATTGCCTCCAGCGGCCTTCGCACCGGCATGACGAACACCGACGGCGTGTACGTCAACGGCCGCCAGACCGACAGCGGCGACTGCAGCGGCCCCAAGAGCGCGCGCAACGTGCTGATGCACCCCGACGTCGACGCGGCCGTGTTCGAAGTGGCCCGCGGCGGCGTGCTGCGCGAGGGCCTGGGCTTCGACCGCTGCGAAGTGGCCGTGGTCACCAACATCGGCAGCGGCGACCACCTGGGCCTGAACTACATCACCACGGTCGAAGACCTGGCGGTGCTCAAGCGCGTGATCGTGCGCAACGTGGCGCCCGACGGCTACGCGGTGCTCAACGCGGCCGACGTGAACGTCGCTGCCATGGCGGCCGGCTGCCCGGGCAACGTGATCTTCTTCACCGCCGACCGCATGCACCCGGTGATGGCCACGCACCGCGCGCAGGGCAAGCGCACCGTGTACGTCGACCAGGACACGCTGGTGGCCGCTGAAGGCTCGTGGCGCGAACGCATCGCGCTGCGCGACGTGCCGATCACGCGCGGCGGCACCATCGGCTTCCAGGTCGACAACGTGATGGCCTCGGTGGCCGCAGCCTGGGCCGTGGGCCTCGATTGGGACACCATCCGCAGCGGCCTGTCGAGCTTCATGAACGACGCGGCCGGCGTGCCCGGGCGCTTCAACGTCATGGACTACCGCGGCGCCACCGTGATCGCCGACTACGGCCACAACACCGACGCCATGAAGGCGCTGGTCTCGGCCGTGGACACCATGCCCGCCAACAAGCGTTCGGTGGTCATCAGCGGTGCGGGCGACCGGCGCGATTCCGACATCCGCGACCAGACCGCGATCCTCGGCCAGGCCTTCGACGACGTGATCCTGTACCAGGACGCGGCGCAGCGCGGCCGGGCCGACGGCGAGGTCATGGCGCTGCTGCGCCAGGGCCTGCAGGGCGCCTCGCGCACGCGCCAGATCGACGAGATCCGCGGCGAGTTCGTCGCCATCGACACCGCGCTGGCGCGGCTGCAGCCGGGCGACCTGTCGCTCATCCTCGTCGACCAGGTCGAAGAGGCGCTGGCCCACCTCGCGCAGCGCATCGCGCAAGGCTGATCCACCCGCCCCGCAGCGCGGGAGGCCCGCCCTCCTTGCGCTGACGGACGTGTCCCACACGCAGGGGCGCGTCCGGCCCGCTCCACGGCGTGCGGCTTGTCCCACAGCCCCGCGCCACCGGCCGGCCCACACTGGGGACCGGTCGCGCCCTGCGTGCTTTTGTCTTCCTCATGTCCGCTCGCACGGCGCGCCTTTCCAGGAGCCCCGATGACGACCCATTCCCTCCGTTCCACCGTGTCGACCGCCGCCCTCGTGGCGTTCGGCGGCTTCTTCATGGCCTGTGCGCCGCTGGCCTCGGCCCAGGCGCCCGGCAGCGACGCGCGGATGCAAAAGGAACGCGCCACCTGTGACGGCGTGCAACAGGACCGCGCGGCGTGCCTGCGCGAAGCCGGCGCCGCGCGCCAGGAAGCCGGTCGCCACGGCCTGACCACCCCCGGTGCGGAACGCGAAGATGCCAACGCGCTCGCACGTTGCCGCGAACAACCCGTGGCCGACCGTGCCGATTGCGAAGCGCGCATCCGCGGCGGTGCGCGCACCTCCACCGAAGGCAGCGTGATGGGCGGCGGCGTGATCCGCGAAACCGTCACCCCGCTGCCGCCACAGCCCGTGCAGCCGGTGCGCTGATCGAGCGAGGCCGGCCTTCACCCCGATACGCCAACAAGGAGCACACCATGCCAAACAATGCGCGTTCGATGATCTTTGCCCTGCTCGCACTCAGCGGGCTGGCCACCACCACCATCGCCACGGCCGCCCGTGGCGACGGCGGCGGCAGCACCTACCAGCAGGAGATTGCGGTCTGCGGCCACAACCAGCAGGACCGTGCCGCCTGCATCCGCGAAGCCGGCGCCGCGCGCCAGGCCGCGTCGCGCGGCGGCCTCACCT
>NZ_BCUS01000140.1 GCF_001591345.1 Variovorax boronicumulans NBRC 103145 | reverse complement strand
GTGGGCCAGCAGGCACTTGGCGCTGGCGCCGTCGCGCGCGGGCACGCTGCGGCCGCGGTCGAAGGAGCAGCGCAGCGACTGTTCGCTGTCGATCATCTCCAGGCACACGACGCGCTCGTTCACCAGGGTGACGAGCGCCACGCTCTCGTGGCTTTGCTGCGCCAGCACGCGCATGTCGGCGCGCGCGGCCATCACGAGGTCGGAGTTGCCGTCGAAGCCGCTGGCCAGCTGCACGCTCACCGGCCCCGGCGAGTAGCGGCCCTCGGACTCCATCACGAAGCCCCAGCGGCGCAAGGTGGCGACCTGGCGGTACAGCGTGCTCTGCGACAGGCCGGTGGCCTGCACCAGCTCGGCCGCCGTCATCGCCGCCTTGCTTTGCGCCAGCACCGACAGCACGAACAGCGCGCGGTCGTTGTGGGCGGGAGCTTCAAGGGGGGTCGTCATCGGGGGCAATCGCTGGGCGGTCGAAAGTGGATGCGGCGTGCAGTATCTTGCTCGCCGTTCTCACGACCAAGCCCGAATTCCCACTCGATGGGAATGAGCGCGTTTTTTCTTTCTACCTTCGTCTTACCGAGGCTCAGCGCACCAGCAGCGGAAAGAGCGGATCGTCCATCGGCGCGCCGGCCGGCAGGCGCTCGGCCAGGCCCGGGAAATCGGGCGAGGTCTTCCAGCTGCGCGGGGCGTGGCGGATGTCGTCGCCCAGGAAGCGCACCGAGAACACGCGGCGCCGGTTCGGCCCCTCGACGCCGGCCGCCGCATGCAGCGTGAGCATGTGGAAGCAGACGAAGTCGCCGGGCTCGATGTCCCAGCCGACGATGGGGAAGCGCTCGCGCGCGCCCTCGATGTCGGGCAGGTCGTCGAGGCTGCCTTCGGGGAACCACTTGGCGTGGTTGTCCATGAAGGTGCGCGGCATGAGCCACGGCCCCTTGTGGGAGCCGGCCACGAACTCGAGCGTGGCGGCACGCGACACCGGATCGACCGGAATCCACATGCTGACGTTCTGCATGCCCTCGATGTTGTAGTAGGGCTGGTCCTGGTGCCACGGCGTGCGCTGGCGCGTGCCGGGTTCCTTCACGAGCAGGTGGTCGTGGTACAGGCGCACGGTGTCCGAGCCCATGAGCCGCTGCGCGAGGGGCGCCAGCGGTGCCTCTCTGATGAAGCGGCCGAAGGCGTCGATCTCCTGCCAGTTGCAGAAGTCCTCGAAGAAGCGGCCCGGGTCGTCGGGCCGGCTCGCGACCTTGGCACGCGGGCTGGGCGCCGCCAGGTTCGCCTCGATGCCGTCACGCAGCAGCGCGAGTTCGTCGGCCGTGAGCAGCTGGCGGATGCAGACCGCGCCATCGCGCTGGAACTGCGCCACCAGCGCGTCGTCCACGCGTTCGCGCACGCGGCGCTGCAGGTCGCAAGCATCGAGGGTCATCGTCGGGTCTCCTTCGTGTGTCGGGTGTCGGTGACCCGCTTTTTTACTTCACCTGCGGCGCCTGCCGGCCTTACTTGATCATCGGCAGCTTCAGGCCCTGCTTCTTCGCCGTGGCCACGGCGATGTCGTAGCCCGCATCGGCATGGCGCATGACGCCGGTCGCCGGGTCGTTGAAGAGCACGCGCCCGATGCGCTTGGCCGCGGCGTCGGTGCCGTCGCACACGATCACCACGCCCGAGTGCTGCGAGTAGCCCATGCCCACGCCGCCGCCGTGGTGCAGGCTGACCCAGGTCGCGCCGCCGGCCGTGTTGAGCAGGGCGTTGAGCAGCGGCCAGTCGGAGACGGCATCGGTGCCGTCCTTCATGGCTTCGGTCTCGCGGTTCGGGCTGGCGACCGAGCCGGTGTCCAGGTGGTCGCGGCCGATGACGATCGGGCCCTTGAGCTCGCCGTTCTTCACCATCTCGTTGAAGGCCAGGCCGGCGATGTGGCGCTCGCCCAGACCGAGCCAGCAGATGCGCGCGGGCAGGCCCTGGAAGGCGATGCGCTCGCGCGCCATGTCGAGCCAGCGGTGCGTGTGGGTGTTCTCGGGGAACAGCTCCTTGATCTTGGCGTCGGTCTTGTAGATGTCTTCCGGATCGCCCGAGAGCGCGACCCAGCGGAACGGGCCCTTGCCTTCGCAGAACAGCGGACGGATGTAGGCCGGCACGAAGCCCGGGAAGTCGAAGGCGTTCTTCACGCCTTCGTCGAACGCGACCTGGCGGATGTTGTTGCCGTAGTCGACCGTGGGAATGCCCATGGCCTGGAAGTCGAGCATGGCCTGCACGTGCACGGCGCACGACTTGGCGGCGGCCTTCTTCAGGGCGTCGTGTTGCGACGCGTCCTTCATGGCGGCCTGCCACTGCGGCACGGTCCAGCCCGAGGGCAGGTAGCCGTTGATGAGGTCGTGCGCGGAGGTCTGGTCGGTCACGAGGTCGGGCTTGAGGCCACCGGCCTTCGCGCGCTTGACCAGCTCGGGCAGGATGTCGGCCGCGTTGCCCAGCAGCGCGATCGACACGGCTTCCTTGGCATCGCAGTGCTGCTTGATGAGTTCGAAGGCGTGGTCGATGTCGCGTGCCTGCTTGTCGACGTAGCGCGTGCGCAGGCGGAAGTCGATGCTCGACTGCTGGCACTCGATGTTCAGCGACACCGCGCCGGCCAGCGTGGCCGCGAGCGGCTGCGCGCCGCCCATGCCGCCCAGGCCGGCCGTGAGGATCCACTTGCCCGCGAGGCTGTTGTTGTAGTGCTGGCGGCCGGCTTCGACGAAGGTCTCGAAGGTGCCTTGCACGATGCCCTGGCTGCCGATGTAGATCCAGCTGCCCGCCGTCATCTGGCCGTACATGAAGAGGCCCTGGCGGTCGAGCTCGTTGAAGTGCTCCCAGTTGGCCCACTTCGGCACGAGGTTGGAATTGGCGAGCAGCACGCGTGGTGCATCGGCGTGCGTCTTGAACACGCCCACGGGCTTGCCCGACTGGATGAGCAGCGTCTCGTCGTCTTCCAGTTCCTTCAGCGACGCGAGGATCTGGTCGTAGCAGGCCCAGTCGCGCGCGGCGCGGCCGATTCCGCCGTACACCACGAGGTCCTGCGGGCGCTCGGCCACCTCGGCGTCGAGGTTGTTCTGCAGCATGCGGTACGGCGCTTCGGTGAGCCAGCTCTTGCAGTTGAGCTCGGTGCCGCGCGGGGCGCGGATCACGCGGGTCGGGTCATGGCGCGGATCGGCGCCGGTGGGGGTGTTCAGGGCGAATTTGTCGGGTGCGTTCATGGCGTGGTTCTCCTTGTCGGGTGGCAGTCGGTACGGATCACTTCGAGTGGCTGGGCAGGATGTCGAGCAGCGCGACCGGCAGGTCGGCCGCGAGCGCCCACAGGCGCATGGCTTCGATGTCGGGTGCGAGGTAGCGGTCGGTCTCGAGGAACGCGACCTTCTGGCGGATGCGGGCGAATTCCGCCTCCACCAGCGGCGAACTCTTCAGCTTGCGCTTGAGTTCGATGCCTTGGGCGGCGGCCATCGCTTCGATGCCCACCACCACGGCGGTGTTGTTGACCATGTCGCCCAAGCGGCGCGCCGCGAAGGTGGCCATCGACACGTGGTCTTCCTGGTTGGCCGAGGTCGGCAGGCTGTCGACGCTGGCGGGGTGTGCGTGCGACTTGTTTTCCGAGGCGAGCGCGGCGGCCGTGACCTGCGCGATCATGAAACCGGAATTGAGACCGCCGTCGCGCACCAGGAAGGGCGGCAGGCCCGACAGGCCGCTGTCCAGCAGCAGCGCGAGGCGGCGCTCGGCGATGGCGCCGACTTCGCTCACGGCCAGCGCAATGATGTCGGCCGCGAAGGCGACGGGCTCGGCGTGGAAGTTGCCGCCCGAGATCACCTCGCCGGTGTCGCAGAACACGAGCGGGTTGTCCGATGCGGCATTGGCCTCGATGACCAGCACGCGCGAGGCGTGGGCCAGGTTGTCGAGGCAAGCGCCCATCACCTGCGGGATGCAGCGCACCGAGTACGGGTCCTGCACGCGGCCGCAGTCGGCGTGCGACGGGACGATCTCGCTGCCGTCGAGCAGCGTGCGCACGGCGCCGGCCACGGCGATCTGGCCGGGCTGGCCGCGCGCGGCGTGGATGCGTGCATCGAAAGGCTTGATCGAGCCCTGGATGGCTTCGAGCGACAGCGCGCCCGACATCAGCGCGGCGGCGAACACGTCTTCGGCGCCGAACAGGCCGGCCAGCGCCAGCGCGGTCGACACCTGCGTGCCGTTGAGCAGCGCCAGGCCTTCCTTGGGGCCGAGCACGAAGGGTTCGAGGCCGATGCTGCGCATGGCTTCGGCGCCGCTCACCTTCTTGCCGTCGGCCAGCGTGGCTTCGCCTTCGCCGATCAGCACGCAGGCCATGTGGGCCAGCGGCGCGAGGTCGCCCGAGGCGCCGACCGAGCCCTTGCACGGGATGCTGGGCGTGACGCCGGCGTTGAACAGTGCCAGCAGCGCATCGACCAGCGCAGGCCGCACGCCCGAGTGGCCGCGCGCCAGGCTCACGGCCTTGGTCGCGAGGATCATGCGCACCACCGGCGCGGCCAGCGGCTCACCCGTGCCCACGCTGTGCGAGAGCACAAGGTTGCGCTGCAGCTCGGCCAGATGGTCGTTGCCGATGCGCGTGCTCGCGAGCTTGCCGAAGCCGGTGTTGATGCCGTAGACCACCTCGTCGTTCTCGACGATGTGGCGCACCGCGGCCTCGGCCTTGGCCATGCCGTCCTGCACCGACGGGTCGAGCGCAAGGTGCACGCCGCCGGCCTGGATGCGTCGCAGCATCGCAAGGTCGACCTTGCCGGGCGTGAGGGTCAATGTGGCGTGGGAGGTGGCGGTGTGATTGCTTGGCATGTGAACCTGTCTATACAAGTGGTTGCGAGAGAAAACGTGGGCCTCTGAGGGTCGAAAAAAACGGTCTGTCTAGCCGAAGGTCGGGTTGCCGTCGGATTTAAAGCGGCTGCCCAGGCTGTAGCGCGAAGCGGGATGCAGGCAGCGCACCCAGGTCACGGGCGTGTTGCGGATCCAGGTGCGGCGCGTCAGCAGCAGGCAGGGGTCGGTGGGCGCCATCGCGAGCCGCTCGGCCTGTTCGGCGCTGGGCAGCACGGCATCGACGACGTGTTCGATCTGGTCGAAGGGCACGTTGCGCACCAGGTACTCGCTGGGTGGCACGGCCGTGAAGTCCTGCTCGAGAAAGTCGGGCACGACCTGCGGGTTGACATAGCGCTCCTCGAGCTGCACGGGCGTGTCGTTGTCCAGGTGCAGGCAGGCGCTGTGGAACACCGAGTCGCCCGCGCGCAGGTCGAGCCAGGCGGCCACGTCGGGCGAGGCCGCGAGGCGCTCGACCGCGAGCATCTCGCAGCGGTAGTCGTGGCCGCGCTGGCGGATCTCGCTGGCGATGTTGGCGATCTGCAGCAGCGTCGACTGCGGCTTGTTCTCGGCCACGAAGCTGCCGACGCCGGCCACGCGCACGATGCGCCCCTGCTCCATGAGTTCGCGCAGGGCGCGGTTCACGGTCATGCGCGCCATGCCGAACTGCGCGACCAGCTCGTTCTCGGAAGGCAGGCGGTGGCCGGGCGGCCACGTGCCGTCCTGGATCTTGCGGGAGATGTGATCCTTGACTTGCGCATAGAGCGCGAGGGACGGCAGGTCGCGTTTCATCGTGCTTTCAATGTTCCGCGGCGGCCATCGACTCGGCGCGGATTTCTTCGGTCAGGCGCGCCTTGATGTCCATGAACTCGGGCGAGGTCTTGATGGTGTAGCTGCGCGGGTGCGGGAAGTCGACCGCGATCTCGGTCTTGATGCGGCCCGGCCGCGCGCTGAACACCGCCACGCGGTTGGCCATGAAGATCGCCTCGTCGATGTCGTGCGTGACGAACAGCACCGTCTTCTGCGCCGACTCCCAGATGCCCAGCAGCAGCTCCTGCATGAGCACGCGGGTCTGATTGTCGAGCGCGCCGAAGGGCTCGTCGAGCAGCAGCATCTTGGGGTCGTTGGCCAGCGCGCGCGCAATGGCCGTGCGCTGCTGCATGCCGCCCGAGAGCTGCTTGGGAAAGTGGTGCTCGAAGCCGCGCAGGCCGACCTTGGCGATGAAGAACTCGCTGCGCTCCTTCTGGTCGGCCTCGCTCATGCCGCGCTCGCGCAGGCCGAAGCGGATGTTCTGCGCCACCGTGAGCCACGGGAAGAGCGTGTAGCTCTGGAACACCACGCCGCGGTCGGCGCCCGGGCCTTCGATGCGCTCGCCGTCGAGCATCACCTGGCCGGTGGTCGGGAAGTCGAGCCCCGCCACGATGCGCAGCAGCGTCGACTTGCCACAGCCCGAAGGGCCGAGGATGGTGACGAAGTCGTTCTCCTTCACCTCGAAGTCGATCGGCTGCAGCGCCTGCGTGCGCTGGCCCTTGGTGCCGGTGAAGACGCGCGAGACGCCTTGAATGGAGAGTTGGTTCTTCACAGTGCAGCCCATGCAAACAGACGGCGATTCATCGCCTTGAAAGCGAAGTCGGACAACAGGCCGATGACGCCGATCACGATGATCCCGAAGATGATCTGCCCGGTGTTCAACAGCGCCTGGCTGTCGGTGATCATGTGGCCGATGCCCGACGAGGAGCCGATCAGTTCCGCCACGATCACGTACGTCCAGGCCCAGCCCAGCACGAGGCGCAGCGTTTCGGCGATGCCCGGCGCGGCGCCCGGAATGAGCACGCGCGCCACGATGCCGCGGCTGTTGGCGCCCAGCGTGTAGGCGGCCTCGACGAGGTCGCGCCGCGCGCCGCCCACGGTGACAGCCACCATCAGCACGATCTGGAAGAACGAGCCGATGAAGATCACCAAGAGCTTCTGCATTTCGCCCAGGCCCGCCCACAGGATGAGCAGCGGAATGAAGGCCGAGGCCGGCAGGTAGCGGCAGAACGACACGAAGGGCTCGAAGAAGGCCTCGACGGTCTTCCAGGTGCCCATGGCCACGCCCAGCGGCACCGCGATGACGGCCGCCAGCAGGAAGCCGCCGAACACGCGCCACACGGTCATGCCGATGTCGCCGATGAAGCCGTACTCGGTGAAGAGCAGCCAGCCCTCCTTGACCATCGTGATCGGGCTGGCCAGGAAGGTGGGCGACACGAAGCCGCCCAGCGTGGCGATGCCCCACACCACCACGAAGAGCACGAAGAAGCCCAGCCCCAGCATCGTGCGCGCGGACGCGCTGATGGGTTCGAGCGGCGCGAACACGCGACGCCGCACGGGAGGCGCGGGCGGCGGCGTCACGGCGCGCGCCGGGGCGGCGGTCATCGGTTGCATCTGCGGCAAGGCCTTACTTGACATAGCTGGCGTCGAAGGTGGCGGCGTAGTCTTCCGGCGCCTTGCGGATCACACCGGCCTCCAGCAGGATGGCCGCGGCTTCCTTCATGAAGCTGGTGAGCTCGCCCGCGAAGAACTTCTGGTTGGCGGCCTTGTCCTGCCAGCGCAGGTAGGCCGACGACTTGGCGAACTGCTCGCCGCTTTGCTTGACGGCCGAGCCCATGAGCTCGTTGGCCTTGGCAGGGTCGGCCTTGATCATGTCCAGCGCGTCGAAGTACGACTTGGTGAGCGCGGCGGCGGCCTTGGCGTTGGCCTTGAGCCAGGTGGGCGCGCAGCCGACGGTGTCCATCACCATCGGGTAGTCGAGCGTGGTGGCCAGGATCTTGCCGGCGGCGGGGTTGGCGCGCACGGTCGAGAGGTAGGGCTCGTAGGTCATGGCGGCGTCGTTCTGGCCGGCCACGAAGGCTTGCGCGGCGGGCTGCGGCTCGAGCGAGACCACCTTCACGTCCTTCAGGCTCATGCCGTTCTTGCTGAGCATCCAGGCCAGGCCGAAGTACGGCGCGGTGCCCGGGGCGCTCACGCCGATGCTCTTGCCCTTGAGGTCGGAGAAACTCTTCACGTCGTTGCGCACGGCCAGGCCGTCGGCGCCGTAGGACTTGTCCATCTGGAAGATCTGCACGATCGGCACGCCGTTGGCGTTCCAGGCCACGTGCGTCTCCACCGTGGTGGCCGCGCACTGGATCGCGCCGGAGGCCAGCGCCAGGTGGCGGTCCTTCTGCGGGATCATCTTCAGTTCGACGTCCAGCCCGTTCTTCTTGAAGATGCCGGCCTTGTCGGCCAGCGACAGCGGCGCAAAGCCGGTCCAGCCGGACATGCCGAGCGAGATCTTCGTGTCCTGGGCGGCGGCCGTTCCGGCCATGCCCGCTGCACATGCACCTGCTGCCAGCAGCGAAGCGACTTTCACAACTACCGTCTTGACCATGGGGACTCCTGGTTCCATTTTTTGAGAGAGGTGACTCGGCGATACATGCCCGGGGGATATGGGCAGCACGCCTCGCATTGTTGCCAGGCGCCCCAACTTGTATATACAGGATAACCCGAAAGTCCTGTTTTGGTGCATCTCCGAGAGAAATTCCCCAGTTTGCTGTCTAGACAAGAGGGTGCCGGGACGGGGTTCACCATTGCAAACGCCGTGCCACAGTCATATCGGAGCCGCTGGGGGACAATCGGCGTCCGCCCCGGCTCCGGCCCTTTTCTCCCCCTCTCCCGCCCTTCGCACCCCCGCCTGTGTCTTCCCTCGCTCCCCGCCCCTTCGACGCCACCAGCGACGGCAGCAGCCCCGGCAGCGCGGCCCCCGCCGACATCCTTCACGACGTGTTCGGCTACGCGCGCTTTCGCGGGGCCCAGCAGGACATCGTGGAGCACGTGGTGGGCGGCGGCGACGCGCTGGTGCTGATGCCCACGGGCGGCGGCAAGTCGCTGTGCTACCAGATTCCGGCCATCGCGCGGCAGCGCGCGGGGCGCGGCGTGGCGGTGGTGGTGTCGCCGCTGATCGCGCTGATGCACGACCAGGTCGGCGCGCTGCATGAGGCGGGGGTGAGCGCGGCCTTCCTCAATTCCACGCTCGACTGGGAGCAGACGCAGGACGTGGAGCGCCGCATGCTGCGCGGCGAGATCACGCTGCTGTACGCGGCGCCCGAGCGCGTGAACACGCCGCGCTTTCTGTCGCAGCTCGATTCGCTGAACGAACGCGGCAAGCTCTCGCTGTTCGCCATCGACGAGGCGCATTGCGTGAGCCAGTGGGGCCACGACTTCCGCCCCGAGTACCGCGCGCTCACCGTGCTGCACGAGCGCTACCCGGGCGTGCCGCGCATCGCGCTCACGGCCACGGCCGACGACCTCACGCGCGCCGACATCGTCGAACGGCTGCAGTTGGAAGAAGCGCGCCAGTTCGTCTCCAGCTTCGACCGGCCGAACATCCGCTACACCATCGTCGAGAAGAAAGACGCCACCACGCAGCTGCTGCGCTTCATCGAGCGCGAGCACGAGGGCGATGCGGGCGTGGTCTATTGCCAGTCGCGCAAGCGCGTGGAAGACCTCGCGACGACGCTGCAGGGCGCCGGCATCAACGCGCTGCCGTACCACGCGGGCCTGGACGCCGCGGTGCGCCAGAAGCACCAGGACCGCTTCCTGCGCGAAGAAGGCATCGTGATGGTCGCGACCATCGCCTTCGGCATGGGCATCGACAAGCCCGACGTGCGCTTCGTCGGCCACGTCGACATGCCCAAGAACATCGAGGGCTACTACCAGGAAACCGGCCGCGCGGGCCGCGACGGCGCCCCCGCCGACGCCTGGATGGCCTACGGCCTGAACGACGTGGTGAACCAGCGCCGCATGATCGACGAAAGCCCGGCCGGCGAAGAGTTCAAGCAGGTGATGCGCGGCAAGCTCGACGCCCTGCTCTCGCTGGCCGAGGCCAGCGACTGCCGGCGCGTGCGGCTGCTCGGCTACTTCGGCGAGAAGAGCACGCCCTGCGGCAACTGCGACAACTGCCTGAACCCGCCGCAGGTGTGGGACGGCACCGATGCCGCGCGCAAGCTGCTGAGCACCATCTACCGCGTGCAGCAGCTCAGCGGCATCAGCTTCGGCGCGGGCCACATCATGGACATCCTGCGCGGCAAGGCGACCGAGAAGGTCAAGCAGTTCGGCCACGAGCGCATCAGCACCTTCGGCATCGGCGCGGAGTTCAGCGAGGTGGCGCTGCGCGGCGTGCTGCGCCAGCTGATCGCCACCGGCGCGCTGGCGGTGGACGCCGAGGCGTTCAACACGCTGAAGCTCACCGAGGGCTCGCGCGCGGTGCTCAAGGGCGAGACCTCGGTGTCGCTGCGCGAGTCGGTATCGTCACCGGCCGAGCGCAAGCCCCGGCGCGAGAAGGCCGCCAAGGGCGCACCGTCGCCGGCGGCCGCCTCGCTGGACGACGTGGGCAAGAAGCGCTTCGAGGCGCTCAAGGCCTGGCGCGCCGAGGTGGCCAAGGAACACAACCTGCCGGCCTACGTGATCTTCCACGACGCCACGCTGGCCGCCATTGCCGAGCGCGCGCCCGCGACGCTCGAAGACCTGCAGGGCATCAGCGGCATCGGCACGAAGAAGCTCGAGGCCTACGGCGCCGAGGTGCTTCGCGTGTGCGAAGCCTTCT
The DNA here is from genome assembly GCF_001591345.1 of Variovorax boronicumulans NBRC 103145. Classification (GTDB taxonomy): domain Bacteria; phylum Pseudomonadota; class Gammaproteobacteria; order Burkholderiales; family Burkholderiaceae_C; genus Variovorax; species Variovorax boronicumulans. Next base: position 4,038 of record NZ_BCUS01000140.1, on the reverse strand, counting down.
AACGCCCTCCACCTAGAGCAGGCGCGCGGCCTTCGAGAAATCGATGGACGCGAGCACCGCGGCGCGCATGGCCGTCAGCAGATGGCGCTCGTCGTTGCTGCGCTTCTGGAAGGTGTAGGTCAGCGCGGGCAAGGCCTGGCGGGTCTTCAGGATGCGCAGGTCGCCGCGGCGCGACAGCAGGCGCGCCCAGCCTTCCGGCAGGAACCCGACACCGATCCCCTCGATCAGCAGGCCGGCGACGGCGCCCCAGCTGTTGCAGCTGAGGCGGTGCGGCGCCTCGAGGTTCTCGGCCATGAGCCATTCGTCAAGCAGGCGGCTGGTGCCCGCGCCGGTCGGCAGCGTCACGATGGGATGCTGCGCGAGCAGCGGCGCGCCGAGGGTCGTGGTCTTGCCCGCCAGCGCGGGCGCGGCCACCCACACGAAATGCGCCTGGCCCACGGTGTGCGACGAGATCAGCCCGTGGTGCGGTGAGCGCCCGGCGATCACCGCGCAGTCGAGCTCGCCGTTGCGAAGGCGCTCGTCCAGCGCCGAGCCGAAGTTGACGTGCGGCTCCAGGCGCAGGTCCGGCAGGTGCCGTCCCACGTGCGCGACGAGCTGGGGCAGCCAGGTCAGCGCGCTCAGTTCGCCGATGCCGAAGGTGCAACGGCCGCCGAGGCTGGCGGGCGCGCCGATCGACCGCTTCGTTTCGTCGGCCGCCAGCAGCAGCGCGGCGGCGCGCGGCAGGAAACGCTCGCCCGCGTCCGTGAGCGTGGCCCGCTGCCCGGCGCGGTCGAACAGCGGCGCGCCGAGCGACACCTCCAGCTCGGCCAGGCGCTTGGACAGCGACGAGGTCGACAGGTGCAGCCGCTGCGCCGCGAGCGCAAAGCTGGCGCAGGTCGCGGCCCAATAGAAGGCCTCCAGTTGCTTCAGCGTCATGCGCCGTCCCCCTCTGTTATTTCGAAAAAAGCGAAATGGCAAATTACCATAAATTCGCTTTTTCAAAACCTTCTGCACGCCTACAGTCCGCGCGGACCGAACGACTGACTGGATGGCGGACATGACTGTTTTCTCGCGTGCCTTCGATGCCCCGCGCACCGCGCCGGCGCAAGCCCCTGCTGCTGCCGCGGCACCACGGCGTCTCGCCGGCATCCTGTCGCTGCAGGACTTCGAGCACGCGGCGAAGCGCCGGCTGCCGCGCCCGCTGTTCGGCTACATCGCCGGCGCGGCGGAAGACAACCGCTCGCTGGACGCCAACCGCGCCGCGTTCGACGCGCACGACTTCCTGCCCCGGGTGCTGGTCGATGTCTCCCGGCGCTCGCAGGAGGTCACGCTGTTCGGCCAGCGCTACGCGTCGCCCTTCGGGATCGCGCCGGTCGGCATCAGTGCGCTGTCGGCCTACCGCGGCGACCTGGTGCTCGCGCAGGCGGCGCAGGCGGCCGGCATTCCCGCGGTCATGAGCGGCACCTCGCTCATTCCGATGGAAGAAGTGGCCCAGGCCGCGCCCGGCACGTGGTTCCAGGCCTACCTGCCGGGCGATGCGGCGCGCATCGACGGCCTGGTGGCGCGCATTACCGCCGCGGGCTTTCGCCACCTGGTCGTCACGGTCGACATTCCCGTCTGGGCGAACCGCGAAAACAACGTGCGCGCCGGTTTCACGACGCCGCTGCGGCCCAGCCTGCGGCTGGCATGGGACGGCCTCGTGCGGCCGCGCTGGCTGCTCGGCACGCTCGCGCGGACCTTCGTGACGCAGGGCATGCCGCATTTCGAGAACTCGTTCGCCACGCGCGGCGCGCCTCTTTTCTCCAGCACCGCGATCCGCGACACGACCGGCCGCGACCACATCCACTGGGACCACATCGCCCGCATCCGGCAGCAGTGGCGCGGGCCGCTGATCCTGAAGGGCATTCTTCATCCGGCCGATGCGCGGCGCGCGCGCCAGCTCGGCGCCGACGGCCTCATCGTCTCCAACCACGGCGGCCGGCAGCTCGACGGCGCGGCCCCGGCCCTGCGCGCCCTGCCGCAGGTGCTGGACGCCGCGGGCGAGCTGCCTGTGATGGTCGACGGCGGCGTGCGACGCGGCAGCGACGTGCTGAAGGCGCTGGCGCTCGGCGCCAAGGCCGTGTTCGCCGGCCGGCCGTTCATGTACGCCGCCGCCGTGGGCGGCCACGCGGGCGTCACGCACGCGATCCGGCTGCTGCGGGACGAGGTCGACCGGAACATGGCCATGCTCGGCGTCAACGACCCGGGCGAACTCGACGCGAGCTGCCTGATTCCGCGGCGCCCCTGACCTGTTCCCACTCATCCCGCCCATTCCATCAATCCAAGAGGAGGAAGACACCTTGCCCAAAAACCCCACCCTGCTCGCCCTCGCCTGCCTGCTGGCGGCAACCGTGCCCGCCCACGCGCAGGGCTACCCCGACAAGCCCGTCAAGCTGCAGGTGCCGTTCGCGCCGGGCGGCACGACGGACATCATTGCGCGCGTCATCTCCGAGCCTCTGGGCAGGCACCTGGGGCAGAGCGTCATCGTCGAGAACAAGTCGGGCGCGGGCGGCGCGATCGGCGCCGCCGAGACCGCGCGCGCCACGCCCGACGGCTATGCGCTGGGCATCGGCACCGTGTCGACGACGGCGGCCAACCCGGCCATCAACCCCAAGGTGCCGTACAACCCCAAGGCCGACTTCACGCCCATCATCAACCTGGCGGCCACGCCGAATGTCATTGCGGTCCATCCCAGCTTTCCGGCCCGGGACTACAAGGGCTTCATCGAGGTGCTGAAGAAGAACCCGGGCAAGTACGCCTACGCCACCGCAGGCACGGGCAGCATCGGGCACCTGCAGATGGAGCTGTACAAGGGCATGGCCGGCGCGTCCGTCACGCACATTCCCTACCGCGGGTCGGGCCCGGCGCTCAACGACACCGTCGCGGGCCAGGTCGCGATGATCTTCGACAACCTGCCGTCGGCGCTGCCCTTCATCAAGGACCGTCGGCTGATCCCGATCGTCGTGGCGGCGTCCGAGCGCCTGAAGGACCTGCCCGACGTGCCGACCTTCAAGGAGGTCGGCCTCGCGCCGGTGAACCGCATGGCGTACTACGGCATCGTGGGCCCCAAGGGCCTGCCCAAGGACGTGGTGGACAAGGTGCATGCGGCGGCGCGCAAGTCGCTCGAAGAGCCTGCCGTGCGCAGGCGCATCCAGGACACCGGCTCCTTCGTCGTCGGCAACACGCCGCAGGAATTCGCGCAGCAGATCGCCGCCGAGTTCGACGTGTACAAGAAGGTGGTGGACTCCGCCGGACTCACGCCGGACTGAACCGGCGAGCGCCTCGTCAGGCCACCGACGCCCAGACCGGCGCCATCGCGCGGTAGAGCGTGCGGAAGGCCTCGAGCCGGGGCTGGTAGGCCGCGTGCAAAGCGGCGTCGGGCGCCAGCACCTGGCGCACGGCGGGCGCGACGACCACACCCGCCGGGTCTTCGCCCGTGACCGCCAGCCGCGCGAGCCGCGCCGCACCGAAGGCCGGGCCGCGGTCGGCGGATTCATACAGCACCAGCGGCACATCGAGCACCGACGCGATCAGCTGCGCCAGGAAGGCGGAGCGCGCACCGCCGCCGATCAGCGCCAGGCGCTCGGGCCGCGCCGTCTGCGCGCTCAGCGCTTCCAGCCCGTCGGCGAGCGAGAAGGCGATGCCTTCGCAGACCGCCTGCATCAAATCGGCGCGCGTGGTGGCGCCCGACAGGCCGACGATCGCGCCGCGCGCGAAGGGGTTGTTGTGCGGCGTGCGTTCGCCGAACAGGTAGGGCAGCGCCAGCAGGCGCGACGGCCCGGTGTACGCGGCCTCGACCTCTGCCAGCAGCTCGCCGACCGATGCACCGCCGGTGCACGACGCCAGCGCCGCGAGCGGGCTCGCGCCGTTGAGCAGCGCCGCCATGCGGTACCAGCGCTGCGGCAGCGCGTGGCAGAAGGCGTGCACCAGCCGCTCGGGGTCGGGGCGGTGCGCGGTGTCGGCCACCAGGATCTGCGCCGAGGTACCGAGCGACACGAAGCCGTCGCCCGGCCCGACCAC
>NZ_BCUS01000139.1 GCF_001591345.1 Variovorax boronicumulans NBRC 103145 | reverse complement strand
TTCGTCGCCGACGGCGGCATCCTCGCCGCGGGCAACAGCCCCGGCACGCTGACGCTCGGCGCGCTCGCACTGGGCGGCGGCGCCACGCTGAACTACGAACTCGGCCAGGCCGGCGTGCCCGGTGGCGCGCTCAACGACCTGATCGATGTCGCGGGCAACCTGCTGCTGAACGGCACGCTGAACATCGCGCAGTCGGCCGGCGGCACGTTCGGACCGGGCCTGTATCGCCTCATGAGCTACGGCGGCACGCTGACCGACTTCGGCCTGGACATCGGCACCGTACCGGCCGGCGCCAAGCTGGCCGACCTGCAGGTGCAGACCTCGGTGGCGAACCAGGTCAACCTGGTCAACCGCGCGGGCCTTGAGCTGAAATTCTGGGACGGCGGCGACAGCACCAAGTACCACGACAACCAGGTGGCCGGCGGCAGCGGCACCTGGCGCGCGGGCAACCCCCAGCCCTCGAAGGACGGCTGGACCGACGTGGACGGCAAGCTCAACGCCAACTGGGCGCAGGGCCAGTTCGCGGTGTTCGGGGGCAAGGCCGGCACCGTGACGGTCGACGGGGCCGGTGGCGCGGTGCGCATCGCGGGCGCGCAGTTCGCGGTCGACGGCTACACGGTCCAGGGCGACGGCCTCACGCTGGACAACGCCAACTCGGTGGTGCGCGTGGGCGACGGCATGGCCGGGGGCGCGGCCATGACCGCCACGGTGAATGTCGCGCTCTCGGGCGCAGGCGGCATCTCGAAGGAAGATGCGGGTCGGCTGATCCTCGGCGGTATCAACACCTACACCGGTGGCACCACCGTGAAGGGCGGCGTGCTGCAGGGCAGCGCCACCAGCCTGCAGGGCAACATCGTCAACAACGCTGAGGTCGCGTTCGATCAGGACAAGACCGCTGGCACCTACGCCGGCGTGATGAGCGGCACCGGCAAGCTGCGCAAGATCGGCGCCGGCACGCTGACGCTGGCCAGTGCCAACAGCTACAGCGGCGGCACGCTGGTCGATGCGGGCACGCTCGCCACCGACACCAGCGGCGCGCTGGGCACGGGCGCTGTCGGCATCGCCTCGGGCGCGGCGCTGCAGTTCGGCGGCAAGGCCGACGCGGGCACGCTGGTCATTGCCAACCAGGGCACGCTGCGGCTGCAGGACGGCGCGAATGCCGCCAGCGCCACGGTGACCAATGCGGCTGGCGCGCAGGTGCGCATCGACCTGGCCACTACCGGCGCGAGCATCGGCTCGCTCGGCGGTGGGGGCGACGTGGTGCTCGGCGCGAAAGCCCTGACCACCGGCGCAGTCGGCAGCGACAACACGATCTCGGGCGCCATCAGCGGCGCCGGCGGTTCGCTCGTGAAGGTCGGAGCAGGCACGCTCACGCTCGCGGGCACGGCCAGTTACAGCGGCGAAACGCGCGTCGTCGCAGGCACCTTCAAGGCCGGCGCGGCCAACGCCTTCAGCGCTGCTTCGAGCGGCGTCGTAGCCAGCGGCGCCACGCTCGATCTGGCGGGCTTCAGCCAGAAGATGGCAGGCCTGAACAACGCAGGCACGGTCTCGCTGCTGGGCAGCACGCCCGGCACCACGCTCACGTTGACCGGCCCCTACGTCGGCAACAACGGCGTGCTGCGGTTGGCCGCGAAGCTGGACAACCCCGGCACCGCCGACCGCCTCGTGCTCGACGGTGCTGCCGCCAGCGCGAGTGGTCGCACGACGGTGCAGGTGTCCAACCTCGGCGGCCTGGGCGCACGCACCAGCGGCGCGGGTATCGAGCTGATCAGTGCACGCAACGGCGCGACCACCACCGCGCAGACCACCAAGGACGCCTTCGTGCTCTCGGGCGGCCATGTCGATGCCGGGGCCTTCGAGTACCGGCTGTACGCGGGCGACGCCAGTGGCGGTGGTGAGAACTGGTATCTGCGCACCGAGGCCGAACTGGGCGCTCCGGGCGTTCCAGGCACTTCCGGCGGTGCCGGGCTGCCGACCTACCGCACCGAGGCTTCGCTGTTCGCGGCGCTGCCCCATCAGCTGCGCCAGGGCAACCTGGGCATGCTCGCGAGCCGCAGCCAACGCGTCGGCGACGACGATGTGCGCGGCGGTGCGGGAGCAACGCCGGGCACCGACGGCAACAACCGTCGCGCCTGGGGCCGGCTGATCTCCACCGACATGGACATCCGCCAGGGCGGCACCGTCTCGCCGCACGGCGAGGGCCGTCTGACCGGACTGCAGGCCGGCACCGACCTGTGGGCCAACCCGGATTGGCGCGCTGGCATCTACGTGGGCCAGCTCGACGGCAACGCCCGCACGAGCGGCTTCAGCGGCGGCCTTCTGAACACCGCCGCAGGCAGCAACGATCTGCGCAGCCAATACCTGGGTCTCTACGGCACCTTCACCACTGAGGATGGCTTCTATGCCGATGCGGTGCTGCAGGCTGGTCGCCACCGCTACACGGTGCAGCCGCTCCTGAGTGCGGGCGTCTCGGGCAAGGGCAACAGCTTCCTGGCATCGATCGAAGTAGGCAAGGCCTTCGCGATCGGTGCGAGCGGCTGGTCGGTGGAGCCGCAACTGCAGCTGATCCATCAACGGCTGCGGCTTGACGACGTGTCCATCTCGGGTGCACTCGTGCAGCAGGACGCGGGCAGCGGCTGGATCGGCCGCGCGGGCGTTCGCATCAAGGGCAGCTTCGTGACCGGCGCCGGCACGCTGCAGCCCTATGCGCGCCTGAATGTCTATCGCAGCGCCAAGGGCAACGACGTCGCTCGCTTCGTGAACCCGGCGGCCATCACGCCTGTCGGTGCGCCCATCGGTGGCACCAGCACCGAGCTGGCTGCGGGCTTCACGCTGGCGGTGAGCCAGCGCACGAGCCTCTACGGCGAACTCGGCAAGCAGTGGGCCACGGGTGGCGGGGCGCGGGTGGGCAGCTCCATCAATGCGGCGGCGGGCGTGCGAGTGAAGTGGTGAGCAGGTGAAGTGAGGCGGCGCGACGGAACTGCCTGTCGCGGCCGCTTCGAAAGAAAGCGTCGGCATGACCGACGCGCGCCACCGGTTCAGCTCAGATCAGGTTGCGCATCGCCTGCGCCGTCTCGCGCAGCACCGACAGCACGCGGGCCACCGCGTCTTCCGAACTCTCGTGGCCCATCGGCATCGTGATGTTGAGCGCGCCCACCAGCGTGCCGTGGCGGTCGCGCAGCGGCACGGCGATGCCGCGCGAGTTCAGGTCGAGCTGCTGCTCCGACAGCGCCCAACCCTGGGCGCGGATGCGCGCCAGCTCGAGCTTCATGCGCTCCATGCTCGCGATGGTGTGCGAGGTGAACACCGTGAGCTGCCGCGTGGCGAGCCAGTCCTTCAGCTCGGCGTCGCTGCGCAGCGCCAGCATCAGCATGCCCGAGGCCGTCACCTGCGCCGGCACGCGCGCGCCGAGCACGTAGCCGGTGCTCATGCTGCGGTTGGGGCCGTTGCGCGCGATGTAGACCACCTCGTCGCCGTCCATCACGCTCAAGTAGGCGATTTCGTTGGTGCCGGCCGCCACGCGTTGCAGAAAAGGCTGCACCACGCGCGGCAGCCGGGCCGATTCGAGGTACGACTGCCCCAGGCGCAGCACGCGCGGCGTGAGCCAGAACAGCTTGCCGTCGCTGGCCACGTAGCCCATGTGCTGCAGGGTGAGCAGGTAGCGCCGCGCGGCGGTGCGCGTCATGTTCGTGCGCTGGCCGGCCTGGCTGGCCGTGAGGCGCGGGTTGGCGTCGTCGAAGGCCTCGATGATGCTCACGCCGCGCTCCAGCCCGGCGATCCAGTCGCGCTTGTCCAGGCCGGCGGGCGGCGTCGAGTCGTCGGGGCTGGTGCTGTTCATGGGCGGAAGTGTGCCCGCGTCCGGCGCGGCGGCGGAGTCCGAATGGCTAGGTAAAAACCCGCAATTTGATCGATTGACGAACTTGAAAGATCGATCATCGAGCGTTTTGCGCCTCGTATGCCAGCAGGCCGCGCGCGAAGGGACTATAAAGCCCGCTGTTCCGCCCCGAAACGAGCGATTGACGAACGGAAGCACGCCCATGAGCCCATTCATCACCGGCAGCACCCAGGCCTACCTCATCCCCGGCGACCCGGTCCGCAACGTGCGGCTGCCGCGCATGTTCAACGCGGCCTTCGCGCGCTACGGCATCGACGCGGTGCTGGTGCCCATGCAGGTGCCGGTGCGCGACTTCGCGGTGTTCATGAAGTCGGCCTTCCTGGCGCGCAACGTGCGCGGCATGGTGATCGCGCCGCCGCACAAGCCGCGCGTGGTCGACCTGCTCGACGGCTGCGGCCTGTTCGGCCGCGTGGCCGGCTCGGTCAACGTGGTGCGCCGCACCGAGGGCGACCAACTCGAGGGCGACCTGTTCGACGGCGAGGGCCTGATCGGCGCGCTCGACCGCTGCAACGTGCCGTTCCGCGGCAAGCGCGTGCTGATCCTCGGCGCGGGCGTGAGCGCCGCGGCCATCGGCGTGGCGCTGGCCGAAGGCGGCACGGTGAACGGCGCTGAGCACATCGCCTTCTTCGACACCGCCTCCGGCAAGGCCGCGGGCGTGGCCGCCAAGCTCGACGCTTTTTTCGACGCGACCGTGGTTGCCGTGGACAGCAACGCGCCCGAGGGCTACGACCTCGTGATCAACGCCACGCCGCTGGGCCTGGCCGAAGACGACGCGCTGCCGCTGGACGTGGCGCGCATGGAACCGCACGCGGCGCTGTTCGACATCCTGCTGCGCAACCAGCCCACGCCGCTGGTGCGCGCGGCGCGGGCGCGCGGGCTCAACGCGCAGGCCGGCTTCGAGATGCTGGTGCAGCAGATGCCGCACTACTTCCGCTACTTCGGCCACATCGACGCGGCCGATGCGATGCAGGCCGACGCCGACTTCCTGCGCGAGCTCATCTATCCGCCGGCGATGCACGCCGAGATCGCAACCCCGTTGCGCTACCAATCCCCGAGCGTGGCCTGATCCCGCTCCTTCCTGAACAAGACGACTTCCCATGATCTCCGGCAAGACCACGCTCATCGCCCACATCGGCTACCCCACCGAGGCCTTCAAGGCGCCGATGATCTACAACCCCTGGTTCGACAAGCAGGGCATCGACGCGGTCGTGGTGCCCATGGGCGTGAAGCCCGAGGACTATGCGGTGTCGCTCGCGCAGATCTTCAAGTTCTCGAACCTGCGCGGCGCATTGGTCACGATGCCGCACAAGGTCACGACGATGTCGCTGGTCGACGAGGTCACGCCCACCGCGCGCGTCGCGGGCGCCTGCAACGCCGTGCTCAAGCGGCCCGACGGCAGCCTGCTGGGCGACCAGTTCGACGGCGCGGGCTTCGTGCGCGGTGTGGAGCGCAAGGGGCGCCTGTTCAAGGGCACGCGCGTGTTGGTGTCGGGCACGGGCGGCGTCGGGTCGGCCATTGCGGCGTCGATCGCGGCGGCCGGCGCGGCCGAGCTGATGCTGTTCGACATGAGCGATGCCTCGGCGCAGGCGCTGGCCGCGCGGCTGCGCGAACACTATCCGCAGATGAAGGTCGCCACCGGCTCGAAGGACCCGGCGGGCTTCGACATCGTCGTCAACGCCACGCCGCTGGGCATGAAGGACACCGACCCGCTGCCTTTCGACGTGGACCGCATCGCGCCCGAGACCTTCGTCGGCGAGGTCGTCATGAAGACCGAATACACGCCGCTGCTGCAGGCCGCCAAGGCCAAGGGCTGCCAGGTGCAGGTCGGCACCGACATGCTGTTCGAGATGATCCCGGCCTACCTCGAGTTCTTCGGCTTCGGCACCGCCTCGCCCGAAGAGCTGCGCGCCGTCGCGCAATTGAAATACTGAAAACACCGGAACACGCATGAGCATTTTTGAAGGCTTCCTTTCCACCTCCGAGACGCTGGGCGCCTTCAGCGACCGCGCCTTCGTCGACGCCATGCTGCGCTTCGAGGCCGCGCTCGCGCGCGCACAGGCGGCCGAGGGGCTGATCCCCGAGAGCGCCGCGCATTCGATCGTCGGCAGCTGCAAGGTCGAGCTGTTCGACGTGGCCAAGATCGTGCGCGAGAGCGGGCGCGCGGGCAGCGTCGCCATCCCGCTGGTGAAGGCGCTGCGCGAGGCCGTGGGCCTGTTCAATGCCGAGGCCGCGCCCTTCGTGCACTTCGGCAGCACCAGCCAGGACGTGATCGACAGCGCGATGGCGCTGGTCACGCGCGAAGCGGTCGCGCTCGTCGAGACCGACCTCGCCAAGGCCGCCGACGCGCTGCTGCGCCTGGCGGTGCAGCACGCCGACACGCCGATGCTCGCGCGCACGCTGATGCAGCCGGCCTCGGTCACCAGCTTCGGCTTCAAGTGCGCCGGCTGGGCCGCGCCGCTGGTGCGCAGCCGCACCCGCCTGCGCGCCGCCGCGAAGCACGCGCTGCAGCTGCAGCTCGGCGGCGCCGTCGGCACGCTGGCGCAGATGAAGGGGCAGGGCGCCGCGGTGCGCCAGCGCATGGCCAAGGAACTCGGCCTGGGCGACCCCGGCGCCACGTGGCACACGCAGCGCGACGAATGGGTCGCGCTCGGCTGCGAACTCGGCCTACTCACGGGCAGCCTGGGCAAGGTCGCGGTCGACATTTCGCTGCTCGGCCAGTACGAAGTGGCCGAGGTCGCCGAGCCCAGCGAACCCGGGCGCGGTGGCTCGTCGGCGATGCCGCACAAGCGCAACCCCGTGGCCTCGATGGTCGCCATTGCCGCCGCGCACCGCGCGCCGCAGCGCGTGGCGGCCTTGCTCGGCGCCATGCCGCAACAGCATGAGCGCGCGCTCGGCGCCTGGCAGGCCGAGCTGGCCGAATGGCCGCAACTGTTGATGTCGGCGCACGGCAGCGTGCGCGCGATGGCCGGCGCCTTGCCCGGCCTGCAGGTCGACGCCGCGCGCATGCGCGCCAACATCGACCGGCTGCGCGCCGAGTTGCCGCGCGACGCGGCCGACGAATGGTTCGACCCCGCACTCGCCGTGAATGCGGGGCAGATCGCTGTGGCAGAGGTGAAAGCCCTGCAAGCCCAACTCTCATCCGACAAGGAACTCTCGCAATGACCGCCCCCGAAACCCCGAGCAACCCTTACGAAGACGGCCTCGTCAACCGCCGCCGCGTGCTCGGCGACGCGTGGGTCGACAAGTCGCTCGCCAACCGCAACGGCTTCAACGCCGAGTTCCAGGAGCTCATCACGCGCCACGCGTGGAACGACATCTGGGGCCGCCCCGCGCTGGGCGACAAGACGCGCCGCTTCATGGTGCTGTCGATGATGCTGGGCATCCATGCGTACGAAGAGTTCGCGATGCATGTGCGCGCCGCGCTCGACGGCCCGCCCGAGTCGCGCCTCACGCCCGACGAGATCAAGGAAGTGATCATGATGGCCGCGATCTACTGCGGCGTGCCGGTGGCCAACCACGCCTTCGGCATCGCGACGAACATCCTGCGCGAGAAGGGCCTGCTGCCCGCAGCACCCGCTGCTCCGTCCGCGGCGCAGTGAACGCGCCGGTCGCCCCGAAGAAGGGCCGGTTCGACGTCAGTTTCACCTTGCTGCTGCCGCTGCTGCTGGCCGCGCAACCGGTCGCCACCGACAGCTATCTGCCCGCGCTCCCCGCCATCGCGAAGGAACTGGGCTCGGCCAGCACCAGCCTCACGCTGTTCGTGCTGGCCTTCGGCTTTGCGCAGCTGCTGTGCGGCCCGCTGGCCGACCGCTTCGGCCGACGGCCGGTGCTGCTGGCGGGGCTGGCCTGTTATGTGGTCGCGGCTTTCGGCGGTGCCTTTGCGGGCAGCGTGGCGGTGCTCGCGGGCTGGCGCACGCTGCAGGGTTTTTCGATGGCGGCGATTCTCGTGTGCTCACGCGCCGCGGTGCGCGACCTGTATCCGGCGCACGAGGGCCCGCACGTCATGGCACGGGGCCTCACGGGGCTGGGCATGGTCGGGCTGGTGGCGCCGCTGCTGGGCGCCTGGCTGGTGCAGGGCGCAGGCTGGCGCTGGGTGATGGTCGCGATGGCGGTCTATTCGCTGGCGCTGTTCGCGCTGTGCTGGCGCTCGTTCGGCGAAACGCGCAAGCCGCTGGCCGGAGGCGAATCGTCCGCGCCGCGCGGCAGCGCGCGCGCCGTGTTCGCGAGCCGCGCCTTCCGCGCCTGGGCCTCGGTGGCGGCGGCCACCTACGGCGGGCTGTTCTGCTTTCTGCTGCTCTCGCCGATGGTCTACATCGGCTACCTCGGCTGGTCGCCCGCGTGGTACGGCTGGATTCCGGCCGGCGGCTCGCTGGTCTACATCTTCAGCACCACGATGTGCCGCAGCCTGCTGCGCCGCTTCGGGCCGGTGCGCACCGTGCGCCTGGGCGCGGTGCTGAGCATCACCGGCGCCGTGATCCAGGCGCTGGGCTGCTGGCTGATGCCGCACAGCGCGGTGCCGTTGCTGGCGGGCCACGCCGTGTACTGCCTCGGCCACGGCATCCACCAGCCCTGCGGGCAGGCCGGCGCCGTGGGCGACCTGCCGCACCTGGCGGGGCGGGCCGTGTCGTGGTCCGGTTTCGGCATGATGATGGTCGCGTTCTGCGTGGGGCAGGTCGCCGCGCTGTTCGTCGACACGAGCTTTTCGTACGGTGCCTGGCCGATGGTGGTGCCGATGCTGATGGCCGGCACCGTGCTGCTGGCCATCGCGTTCCTGTGGCTGCCGCGTCTCGCACAACCTGCTTCTCCATCCTCTCCCCAGAAGGACTCCACCCCATGACCACTTCCACCCCCCGCCTGAATGTCGTGCGCGAAGGCGACGGCCCCTTCGTCGTGCTCAGCCATGCGCTCGGCTGCGACCTGCACATGTGGGACGGCGTGGCCGCGCAGCTCGCACGCGCCCACACGGTGATCCGCTACGACCACCGCAACCACGGCGGCTCCGAGGTGGTGCCCGGCGTGCTGCGCGTGGAAACGCTGGCGCAGGACGCGTCCGAGCTGATCGCGCGCGAGACGGGCGGCGAGCCCGTGCACTTCGTGGGCCTGTCGATGGGCGGCATGACCGCGCAGGCGCTGGCCGTGCGGCACGCCGCGCAGCTCAAGACCGTGGTGATCGCCAATTCGGCCGCGCACTACCCCGACCAGGCCCCGTGGCGCCTGCGCGCGGAAACCGTGGCCGCCAAGGGCGTGGCCGCCATCGCCCCGGGCGCCGTGGCGCGCTGGCTCACGCCGGCCTACGCCGCCACGCCCGAAGGCGCGGTGGCCGCGCGCACCTTGCACGACACGCTGGTGCGCACCGACGCGCAGGGCTACATCGAGAGCTGCAACGCCGTGGCCGCCATCGACTTCCGCGACAGCAACCGCCGCATTGCCACGCCCACGCTGGTGATCGGCGGGCTGCACGACGAGGCCACGCCCCTGGCCATGTCCGAGGCCATGGTGGCGCAGATCCCGGGCGCGCGGCTGGCAACCATCGATGCCGCGCACCTGAGCGCGGTGGAGCGCCCGGTCGAGTTTGCGCAGATGCTGATCGATTACTGGCGCAGCCTCTGAAAAAACGCTCGGCCCGCATCCCCGCGCGGGCTAGGCGTAACCCCTATTTCGTTCGAATGATGATCGGCAGCGTGCGATCATCGATCAGAAGGGGCTGATTTGCGTTGTGGCGCGCCCGGGCTCTTTCTACAGTCCATCCCCATGCACCGCGCCATTGCCACCGTCTCGCTCAGCGGCACCCTCCGCCAGAAGCTCGAAGCCATTGCGGCCGCGGGCTTCGACGGCATCGAGCTGTTCGAAGCCGATTTCGTCAACTTCCGCGGCACCGCCGCCGAGCTGCGCCGCATCGTGGCCGACCTGGGCCTGGCTATCGACCTGTACCAGCCCTTCCGCGACTTCGAAGGCATGCCCGAAGCGCAGTTCCACCGCAGCCTGGAGCGCGCCGAACGCAAGTTCGACCTCATGGAAGCCATGGGCGCGCCGCTGGTGCTGTGCTGCTCCAACACCTCGCCGCTGTCGGTGAACGACCCGGCGCGCGCCGCCGCCCAGCTGCACGAGTTGGCCGAACGCGCCGCGCGCCGCAACCTGCGCGTGGGCTTCGAGGCGCTGGCCTGGGGCCGCCACACCTCGCGCTACGCCCAGGCCTGGGACATCGTGCAGCGCGCCGACCACCCGCACCTCGGGCTGATCCTCGACAGCTTCCACACGCTGTCGCTGAAGGACGATCCGGCGGGCATCGCCGCCATTCCGGGCGAGAAGATCTTCTTCGTGCAGATGGCCGATGCGCCGCTGTTGTCGATGGACGTGCTGCAGTGGGCGCGCCACCACCGCTCGTTCCCGGGGCAGGGCGATTTCGACGTGGTCGGCTTCTTCGAGCAGGTGCTGCGCGCGGGCTACACCGGGCCGCTGTCGCTGGAGATCTTCAACGACATCTTCCGCGAGACGCCGAACCGCCGCACCGCCGTCGATGCGATGCGCTCGCTGCTGTACCTCGAAAGCGAAACGCGCGAGCGGCTCGCCCACGGGAATGCACCCGTGCAGCCGCAGCGCGTGGAGCTGTTCAACCCGCCACCCGCGCCGGTGCTCTCGGGCCTGTCGTTCATCGAGTTCGCGGCCGACGAGGCCTCGGCCGCCACGCTCGGCGCGCTGCTCGGGCAGCTGGGCTTTCGCCGTGTGGGGCGCCATCGCTCCAAGGCCGTCACGCTGTACCGCCAGGGCGGCATCCACTTCATCGTCAACGCGCAGCCCGATTCGTTCGCGCGCCGCCGTTTCGAGGCGCATGGCACCTCGGTGTGCGCGCTGGGTGTGCGCTGCGCCGACCCGCTCGCGGCCGTGGGCCGCGCCAGCGCCATGCGTTCGCAGCGCCACGACAGCCCGGTGGGGCCGAACGAGCTGCGCGTGCCGGCCATCGTGGCGCCGGGTGGCAACCTGATCCATTTCGTGCCCGAGGCGCTGGGCGCCAACGGGCTGTACGAGACCGACTTCATCCTCGAGGACGCAGGGCCGGGCGACAGCGATGCGGGCCTCACGCGCATCGACCACGTCGCGCTGGGCCTGGCGCTCGACCAGCTCGACACCTGGGTGCTGTTCACGCGCGCCGTGCTCGGCCTGGAGCCCGGCGAGAGCCTGGAGCTGGCCGACCCCTTCGGCCTGATCCGCAGCCGCGGCGTGGCCAATGCCGACCGCAGCCTGCGCCTGGTGCTGAACGTGTCGCTGAGCCAGCGCACGCGCACCGCGCGCACGCTGAGCGTGACCGGCGGCGGCGCGGTGCACCACATCGCGCTCGACTGCGACGACATCTTCGACACCGTGGCCCGGCTGCGCGCCAACGGCACGCGCTTCGTGCCGATCTCGGACAACTACTACGACGACCTGGCCACGCGCATCGACGTGGCGCCCGAGCTGCTGGCGCGCATGCGCGAAGCCGGCGTGCTGTTCGACCGCTCGGCGGCCGGCGACTACCTGCACATCTACACCGAGAGTTTCGACGGCGGCCTCTTCTTCGAGGTCGCACAGCGCGTGGGCGGCTACGACGCCTACGGCGCGCTCAACGCACCCGCGCGCATGGCGTCGCAGGCGCAGCAGCCCCAGCAACAAGACTGATTTTTTCCCCTCGCATCCGACACCTTCGTCACACCACTGGAGACAACCCATGGCCCACCCATCCGCCAAAGAGCCGCAAGGCAAGCACCAGTCGAGGAAAGCCGCCGCCAGCGGCTGGATCGGCTCGGCGCTGGAGTACTACGACTTCTTCATCTACGCCACCGCCGCGGCGCTGATCTTTCCGCAGATCTTCTTTCCCAAGGGCGACCCGACCACGGCCATCATCGCGTCGCTCGCGACCTACGGCGTGGGCTATGTCGCGCGCCCCATCGGCGCCTTCGTGCTCGGCCACTGGGGCGACACGCACGGGCGCAAGCAGGTGCTGGTGCTGTGCATGTTCCTGATGGGCTTCTCGACCGTGGCCGTGGGCCTCTTGCCGACCTACGACCAGGTCGGCCTGCTGGCCCCGGCGCTGCTGGTGTTCCTGCGCCTGGTGCAGGGCTTCGCCGTGGCCGGCGAAATCTCGGGTGCGAGCTCGATGATCCTGGAACACGCGCCGTTCGGGCGCCGCGGCTTCTTCGCGAGCTTCACCTTGCAGGGCGTGCAGGCCGGCCAGATCCTGGCGGCCGCCGTGTTCCTGCCGCTGGCGCACTACATGCCTGAGGAATCCTTCAACTCGTGGGGCTGGCGCATTCCGTTCCTGCTGAGCTTCATCGTGATCGTGGCCGGCTACATCATCCGCCGCGAGGTCGACGAGACACCGGCCTTCGCTGAAGTCGACCAGAAGGGCGAAGTGGCCAAGGCGCCGATCGTCCAGGCGCTGACCGACAGCTGGGGCGACATGCTGCGCGTGATCTGCATGGCGCTCATGAACGTGATTCCCGTGGTCGCCACCGTGTTCGGCGCGGCCTACGCGGTGCAGGCCGCCTACGGCATCGGCTTCCAGAAAGACGTGTACCTGTGGATTCCCGTGCTGGGCAACATCCTGGCCGTGCTGGTGATCCCGTTCGTGGGCAACCTGTCGGACCGCATCGGCCGCAAGCCGCCGATCATCGTGGGCGCCCTGGCTTCGGGCCTGCTGTCGTTCGTGTACCTGTACGCCATCAGCATCAAGAACGTGCCGCTGGCCATCTGCATGTCGCTCTTGATGTGGGGCGTCGTGTACCAGGGCTACAACGCGACCTTCCCGAGCTTCTACCCGGAGCTGTTCCGTACCCGCAACCGCGTGTCTGCCATGGCCATCTCGCAGAACATCGGCACCACCTTCACCGCGCTGCTGCCCGCGCTGTTCGCCGCCGTGGCGCCTCCGGGCTCGACCAACATCTGGTTCACCGTGGGTGCGATCACCTTCGCCGTGACCGTGCTGGCCGCGCTGGCCGCCATGAGCGCCCGCGAGACCTACCGCGTCCACATGCACGACCTGGGCAACCCGAACGCCGTGCCGGTCGACAAGGCCGAGTACGAGCGGCTGCGCGAAGAAACGCTGGCCAGCGCCCGCACGGAGCGCGAGCGCCGCAAGGCCATGGCCTGAAGACCCCGCGCGCACAAAGGGGTTGTGGCGCCATGAAGAATGGCGCCATGACCGCCCATCTCAAGATCGATTTCGTTTCCGATGTGTCCTGCCCCTGGTGCGCCGTGGGCCTCGGCTCGCTCGAGGCCGCCCTGAAACGGGTGGCGCCGGAGGTCACGGCCGAACTGCATTTCCAGCCCTTCGAGCTGAACCCGCAGATGCCGCCCGAAGGCCAGGACACCTTCGAGCACTTGAACCAGAAGTACGGCTCCTCGCGCGAGCAGCAGGCCCAGGCCCGCGAGGCGATCCGCCAGCGCGGCGCGGCCGTCGGCTTCGAGTTCAGCGCCGGGGGCCGGCCCCGCGTGTACAACACCTTCAACGCCCACCGCCTGCTGCACTGGGCCGAACTGGAAGACCCGGCCAAGCAGGTGGCGCTGAAGAAGCTGCTGCTGAAGGCCTACTTCACCGACAGCCAGAACCCTTCGGACATCGAGGTGCTGGTGCGCGCGGCGACCGAGGCGGGGCTGGACGCGGCGCGGGCCCGCGAGATTCTGGCCGGCGACGAGTTCGCGCAGGAAACCCGTGAACGCGAGCGCCTGTACACCGACGCCGGCATCCATTCGGTGCCCGCGATCATCATCAACGACCAGCACCTGATCTCCGGCGGCCAGCCGGTCGAGGTGTTCGAGCGCGCGCTGCGGCAGATTGCGGGCGCGGAGCCCAGCCGCACCGCCACGGCCTGACGGCACGGGGCTGCGGCCCTGCCGTTTCGTCCTGAAACGAAGCTGACCCTCAGCTTTACCTGAGCACGGCCCGAGGTCGGTCAACCGCCTACATCGCGAGGCGGTTGAAGGGCGCATGATCGACCGCATGCCGTTTCCGAAGCTGCACCGTTCGCGCGCGATCGCCGTGACGCTGGCCGCCGTGCTGGCGCTCACCGCCTGTTCCACCGGCCTGCTGCGCCCCGAGGGCCCGCCGCTCACGGCGCTGGGCCATGCCGCCGACACGCCCGCCGCGCAATTGCGCTGGCTCGATCGTGTGAGCTGGGGCGCCACCGCCGGCAGCCAGGCCGAACTGGCGCGCGACGGCCTGCCGCGCTGGATGGGCCGCCAGCTGCGTCCCGCGCCGCGTCCGCTGCCCGCGGCGGCGCAGGCGCAGATCGACGCCATGGCCATCTCGCGCACGCCGCTCGACCAGCTCGTCTTCGCGCTCGACGCCCGGCGCAAGGCCGCCGACGCCTTGCCCGACGAAGAAGCGAAGAAGGCCGCACGCACGGCCTACCAGCAGGAGCTCAACACCCTCGCGCGCGAGGCGCAGCAGCGCTTCCTGCTGCGCGCGCTGTATTCGCCGAACCAGCTGCAGGAGCAGATGACCTGGTTCTGGATGAACCACTTCAGCGTCAGCATCCGCAAGGACCTGGTGCGCGCGATGGTCGGCGACTACGAAGAGAACGCCATCCGCCCGCACGCGCTCGGCAAGTTCCGCGACCTGCTGGGCGCCACCGCGCGGCATCCGGCCATGCTGCGCTACCTCGACAACGCGCAGAACGCCGCCAACCGCATCAACGAGAACTACGCACGCGAGCTCATGGAGCTGCACACGCTGGGCGTGGGCGGCGGCTACACGCAGGCCGACGTGCAGGAACTGGCGCGCGTGCTGACCGGTGTGGGCGTCAGCGTGCAGCCGCCCGACGCGACGCCGCCCGCGGTGCGCCCGGCCGTGCGCGCCGACTACGTGCGCCAGGGCCTGTTCGAGTT
>NZ_BCUS01000138.1 GCF_001591345.1 Variovorax boronicumulans NBRC 103145 | reverse complement strand
CAGCTGCAGCGTGGTCGTGCGGTTGTTGCGGCGCAGGTCTTCCAGCTGCGTGTCCAGCGTGGGGTTGGGCCAGGCGCCGGCCTGAACCACCGCGCCGTCGGCGGCGGCCTGCTCATGGCGCGCGGCCGACAGGCCCGGGTTGGCCTGCAGCGCCAGCGCCACGGCGGCGCGCAGGGTCAGCGGGCCTTCGGGCTCCAGCGTGCGAGCGGGGGCCGACAGGGACGACGAGGGACCGGCCGCCTGCGGGGTCTGCTGTGAAAAGGCCGGGGGTACCGCCAAGGCCAACACGGCCAGCGGCACGAAAAGCGTGCGCATCGAATTCTCCTGGGTTGCAAAACAACGGACGGACGAATTCGGCGAGGAGCGCTCAGCTGATGAGTGAGATCAGAAAGAAGAAAAGGGGCTGTGCTCTCGCCGAATCAGGCGGAGAGCAACCAGTCGGGGCGCACCGGCACTTCGGCGATGTGCGAGGCGAAGCGTTCGGTGGAAGCGGCGCGCAGCGGCTGCGAAGCCACGGGCGCCTGGGCCGGCAGCGCGGCGGCGGTGTCCGCATGCTGGGCCTGCCCGAAGTGGGCAACGATGCAATGGCCGACCGCCGCGTTGGGCTGGCGGGTGCTGTCTTTCTTGGCGCCGTCGCCCGCGTGGGTGCGGTCGGTGCCGCGCGGCTCGTCCTCGTGGTGGCCCCAGTGGCCGCTTCCCTTGTCGCCTTCGTGCAGGCAATAGGCGGCCGACACCGCCCAGCTGTACTGGAAAGGCAGGAGAAACAGCAGGAAAATCAGGAGCCAGCGGCGCATTGTTGACAAAAGTATATCGACGGGGCGTGGCGCGCCGACCAAGAAAAGCCCTGCGAACCGAGGGCCCGGCCCACTGTACGACAGCGTGTCGGCGCTTTGTCCTTCAATAGGATTACTAAATCGTAACCAGCGTCTCGAAAGGCCTTGGGTACGATCCGTACCATGCGAATTCTTGTCATCGAAGACGAACCCAAACTGGGCGATTACCTGAAAAAGGGGCTGGAAGAGAACGGCTACGTGGTCGACATTGCCCGCGATGGCATCGAAGGCCGCTACCTCGCCACCGAGGGCGACTACGCGCTCGTGCTGCTGGACGTGATGCTGCCGGGCATCGACGGCTTTGCCGTGCTGCAGGCCATTCGCCGCACGAAGAACGTGCCCGTGCTGGTGCTCACCGCGCGCGACAAGGTCGAAGACCGCGTGCAGGGCCTGCAGCAAGGCGCCGACGACTACCTGGTGAAGCCCTTCTCCTTCTCGGAGCTGCTGGCGCGCGTGCAGGCGCTGCTGCGGCGCGGCAAGACGCAGGAGCCCACGGTGCTGCGCCTGGCCGACCTGGAGCTGGACCTGGTGAGCCGCAAGTGCATGCGCAACCGCACGCGGCTGGACCTCACGGCCAAGGAGTTCACGCTGCTGGTGGTGCTGCTGCGCCGGCGCGGGCAGATTCTGTCGCGCTCCACGCTCGCCGAGCAGGTGTGGGACATGAACTTCGACAGCGACACCAACGTGGTCGAGGTGGCCATTCGCCGCCTGCGCAGCAAGATCGACGACCCCTTCGACGTGAAGCTGCTGCACACCGTTCGCGGCATGGGCTACGTGCTGGAAGACCGTTCCTGGGCATGAGCCCGAAGCCGCATTCGATCCAGAGCCGGCTGTCGTTCTGGTTCGCCGCGCAGACGCTGTCCGGCCTGAGCATCATCTGCCTGGCCATCTACCTCGTGACCGCCTGGAGCTTCGGCGCCAAGCAGCGCGACGCGCTCGACCAGAAGACGGTGCTCGTCGAGCACCTGCTCAAGGAGGCCGAGAAAGGCGGCGACCTCGTCTTTCTGCGCCACAAGCTCGACGACTTCTTCTCGATGCAGGACGACGTGACCCTGTCGATCGCCAACGCCGGCAAGCCGCTGTTCCAGTCCACGCCGCCGCCGCAGGGTCACTGGCTGCGGCGCGCCATCGTCGTGCCCTGGCAGAACGGCGACTTCCACACCGACCTGTCGGTGCAGGTCGGCGTGAACATCGCGCAGGACTCCCGGCTGCTCGAACGCCTGGCCTGGACGCTGCTGGGCGCGGTGGTGCTGGGCACGGCGCTGGTGTCGCTCACCGGCATGTGGCTGGTGCGGCGCGGGCTGCGGCCGCTGAAGGCGCTGGCCGAGCGCACGGCGGCCATCACGCCCGACCACGTCCACCAGTCGATCGACCCCGGCGCCTTCGCGCAGGAGCTGCGGCCCTGGATCACGCAGTTCAACGCGCTGCTGGCGCGGGTGCAGCGCGCCTACGTGCAGCTGGAGTCGTTCAACGCCGACGTGGCGCACGAGCTGCGCACGCCGCTGGCCAACCTGCTGGGCTCCACCGAGGTGGCGCTCACGCGCCCGCGCAGCAACGAGGAGCTGCAGGCCGTGCTGGCCTCCAACCTCGAGGAGATGGGGCGGCTGTCGGGCATCGTGACCGACATGCTGTTTCTCTCGAAGGCCGATCGCGGCACCTCGGCGCGCTCGATGGCCCCGGTGAGCCTGGCGGAGCAGGCGCGTGACGTGATCGACTTCTACGACGCCATGCTCGACGAGGCCGGCCTGCGTGCCGAAGTGCACGGCGAGGCCGTGGCCGAGGTGGACGCGGGGCTGATCCGGCGCGCCCTCTTCAACCTGCTGGGCAATGCGATCCGCTTTGCCGAACCGGCCTCGACGCTGCGCATCGAGATCGCGGCCGCCCCTGGCGGAGAACACGACACCATCGCCGTGATCAACCGCGGCGCGCCGATCGACCCCGAGGCCCTGCCGCGCCTGTTCGAGCGCTTCTACCGCGCGGCCCAGGCGCGTGACGGCTCCACGCGCCACCACGGGCTGGGCCTGTCGATCGTCGAGGCGATCGCGCGCATGCACGGCGGGCAGGTGTTCGCGTCGAGCCAGGGCGGCGAGACGCGCATCGGGTTCAGCGTGCGCCGCGGCGGCTGAAGGGGTTCAGGGCTCGGCGTGCGCCGCCGTCTCGGCGGGCTTCGCCTTGCGGCCGACGCACAGCGTCATCAGCGGCCCGGTCATCGCGGTGGTGGCCAGCGCCATCACCAGCAGCATCGTGAAGAGCTCGGGGCCGATCAGGCCGACGTCCAGGCCGATCTTGATGACGATGAGCTCCATCAGCCCGCGCGCATTCATGAGCGAGCCGGTGGCCAGGCTGTCGCGCCAGCTGTAGCCGGCAATGCGCGCGCCGGCCGCGCCGCCCGCGATCTTGCCCACGGTGGCCACGCCCACGATCAGCAGCATCGCGCCCAGGCTGGCGCCCGAGAACGCGTTGGCCGTGGTGCCCAACCCCGCGAGCGCGAAGAACAGCGGCATCAGCACGACGATGGAGATCGGCTCGATGCGCTCGCTCAGCGAGCGCAGCAGGCGGTCGTCGCGCGGCAGGCAGGCGCCGAACAGGAAGGCGCCGAACACCGCGTGCAGGTGCAGCCACTCGGTCAGCAGCGCCGTGACCAGCAGGCCGATCATGAGCGCGGCCATCAGCGTGGTCGACGGCTCGCCGTCGGGTGCCTTCACGCGCAGCAGCCACGCAAAGGCCGGCTTGAGCCCGAGGAACAGCACCGTGAGCATCACCACCACGCCGACCGTGATCTTGATCAGGCCCGCGTAGCCGTCGCTGGTGCCCACCAGCGCGACCACGAAGGCCAGCAGGATCCACGCGAACACGTCGACCACCGCCGCGGCGCTCAGCGAGAGCTGGCCGAAGGGCGTGCGCGTCATGCCGCGGTCTTTCAGGATGCGCGCCATCACCGGGAAGGCCGTGATCGACAGCGCCGCCGCCATGAACAGCGCGAAGGGCCAGAAGCCCACGCCGGCCGGCGCGAGCGTGGGGTGCAGCGCCGGCGAGATCGCCAGGCCCAGCACCAGCGGCACCAGCACGCTGAGCACGCCCACCGCGCCGGCCGCCTGCAGCTGCGCGCGCATGTTGCGCGTGGCCCGCAGCTCCAGGCCCACCACGAACATGAACAGCACCAGCCCCACCGTCGCCAGCGACGACAGCCCCTGCAGCGACTCCTTGGCGAACAGCTGCGCGTGCAGCGACGGGAACAGCAGGCCCATGACCGCCGGCCCGAGCATCAGCCCCGCCGCCATCTCCCCCACCACGCTCGGCTGCCCCACATGGCGCAGCACCCAGCCGCACAGGCGCGCGGTGGTGAGGATGACGACGAGTTGCAGCAGGAGGGTGGTGACGGACATGGGCGGAACGGTCGTGGGGCCTGGGGAAAAAACTCGCCCGATGTTAGTTCGGCGCGCCCGGCTCGATCCAGATGTGCAACGCGGCGCGGGGGCCGTTGGAGACGTGGGCGGCGCGCGAGTGAGCCCAGACGCCTCAAGGCCGTGCTAAAAATCCGAATGCGCATGATCCAAAACTCAGCCACTTCAGCCTCATGAACACCCCTTTGTTCGCCGATCTGGCCGCCTGGATCGATTCCGTCTTGTCTGCGCCGCTGCCTGAAGGCATCGCCGCTTTTCACTTCAACCTCTACGACAGTTCGACGACCTACGACCTCGAACTCGTGGGTGCTCCAACCTACGACCCGGAAGATTCCGACTGGGCGTGCGACGACATCTTCATGTCCTCATCGCCACGTTTCGAGATCGCGAGCGAAGCGGTGGGGCCAGACTGGGAGGCAGGCCTGCAGGCCATCTCGCAGACGATTCTTCGCTACCTGGACGCCGCGTCTGCGGGCGCTTCGCGCCTGAAGGCTGCTCACGCGGTCTCTCTGGGATTCGTAGATGGCGACCTGCACCTCGTCTGGCGTGCCGAGTGAGGCGTTGACCGGCAGACGCTCGCTTCAGCCCTCTTCTCCGAGGCCGCCTCCTCCGCGCTGCGCTATTCCTGCTTTTCGGTTCGCATCAACCGCAACCCGTTCGCCACCACCAGCAGGCTCGCCCCCATGTCGGCGAACACCGCCATCCACATGGTCGCGCTGCCGAACACCGCGAGCACGAAGAACACGCCCTTGATGCCGAGTGCGAGGGTGATGTTCTGCCACAGCACCGCATGCGAACGGCGCGACAGGCGGATGGTCTCGGGGATGCGGCGCAGGTCGTCGTTCATGATGACTACGTCGGCCGCCTCCATCGCGGTGTCGGTGCCGGCGCCGCCCATGGCGAAGCCGATGTCGGCCCTGGCGAGCGCGGGGGCGTCGTTGATGCCGTCGCCGGTCATCGCGACGGCGCCGTAGCGCTGCTGCATGGCCTGGATGGCGTCCAACTTTTCTTCGGGCAGCAGGTTGCCGCGCACGTCCTCGATGCCGGCATGCGCGCCGATGGTCTTCGCGGTGGCGGTGTTGTCGCCGGTGAGCATGACGGGCGTCACGCCCAGCGCGCACAGCTCGGCCACGGCCGCCTGCGACGAGGGCTTGATGGTGTCGGCCACTGCGAACAGCGCCAGCACCGACTTTTCAGATGCCAGCAGCGTCACCGTGCGGCCGGCTTCTTCGTGGCGCTTCAGTTCGATTTCGAGTTCCGGCGAGCACAGGCCGCGCTCTTCGATCAGCCGGTGGTTGCCCAGCACATAGCTCTGGCCCGCATGCGTGGCCTGCACGCCGCGTCCGGGCAGCGCAGTGAAGTCACCGACTTCTTCGACCGACCCACCCAAGCCTTGGGCGATGGCCTTCGACACCGGGTGGTCGGAACGGCCCGCGATGTTGGCGGCCAGCGCGTACACCGCGCCTTCATCCCTGCCCGCCTTGTCGATCAGCACCGACTCGACCAGCTTGGGCTTGCCCTCGGTGATGGTGCCGGTCTTGTCGAGCGCCACGGCCTTGAGCTTGCGCGCCTCTTCGAGGTAGGTGCCGCCCTTGATGAGGATGCCGCGCCGCGCGGCCGAGGCCAGCGCGCTCACGACCGTCACGGGCGTGGAGATGACCAGCGCGCACGGGCAGGCGATGACCAGCAGCACCAGCGCCTTGTAGACGGCCTGCACCCAGGTCCAGCCCAGCAGCCACGGCGTGAGCACCGCGATGGCCAGCGCCAGCACGAAGACGGTGGGCGTGTAGATGGCGGCGAACCTGTCGACGAAGCGCTGCGTGGGCGCGCGCGAACCCTGCGCCTCTTCCACCGCGTGGATGATGCGCGCGAGCGTGGTGTTGGCTGCCACGGCCGTCACGCGGAACACCAGCGCGCCGGTCTGGTTGATGGTGCCGGCAAACACCGCATCGCCCGCGGCCTTGTCGACCGGAATGCTCTCGCCCGTGACCGGCGCCTGGTCGATGGCGCTGGTGCCTTCGAGCACCACGCCGTCCAGCGGTACGCGCTCGCCGGGGCGGATGCGCGCGACGGCATCGAGCGCCACCGCCTCGGCGCGCACGGTCTGCCAGCTGCCGTCGGGCTGCCGCACCTCGGCCTGTTCGGGCGCGAGCGCGAGCAGGCTCTGGATGGCGTTGCGCGCGCGGTCGACGGCGCGGGCCTCGATGAGCTCGGCGATGGCGTACAGCGCCATCACCATCGCGGCCTCGGGCCACTGGCCGATGATGAAAGCGCCCGTGACGGCGACGGCCATCAGCGCGTTGATGTTGAGGCGCCCGCGCACCAGCGCGGCGAAGCCCTTCTTGTAGGTGTCCAGGCCGGCCAGCGCGATGGCCGCGAGCGCGAGGCCCATCTCGGCGGCCATGAAGCCCACGCCGTCGAGTGCCAGGAAGGACACGGTCTCGGCCGCGATGGCCAGCACCAGCGCGGCCACGAGGCGCGCCAGGCCGGTCGACATGCCGGCGAAGCGCGCGGGCTCGGCCTTCTGCCCCGCCGACGATGCCACCGGCTCGGGCTTGAAGCCGGCCTGGCGGATGGCGTCGAGCGCGGCGGGCAGCGCGCCGTCTTCGGTGGTGAGGGCCAGCGTGCGTTCGCTCAGGCGAAAGCGCAGGGCCTTCACGCCCGCAACGGGCTCGAGGGCGCGGCGGATCTCGGACTCTTCGACCGCGCAGTCCATGGTGGGAATGCGAAACAGCACGGCGCCCTTCGGCAGGTCGGCCGGCTCGGCCGACGCCGGCGCACTGCCGCACACCGCGCTGCCACAGCAGGCCGTTGCCGGCGCGGCGGGGGCGTGATCGTGTGCATGGTCGTGTCCGTGGCTGTGCCCGTGGTCGTGAGCGTGGTCATGCGGCGCAGCGCGTGGCACCGGCTGATTCAGGGTGTTCTGATTCGTCATGCATTCATTGGAAACCCTGAAGCAGGTGTAGAGTCAACCGTTGATTGCCACTTCCTTGAGATGCCGCATCATGAAAATCGGTGACCTGGCCAAGGCCACGAACACGCCGGTCGAAACCATCCGGTACTACGAGCGCGAACAGCTGCTGCCCGCGCCCGCGCGCACCGACAGCAACTACCGCATCTACGACGACGAGCATGCCCAGCGCCTGGGCTTCATCCGCCGCTGCCGCTCGCTGGACATGACGCTCGACGAGATCCGCAGCCTGCTGAAATTCCGCGATGCGCCGCAGGACGACTGCGGCGAGGTGAACCAGCTGCTGGACGACCACATCGGCCACGTGGCCTCGCGCATCGCCGAGCTGAAGACCCTCGAAAAGCAGCTGAAGGCACTGCGCCTGCAGTGCGGCGGCCCCGAATCGGCGAGCGCCTGCGGCATCCTGCAGGAGCTGGACACGGCCGCGCTCGCACCCGAGACCTTCGGCCAGCACGCGGGGCACGTGCACGGCACGCTGCACGGCGCCTCCGCCAAGCGCTCCTGACGTCAGGCCCGGCGCCACGCTGGGCGATGCGGGGGTCGTGCTTCGCCGCCGTCGAGCGGACTTCAATGGTTCGTGTGGAGGCTGTATGGCCGGGCTCCGCGCCGATGCGCGTGCGTGCCGCACGGCCTCTTTTTCTCCCTTGGGCAGGGCCTGACGCGCCCACCGGCATCGCGAATGTTCGCGAAGGCGGTGCGGCCGACCCCGGCAGACAATTCCGCCGACCCGGCGCATACGCCCTGCGACCTTGGGGCTGCGAGCCGGACAGACCTACAACGGAGACACCATGCCGATCGACTTCACCCTCACCCCCGCGCAGCGCGAATTGCAACTCTCGGCTCGCCGCTTCGCGCGCAGCGTGCTGACCGAGGTCGCACCGGCCACGCGCCACCTGCCCACGCCGCTGGCGCGCTTCGTCGCCACGCGGCCGTTCTACGCACATCTGGTGAAGGCCGGGTTCCTGCGGCGCATCATCCCGATGCCGTTCGGCGGCGAAGGCACGGGCATGCTGGACATGGCCGTGGTGGCCGAGGAGTTCTATCGCGTCGACCCCAACGTGTCGCTCACGATGTTCGCCACGCTGCTGGGCCTGCTGCCCGTGACGATCGGCGGCTCGCCCGAGCAGCAGAAGGCGTTTCTCGGGCCGTTCCTTGAAGGCTCCGGCGCGCCATTGGCCGCCCTGTGCAACAGCGAGCCGGGCGGCAGCGCCAACTTCGATGCCGCGGCCCCTGGCGAAGGCACGCGCACGCGCGCCCGGCTCGATGGCGGGCAATGGGTCATCGACGGCACCAAGCAGTGGATTTCGAGCGCGACCGGATGGGACGAGCAAGGCGCCGACCTGCTGTGCGTGGTGTGCCGCACCGACGCCGACGCGCCGCCCGACAGCGGGCTGTCGGTGCTGGTCGTTCCGCGGCCCGAGGGCGGCATCGTGGTCGAGCGTTATCACGATTCGATGGGCCACCGCGCGCACCTCACGCCCCGCTTTCGCCTCGAGGGCGTGCGCACCGCGCAGGCCAACGTGCTGGGCCCGGTAGGCAGCGGCAAGGACCTGGTGGCCGCCAGCTTCTCGGCGACGGCGGCGCTGGTCGGCGTGTTCGGCACGGCCCTGATGCAGGGGGCCTTCGATTTCTCGTTGCACTTCGCCAAGACCCAATGCCGCGGCGGCGCCCTTCCGATCATCGAGCACCAGGCCGTGGGGTATGCGCTGGCCGATGCCAAGACCGCCATCGAGGCCTCGCGCTACCTCAACTGGCGCGCGTGCCACGCGCTGGACACGCAATCGCCCGCGGCGCTGGAGCTGGCGCTGCAGGCCAAGATCTACGGCTCCGAGACCGCGGTGCGCGTGATCACCGACCTGATGCGCGTGGTGGGCATCGACAGCTACGACCACGACCTGCCGCTCGCCGGCATGCTCCAGGACGCGTTGGTGCTCCCGCTGTTCGACGGCGGCAACATGGGCGTGCGCCGGCGCCAGCTGCACGAGCTGCTGCGCTCGCCGGACTACGACCCGCTGACGGCCAGCGGTGCGGCGTGACGGCCGCAGGGCTGACGCTCGCCTGAACGGCGCCAGCGTCGCGGGTCCACACCGGCGTGCCATTGGAAACAGCCCCCTTCCGCCCGGGGACGCCGGGCCGTAGCATTCGACTTCCGCACTGCAGCCCGGCATCCATGCTCGAAGACCACGACATCCTTGTGCTTCAACGCCAGCTCCGGCGGCGCCTGTTCGAAGGCGAGCGCGCGATCACCTGGCGACCGGGCCGCGAGCTGGCCGCGCAGCTGCTGCTGTACCTGGACGACCCGCAGGCCTGCTGGCGCATCTCGGTGCAATGGCTGCGCGACACGCTCGACGCCGACCGCGTCGACGCCGGCTTTGGCGGCTATGTCGACGCCAGCGGCCGCCTGCATGACTACGTGGTCGCGGCCGAGGTGCAGCGCCCGTCGCAACCGCTGCCTGCGGTGATCGGCCTGCGCTTCAGCGCCGCCAACCCAGGCATCCGCGCCGTCTGGAGCGGCAGCGGCATCGCCCCCATCATCGACGTGTCGCAAGAGCGCAGCTTCACGCAGGAGTTGCGCGCCACGCTGATGCAGGCCGGCACGGCCTCGAAGCTGGCGGTTCCCGTGCACGACGAAGACCGGCCAGTGGGCATGATCTGCGCCGACTGGCACCACAGGGCCCCGCGCTGGAAGCACGCCGTGTGCGACGAGTTGCCGGGCCTGGCCCGCACCGCGCTGGGCCCGCTGCTGAGCGCCGCCCACCGGTTCGCGCAGGCGCAGAGCGAGCGGGCAGGCGCCACGGACCACCCGGCGAACCTCGCGGCACTGACGCCGGCGGAGCTGAAGGTGGCGAAGCTGGCGGCCGGCGGCCTGAGCTACAAGGAAATCGCGCGCCAGCTGGACCGCTCGCTCTCCACGATCGACCACCAGTTGCGCAGCATCCGCGAGAAGCTCGGCACGCGCTCGACGGCGCGCCTGGTGCACATGCTCAGCGAACTGAACACGTCGGCGACGGGCCGCTCGGCACCGCTTCAATGAACGAGGCGTGGTGGGGACGCGCACGGCTGAACGCCGGGGCGGCGTCAGCGGTGTCGGCAACCTCAGCGACGTGAGGGTTCCACTTCAAGGGTCAGGGTCACGGCCACCGGCAGGTTGCCCGGCAGGTTGCGCACCCCGCACACCGACCGCGCATGGCCCGCGCGCGTGTCGAACAGGCGGGCCAGCAGCTCGGAGGCGGCGTCGAGCACCTGCGGGTGCTGGGTGAACGACTGCACGCAGGCGACATGGCCTTCGAGCCGCACGATCTGCCGCACCCGTTGAAAACCGCCCAGGTGCAGGCGCACCTGGGCCAGCGCATTGAGCACCGCCAGCCGGGCCGCCTGGCGGCCTTCTTCCAGCGTCAGCTCGGCGCCGAGCAGCCCGCGCGGCAGCGGATGCCCCGCGACCACCGGCCCCTGCATGGAGACATGCAGCAGGCCCGCCGCCTCGATCACTGCGCGGTAGGCACCGAGCGGCGATGGCGGTTCGGGCAGGACAAGACCCAGGGCCTGCAGCCGCTGCAGCACCTCGTCGTCCCCGGTCGCACGCGAAGCGTCCATGGCGCGCCCCGCTTCAGCTCGCCCAGGGCTGCAGCACGATGCTGCCCCGCGCCTCGTTGGCGGCGATGCGCCGGTGCGCCTCGGCGGCCTGCGAGAGTGGCAGCACGCTGTCGATCTGCGCACGGACCCGGCCCTGCCGTATCGCGTCGAGCCAGGCGGCGAAGTCCTCGATGTCGCCTACCAGCGTGCCGCGCAGCTGCTGCTGCGCGAAGAAGAAGCGCCGGATGTCGAAGCGCACGTCGGTGCCCGCCATGAACCCCATCGCCACCACGATGCCCATGGGCTTCACGGCCTCGAGGGTCTTCGACAGCACATCGCCGCCGAGGTTGTCGATCGCGACATCGACACCCTGCCCGCCGCTCCAGGCGCGCACGGGCTCGACGAAATCCTGCGTGCCGGTGTCGATCGCCAACTCGGCGCCCAGGCGCAGGGCCAGTTCGGCGGAGGCTGCGTTCTGCACCGTGGTGACGACGCGCGCACCCAGCGCGCGGGCCACCTGGATGCTCATCATGCCGGTGCTCGACGCGCCGGCATGCACCAGCACCCGGTCGCCGGCCTTGACCTCGCCGACGACCTGCACCGCGCGGATCGCGATCAGCAACGAGACCGGCAGTGCGGCCATCTGCTCGGCCGGCAGGCCGGTCGTGTCGCGCAGCAGCCAGTGCTCCGGCACGACGATGTACTGGGCATAGGTGCCCGGCATGTGAATGCCGGGAATCGCGTAGCTGGCCGCCGCCGTGACCGGGCGGGTGTCCCACTGCGCGGGGTCGGTCGGGTAGCCGGGCATGGCGATCACGCGCTCGCCCACCGCGAAGCGCGAAGCGACAGCGCCCAGCGCGGCGACCTCGCCCACGGCATCCGAACCCAGGATGTGCGGGAACGGGAGGACCGGGGCGATCTGCCCGAGGCGCACATAGTGATCCAGTCGGTTGACGCCGACGGCCAGCACCTTGACCAGGACTTCGCCCGGTCCCGGCACCGGCGTGGCGACCTCTTCGAGTTGAATCTGATCGGGGTCGCCAAAGGATCGGATGACGGCTGCTTTCATGAAAATCTGCTCCTGTCGTGTGGCGGGCACCATGCCTCGCAACGAAACAGGAATGGTAGATTTCACGCCACCAATCTGGAAGTAGTGACGTAAAAGTGCGATAGGGATAAAAAAGTGACTATGAAGAACCGGATGAACCGTGCGGGCCGTGTCCCGCGCGTTGCGACGCCGCCCGGCGACACGCCGTTCGTTCTGCGCGAGGACTGTGCGCAGCGGCGCATCCACTACGTCCTGAACGGCAAGTGGACCTCGATGGTGCTGTACGCCCTCAGCCACGGCGCGATGCGCACCGGGCAGCTGGAGCGCGCCCTACCGGGCATCTCCAAGAAGATGCTGACCCTGACCCTGCGCGAGGTGGAGGCGGGCGGCCTGGTCCACCGCGAGGTGTTCCAGGTGGTGCCGCCACGCGTGGAGTACGCATTGACGCCGCTGGGCGAGGTCTTCGTCGAGCCCTTGCGCGCGCTCTATGGCTGGGCGCTGGACCACGGCGATGCGCTGGACCAGCTGGAAGACAACCTGCGGCGAGACAGGGCGTCGCCCGCCTGAACGGCGACCGCGCCCCTGTGCCCCTGCGCCCCTCTTCTACTTGCCGATCAGCTGCGTCAGCTTGTCGGCCTCAAACGACTCGCCGCGCGCCGCGTCGCCCGGCACGCAGTCCTTGGTGCCCGGCTGCGCCGACAGCTTCTCGATGGCCTGCCACAGGAGCGCGATCTGGTGCTCCTGGCTCGAGGCGTTGTCGATCAGGCCGCGCATGGCCTGGCTCAGCGGGTCGTCGTCCTGCGTGATGCCGTAGGCCGAGAACTTCTGCGGCGCGGCCACGTCGGCGCTCTCGCCCTCTTTCGACGGGATGATGCGCGCCGGAATGCCCACCGCGGTCGCCCCGGCCGGCACCGGCTTGATGACCACCGCGTTGGAGCCGATCTTGGCGCCGTCGCCCACGACGAAGCCGCCCAGCACCTTGGCGCCCGCGCTCACCACCACGTTCTTTCCCAGCGTCGGGTGGCGCTTGGTGCCCTTGTAGAGCGAGGTGCCGCCCAAGGTCACGCCCTGGTAGATGGTGCAGCCGTCGCCGATCTCGGCGGTTTCGCCGACCACCACGCCCATGGCGTGGTCGAAGAACACGCGCTCGCCGATCTTGGCGGCCGGGTGGATCTCGATGCCCGTGAACGCGCGCGCGCAGTGCGCGATGAAGCGGGCCGGCCACTTGAAACCGTGGGTCCAACAGGCGTGCGCCCAGCGATGCAGCACCACGGCATGGAAGCCGGGGTAGACCGTGATCACTTCCCAGGCGCTGCGGGCGGCCGGGTCGCGTTCGAGGATGCACCGGATGTCGGCGCGCAGTCGAGAGAACATCGCTGCCTTTGTTGTCGTTATATCGATAGGGGCCGGGCAGTCTAAAGCCGGGCGTCTTCGCTTACGCGCGATGGGGTTTTGTGACGGTTCAGCTGTCGCGCGGCGGCCGGGTCGCGTCGCTCATGGCCTTGGCGATGCCGCGCAGGATGTGGATTTCCTCGGGCGTGGGCTGCGCGCGGTTGAATAGTTGCTGCAGCCGCGGCATGAGCTTCTTGGGCGCCGCCGGGTCGAGAAAACCGATGTCCACCAGCGAGCGCTCCCAGTGGTCGAGCATGCCGGCCACGGCCTGCGCGTCGGCCGCCTGCACCGGGGCGATGGCCTCGCGCACGCCGTAGCCGCCCAGCGCCAGGCGCCATTCGTAGGCCACCACCTGGATGGCCGCACCCAGGTTGAGCGAGCCGAACTTCGGGTCGGTCGGGATGCTCAGGGCCACGTTGCAGCGGTAGACGTCCTCGTTGCGCATGCCGAAGCGCTCGGAGCCGAACAGGAAGGCCACGTGCTGGTCGCCCTGCTTGCCCAGCGGTTCCAGGTGCTCGCGCGGCGTGCGCGTGGGCGGGCCGAAGTCGCGCGGGATCATGGCCGTGGCGCACAGGTGGGTCACGCCGTCGAGGGCTTCATCGAGCGTTTCGACGATGCGGGCGTTGTTCAGCACGTCCAGGGCGCCGCTGGCGCGCTGGATGGTTTCCTCGCGCCGCAGCACGTTGGCCCAGCGCGGCGCGACCAGCACCAGGTCGTCGAAACCCATGGTCTTCATGGCGCGGGCGGCGGCGCCCACATTGCCGGCGTGGCTGGTCTGGATGAGGATGAAACGGGTGCGCATGACGGGTGGGGAAGACACAAACGGGCTGAGCCGGTAAAATGCCCGATTCTCGCCGCCCGCATCGCCGGACCGCAGGGTCGCCCAGATTGCATTCTTGGGGGCCTCTCCCACCCGTTCTTCTCACAATCCAGAATGTCGTCCCCCAACCTGCATCCCATGCTCAATGTGGCCGTCAAGGCCGCACGCGCCGCCGGCGCCATCATCAATCGCGCCGCCCTCGACGTCGAGGCCGTGCGCATCTCCCAGAAGCAGGTCAACGACTTCGTCACCGAAGTCGATCACGCCAGCGAGAAGGTCATCATCGAGACCTTGCTGGGCGCATACCCGGGGCACGGCATCCTGGCCGAAGAATCGGGCACCGAATACGGTGCCAAAGACTCCGAATTCGTCTGGATCATCGATCCGCTCGACGGCACCACCAACTTCATCCACGGCTTCCCGGTCTACTGCGTGTCGATCGCGCTGTCGGTGCGCGGCAAGATCGAGCAGGCGGTCGTTTTCGATCCGTCGCGCAACGACCTGTTCACGGCCACCAAGGGCCGCGGCGCCTACATGAACGAGCGCCGCATCCGCGTGTCCAAGCGCGTGAAGCTCAGCGAGTGCCTCATTTCCACCGGCTTCCCGTTCCGCACCGGCGACAACTTCAAGCAGTACCTGGCCATCATGGCGGACATGATGCCCCGCATGGCCGGCCTGCGCCGCCCCGGCGCCGCCGCGCTCGACCTGGCCTACGTGGCCGCCGGCTTCACCGACGGCTTCTTCGAGACCGGCCTGAACCCCTGGGACGTGGCCGCCGGCTCGCTGCTGGTGACCGAGGCCGGCGGCCTCATCGGCAACTTCACGGGCGAGCCCGAGTTCCTCGACCAGCGCGAATGCCTGGCCGGCGCCCCGCGCGTGTACGGCCAGCTGGTGCCGCTGCTCGCCAAGTACTCCAAGTTCGCCAACGTGGACGACAAGCTGCGCGCCAGCGACCGCGTGCGCGCCGTCTCGGCCTCGACCAAGTCGAGCCCCGCCGACGCCTCGGTCGACCTGTACGCCCGCAGCACCGTGACCGAAGCCACGGCCGCCCCGCTCGACGGCAGCGCCGAGACCCCGGCCGCGGCAGCACCCGCCGCGCCGGCCG
>NZ_BCUS01000137.1 GCF_001591345.1 Variovorax boronicumulans NBRC 103145 | reverse complement strand
GGCCACGGCGGGCGCTGCCACGGCGGGCGCGGCGGCCAGGGTCTGCACGTACTGCACGGGGGCGGCACCGCCACCCTTGACGATGCGGACCTTGCCTTCGGTCTCGGTGATTTCCAGTTCGGAAATATTCGATTCGGACACCAGATCGATCAGTGTCTTGAGTTTGCGCAGATCCATGGGACTCCAGTGCCAGCTTTGCCGGTCTTTAGGAAAGAACTTGACCGAAAACCGTCGATTTTCGGCGTTTGGCGTCTAACGCCAGCTTGTGTATTTAAATTCTAACCGTGAACAAGTTGGCGTCGCCAAGCGTCCAGGTCGGTCGTTTCGAGCTTGCCCATTTTACGAGCCAGCACCGAACCGTCGGCATGGAGCACCAAGGTGAACGGCAGGCCGCCCCCCGTGTTGCCCAGATTCTTCACCAATTCCATGCCCTGCAAGCCGGCCAGCGCGGTCGGGTAGGTGACCGGCGTGCGCTGCAGGAACTTGCGCACGGCACTGGGTTGGTCGATGGCCAATCCCACCACTTGCCAGCCGTTGGCGCCGTGTTCGCGGAAAAAGGCGTCGATCATCGGCATTTCTTCGACGCAGGGCGGGCACCACGTGGCCCAGAAGTTGAGCAGCACGGGCTTGCCGCGCAGGCTCGACAGGGCCAGCTCGCCGCCCTCGGGGCGCTCGAAGCGCTGGTCCCAGAACATGGCGGCATCGAGCTTTTCGCCGCCGGTGGCCGCGACGCCGCTGTCATTGCGCTCCCGCCACCAGGCGCCGGCAATGCCGGCCGCGGCAGCGACTGCCGCCACGCCGGCATACAGCATGCCGCGTCGTGTGGGCGTTGAAGTCATTACTGGTCCTTTTCTTGTTCAATGCGTCGGCGCAGCGCGTTCAGGTCGCCGCGCGGCGCGCGCCCCTGGGCGTCGGGCTTGAGGGCGCCGCGCAGGTCGTCGAGGTCGTACACCAGCAGGTGCACCCCGATTTCCTCGCCCAGCGCCCGGCTCGGCGCATGGACGCTGAGGGCTTCGACCTGCTCGCCATGGAAGCCGGTCACCATGCGCGGCTCGTAGTCCACGTGGTGATCGATCAGGGCGATTTCGGCCGACTTGGAATCATCGCAGAACAATTGAATATAAATGTCTGACAAACGTGTGGCCGTGCCGTGCCAGACGGCGCCGCCCACATGCGGCCGGAACACGGCCATGCGCTCCATCCACTCGAGCGCGAGCAGGCGCAGTGCGTGCAGTTCCTGAGGCTGGGTGTCGGCGCAGAAGACCGCGATGTAGTCGCGCACCTCGGCCTCGACCTCGTCGTTGTTGGGCAGCGCGGTGCGCGTCGGGAGGCCGAGTTCGCGCAGCGCCCGGCGCTTGGCCGGGCCGTACTCGAGCCCCTCCTCGACGACGAGTCGGGCGGCAACGGCGGCGATTTCACGCTTGGACGTGTCCATCGGGGCATTTTGCCCGCTGCGGACGTCCCTCACATGAACATCAGTACGGCGCCCGGGGCGAAGCCGTCGGGGCACCCGCAGCGCCTCCCTAGAATTGGCCGATGCACATTCATATTCTGGGTATCTGCGGCACGTTCATGGGCGGTGTGGCCGCCCTCGCACGCGAAGCAGGCCACCGGGTCACGGGCTGCGACGCCGGCGTGTACCCCCCGATGAGCGACCAGCTGCGCGCGCTCGGCATCGACCTGATCGAAGGCTTCGGCGCCGACCAGCTGGCCCTCGCCCCCGACATGTTCGTGGTCGGCAACGTGGTCTCGCGGGCCCGGCTGCCCGACGGCAGCCCCAAGTTCCCGCTGATGGAAGCCATCCTCGACGCCGGCAAGCCCTACACCAGCGGCCCGCAGTGGCTGGCCGAGCACGTGCTGCAGGGCCGCCATGTGCTGGCGGTGGCCGGCACGCACGGCAAGACGACCACCACCTCGATGCTCGCCTGGGTGCTCGAACAGGGCGGCAAGGCACCCGGCTTCCTGGTCGGCGGCGTGCCGCTGGACTTCGGCGTGTCGGCCCGCCTCGGCGACGGCCCGGCCTTCGTGATCGAGGCCGACGAGTACGACACCGCCTTCTTCGACAAGCGCAGCAAGTTCGTTCACTACCGGCCGCGCACCGCGGTGCTGAACAACCTGGAGTTCGATCACGCCGACATCTTCGACGATCTGGCCGCCATCGAGCGCCAGTTCCATCACCTCGTGCGCACCGTGCCCGGCACCGGGCGCCTGGTGGTGAACGCCACCGAAGAGAGCCTGCAGCGCGTGCTGGCCCAGGGCTGCTGGAGCGAACTCGCCCGTTTCGGCGACGGCGGCCCGGCCACGGAATGGCAGGCGCGCGGCACGCACGACGCCTTCGATGTGCTGCACCAAGGCGAAGTGGTCGGCCGGGTCGAGTGGGAACTCTCAGGCCTGCACAACCAGATGAACGCGCTGGCCGCCATCGCGGCAGCCGACCACGTGGGCGTGCCGCCGGCCGATGCGGCCCGTGCGCTCGGGCGCTTTCGCAACGTGCGCCGCCGCATGGAATTGCGCGGCACGGTCGAGGGCAACGGCGGTGCGATCACCGTCTACGACGACTTCGCGCACCACCCGACCGCGATCCGCACCACGCTCGATGGGCTGCGCGAGAAGCTCGACGACGCCGGCAAGCAAAGTGAGCGCATCCTCGCGGCCTTCGAGCCGCGCAGCAACACGATGAAGCTGGGCGTGATGGCCGCGCAACTGCCGTGGAGCCTGGAATCGGCCGACCTGTCGTTCTGCCACACGGCGGGCCTCGACTGGGACGCGGCCGCCGCGCTGGCACCGATGGGCGCGCGCGCCCAGGTCGCCGGCGCCATCGAGCCACTGGTGCAGCAGGTCGTGGCCGCCGCGCGGCCCGGCGATCACATCGTCTGCATGAGCAACGGCGGCTTCGGCGGCGTGCACGAGAAACTCCTGGACGCCCTGCGCGCCGCCCACGGATGATGAACGGCATGCGCGCGCGTGAACTGATCGACACCCTGAAGCTCCAGCCCCACCCCGAGGGCGGCTGGTACAGCGAGGTGTTCCGGTCGGCCGCGAGCGTGACGCCCGCCGACGGCCGCGCGCCGCGCAGCGCGCTGACCAGCATCTATTTCCTGCTCGAAGCCCACCAGCATTCGCGCTGGCACCGGGTGCTGTCCGACGAAGTCTGGGTGCACCTGGAAGGTGTGCCGCTGGCGCTGTGGACCTGCGACGCCGCGATGCGGACCGCGCCGGCCCACGTGAGGCTGGGTCCGGTCGATGTGCACGGCACCCGGCCGCAGCACGTGGTGCCCGCTGGCCAGTGGCAGGCCGCGCGCCCGATCCAGGGCCACGCGAGCGGCGACTACACGCTGGTCGCCTGCATGGTCGGGCCGGGCTTCGACTTCGCCGACTTCTCGCTGGTGCCGCAGGGCAGCGACGAGGCGGCGTCGATGCGGCACCACTGGCCCGACCTGGCCAGCATGCTCTAACTAGTTGCGCTTCAGCCCCGGCGCTGCTTGACGGCTTGGGACAAGGTCTCGAGCACCTGCACCGAATCGTCCCAGCCGATGCACGCATCGGTGATGCTCTTGCCGTACTCCAGGCCCGACAGCTGGTCCTTGCCCGGCGTGAACTTCTGGGCGCCCGCCTGCAGGTGGCTTTCGATCATCACACCGAACACGCGCTTCGAACCGCCGGCGATCTGGCCGGCGATGTCCTTGGCCACGTCGATCTGCTTCTGGTGCTGCTTGGAGCTGTTGGCGTGGCTGCAGTCGACCATGAGCGTGGGCGGCAGCTTGGCGGCTTCGAGGTCCTTGCAGGCCGCTTCGACGCTGGCGGCGTCGTAGTTCGGCGTCTTGCCGCCGCGCAGGATCACATGGCAGTCGCGGTTGCCGTTGGTCTGCACGATCGCGACCTGGCCGTTCTTGTGCACCGACAGGAAGTGGTGGCCGCGCGCCGCGGCCTGGATGGCGTCGGTGGCGATGCGGATGTTGCCGTCGGTGCCGTTCTTGAAACCGATGGGGGCCGACAGGCCCGAGGCCAGTTCGCGGTGCACCTGGCTTTCGGTGGTGCGCGCACCGATGGCGCCCCAGGCGATCAGGTCGCCGATGTACTGCGGCGAGATCACGTCGAGGAACTCGCTGCCCGCCGGCAGGCCCAGGCGGTTGATGTCGATCAGCAGCTGGCGCGCGATGCGCAGGCCTTCGTCGATGCGGTAGCTCTCGTCCAGGTACGGGTCGTTGATGAGCCCCTTCCAGCCGACCGTGGTGCGCGGCTTCTCGAAGTACACGCGCATCACGATCTCCAGCGTGCCGGCGTACTTGTCGCGCTCGGCCTTGAGGCGGCGGGCGTACTCGAGGGCCGCGGCCGGGTCGTGGATCGAACACGGGCCCATGATCACCAGCAGCCGGTCGTCCTTGCCGGCCATGATGTTGTGGATGCCGCGGCGGGTGCCGGTGATCAGCGTTTCGATCGGCGTGCCGCGGATCGGGAAGAAGCGGATCAGATGTTCGGGAGGGGGGAGCACGTTGATGTCCTTGATGCGTTCGTCGTCGGTCTTGCTGGTTTTTTCGACGCTCGCATACCAGCTGTCGCCGGCGGGAGGGGTGTTCGTGCTCATGGTTCTCTTCCTTGTTGGTGTGAATGAAAAATCGTCAGGGCATAAAAAAACCGCCGGGGGCTGGAAGCCACCGGCGGTTCTGGGAGGGTGTTCGTTTGCTTTACGCGCTCGCCTCTCGTCCGCCGGAAACCGGGAACCAAAAGTAGGCAAAAAAGTAAGCGCGGAGGGCGGACATGTGGGCGGAATGTAACACGGAAAACAAAAACCCGGCCAGGCGGCCGGGTCGGTGTTGTTTTTACCTGTAGCCCGATTCGTTGGCGTTGTGGATGATCCAGATCAGGTTGCCGCTGCTGAAATCGCCCATGCCGCCGCCCGCGAAGATCAGGCGGCCCTGGCCCTTGTAGGTCATCTCGAAGCGATGGCGGTCGCTGCCGAAGTAGAAGGGAATCCAGGCCTTGCCGGTGATGTAGGCGCCCTGGTCGGTGGGCTGGCCGGCGAGGTCGGTGACCTGCTTGGTGCTCATGCCGATCTGCAGGCGCGTGAACTTGCTGTTGCGCGCCGGGTTGCCGGTGATCTCGCCCTCGAAACCGTTCAGGCCCTTGACGGTGCGGCCGCTGCCGGCCTCGACCTTGGAAGAATCCACCACGTTGCCGCGTGCGTCCATGCCGGCCTTCGAACCGCTGGGCGCCGCAGGCGCGGCAGCGGCCGGGGCGGGTGCCGGTGCGGCGGCGGGCTGGCTGCCCGAACCGCCGCGCGATGCGCAACCGGCTGTGGCCAGCGCGACCACGGCGGTCGCGGCCCACAGCACGGCGGGCGAATTGATCCTGTTCCCCATTGAAATGCTCCTTGAATCGTCGTTCGCAAAAAGGAGCGCAGCTTAGCAACCGAATGAAACAGCCGGCAAGTGCCGAAAGTCCTAAGCCGTTCCACCTACCGTCAGGCCGTCGATGCGAAGGGTCGGCTGGCCGACGCCCACGGGCACGCTCTGGCCTTCCTTGCCGCAGGTGCCGACGCCCGAATCGAGCGCCATGTCGTTGCCGATCATGGTCACGCGGGTGAGCGCGTCGGGGCCGTTGCCCACGATGGTCGCGCCCTTCACCGGGTACTGGATCTTGCCGTTCTCGACCCAGAAGGCCTCGCTGGCCGAGAACACGAACTTGCCGCTCGTGATGTCGACCTGCCCGCCGCCGAAGTTGGTGGCGTACAGGCCCTTCTTGATGCTGGCGACGATTTCCTGCGGGTCCTTGTCGCCACCGAGCATGTAGGTGTTGGTCATGCGCGGCATCGGCACGTGGGCGTAGCTCTCGCGACGGCCGTTGCCCGTGGGCTTGACCTTCATGAGGCGGGCGTTCATCGAGTCCTGGATGTAGCCCTTGAGGATGCCGTCCTCGATCAGCACGTTGCGCTGGCTGGCGTGGCCTTCGTCGTCCACGTTGAGCGAGCCGCGGCGGTCGGCGATGGTGCCGTCGTCGAGCACCGTGACGCCCTTGGCCGCCACGCGCTGGCCGATGCGGCCCGAGAAAGCGCTCGAGCCCTTGCGGTTGAAGTCGCCCTCCAGGCCGTGGCCGATGGCTTCGTGCAGCAGGATGCCGGGCCAGCCCGAACCGAGCACCACGGTCATCTCGCCGGCCGGGGCCGGGCGGGCGTCGAGGTTGGTCAGCGCGGCCTTCACGGCGTGGTCGACGTACTCGGCGATCTGCTCATCGGTGAAATAGGCCAGGCCGAAGCGCCCACCGCCGCCGCCCGAGCCGACCTCGCGGCGCCCGTTCTGCTCGGCGATCACGGTGACCGACAGCCGCACCAGCGGCCGCACGTCGGCCGCCAGCGTGCCGTCGGCGCGCGCCACCATCACCACGTCGTACTCGCTGGCCAGGCCGGCCATGACCTGCGCCACACGCGGGTCGCGCGAGCGGGCGAGCTGCTCGACCTTCTCGAGCAGCTTCACCTTGGCCGTGCTGTCGAGCGTGGCGATGGGGTCGATGCCGCCGTAGAGCGAGCGGCTGGAGGCGATCTTGCGCGGCACGGTCTTCACGCGCGCGGTGCGCCCGGCGGAGGAAATGGAACGCACCGTGCGCGCTGCGTCGAGCAACGAGGCCTCGGAGATGTCGTCCGAATAGGCAAAGGCGGTTTTCTCGCCGCTCACGGCGCGCACGCCGACGCCCTGGTCGATGCTGAAGCTGCCCGTCTTGACGATGCCTTCCTCGAGGCTCCAGCCCTCGCTGCGGGTGTACTGGAAGTACAGGTCGGCATCGTCCACGCGGTGCGCGGTGATCTCGGCCAGGGCCTTGCTCAGGTGCGATTCGTCCAGGCCGAACGGCGTGAGCAGGAGCTGTTGCGCTATAGCCAAGCGCTCGATGGTGGGTTCGCGGGAGATCATGGCTGCCATTCTAGGCAGCCGCCCCCGTCCGTGCCGCCCCGGGGGACTCTAGTTCTGGGCGAGTTTGCGGGCCCGCGCGATCGACATCAGGATGCCCAGCCCCAGCCCCAGCGTGACCATGGCGGTGCCGCCGTAGCTGATGAACGGCAGCGGCACGCCCACCACGGGCAGGATGCCGCTGACCATGCCCATGTTCACGAAGGCGTAGGTGAAGAAGATCATGGTCACCGCCCCGGCCAGCAGGCGCGAGAACAGCGTGGGCGCGTTCAGCGCGATGGTCAGCCCGCGGAAGATCAGCAGGATGAAGGCCGCGATCAGCGCCAGGTTGCCGATCAGGCCGAATTCCTCGGAGTACGCCGCGAAGATGAAGTCGGTCGTGCGCTCGGGAATGAACTCGAGGTGCGTCTGCGTGCCCTGCATGAAGCCCTTGCCGCCCACGCCGCCCGAGCCGATGGCGATCATCCCCTGGATGATGTGGAAGCCCTTGCCCAGCGGGTCCTTGCTGGGGTCGAGCAGCGTGCACACGCGCTGCTTCTGGTAGTCGTGCAGCACGCGCCAGTCGACGCCGTCGACGCACAGCTGCGACTCGAAACCCACGATCAGCGTGATGGCCACCGCGCCGAGCACCACCGGCGGCACGATCAGCTTCCACGGCAGCCCGGCAAAGAAGATCACCGCCAGCCCGGCCGCCAGCACCAGCAGCGAGGTGCCCAGGTCGGGCTGCTTCATGATGAGCCCGACGGGCACCGCCAGCAGCAGCGTCGCCACCACGAAGTCGAGCGGGCGCAACTGGCCTTCGCGGCGCTGGAACCACCAGGCCAGCATCAGCGGCATGGCGATCTTGAGGATTTCGCTGGGCTGGATCACCACGCCCACGTTGATCCAGCGCTGGGCGCCCTTCTTGGTGATGCCGAACAGCGCCACCGCGATCAGCAGCGCCACCCCGGCCGCATACAGCGGCACGGCGAACGCCATGAGCCGCTGCGGCGGCACCTGCGCCACCACGAACATGATGCCGCCGGCCAGCAGCATGTTGCGCCCATGGTCGAGAAAGCGCGTGCCATGGTCGTAGCCGGAGGAATACATGGTGAGCAGCCCGGCAAAGGCGAGCAGCATCACGGCAAAGGCCAGGAAGCCGTCGAAGCCCTGGAAGATGGGCGCAATGCGACGCGCCAGGGAGGGCTGGTTGAACACGGCAGACATGATGGGGGCGGATTATCCCTGCCCCGCCCGCCCCTTCAGTCGAAAACGAGCTGAACGACCGTGCGCCCCGGTCGGCTTTCGATCGCCAGCCGGGCTCCGATGGCGGCGGCGCGCTTGGACAGCGCCTCCGGCACCTCGGCGGCGTCGAAGCCCACGCCGTTGTCGATCACCCGCAGACGCACGGCGCCGTCGCGCGCGTCGGCCTCGATGCGCAGCGCGCTCGCGTGGGCGTGCTGCAGCACGTTCGAGATGGCCTCGAACAGCAGGAACTGCAGCTGCCGCGTGGCATGGGCGTCGAGCTGCGTCACCGGGGGCAGTTCGTCCACGCCCCATTCGAAGGCGATGTCCGCGGCCGCCAGCCGGGGCTCCAGCCGGTAGCGCAGCGCCGCCAGCAGCGCGCCGATGTCGCCGGGCGGCAGGTGGATGGAATCGATCGACAGCTTGAGCTGATCGAGCGAGTCGCGCAGGGTGCGCAGCAGCTCCTCGGGGCTGGTCTGGCCCGACTGCAACTGGCGGATCGCCGAGCTGATGTGCGAGCCCACGCCGTCGTGCATGTCGCGCAGGATGCGCTCGCGCTCGTGGGTGCGCGCCTGGTCGCGGGCCACCTCTTCCAGCTCGGCGTAGGTGGAGGCCAGTTCGCGTTCGCGCTGCGCCACCCGGTCGGCCAGCGTCTTGACCCAGCCGCGCGCCTGCACGCTCGCGAAGTGGAAGCGCCGCAGCACGATCAGCAGCAGCGCCACGCCGAACATCACCGAGGAATAGCGCACCCAGGTGGTTTCGCCGTAGGCGTCGCTCAGGCGGATCACCAGCCAGTCGCGCGTGCCGAAGGCCACCGTGACCAGCGCGGCGCCGGCCACCAGCAGCCGCTCGACGCTGGGCCGGCGCACCGTGGCGACGGCAAAGGCGATCACGAAGCCGACGACGATCGTGATCTCGACCGCCAGCCAGGCCGTGAGCCAGCGCGGCTCCTCGCGGTTCAGCGCCAGCCAGGTGAACACCACGGTGCCGGCCACCACGGCCGCCGTCGGCCAACGCACCCAGCGCGTGCGCGGGCTCTGCGCCCAGTCGGCCAGGTGGTAGCAGAACATCATGGCGGACGCGGCCCAGCCCGCGTAGCAGCCGGCCATCAGCACGCCCCACAGCTGCCACGGAAGTGGCGGCTCGGGAATCATGGCGTCGGCCACGCGCAGCGCCCAGCAGAACTCGGCGACCGCGGCCCAGAAATAGAGG
The DNA here is from genome assembly GCF_001591345.1 of Variovorax boronicumulans NBRC 103145. Taxonomy (GTDB): domain Bacteria; phylum Pseudomonadota; class Gammaproteobacteria; order Burkholderiales; family Burkholderiaceae_C; genus Variovorax; species Variovorax boronicumulans. Next base: position 5,831 of record NZ_BCUS01000137.1, on the reverse strand, counting down.
GCGTCGCGCTGGCGGCGGCCGGTCGCGCCGGTGTCGACCTGGGTGAACCACAGCGCCAGCGCGATGCTGCCGACGATGAGGCTGAACGCCGTCAGCAGCACCGACCCCGTGAAGCGCCAGGCGTAGGCGCCTTCGAACAGCGCGGTGCGCACCGGCGTCGCCGGCCCGATGGTGACGCGCGACAGGCCGGCGCGCCGTTCGCTGTCGGCGCGGATGCGGATCTGCAGCAGGTTCTCGCCCTCTTTCAGCAGCCGCCCGGGCACCGGCACGTAGACGGGCGCCTTCGCGTAGTCGGCGCGGTTGCCCTGGCCGAGGTCACCATAGGACTGCAGCAGCGCGCCATTGAGCTGCACCTCGAAGACGCTGCCGGCGCGGGGAATGAAGACGCCCCAGGGCACCTCGGGCAGGGTCTCGACCCGGAACGGCAGCTCGAAGCTCGCGAAGCCGGTGCGGCCGCGGTGCCGGCGGTCCCAGTGGTAGGACAGGTCGACCGCTTCGGTCTGCACGACACCGTCGATGGTGGTGGTCACCCTGGCGTGGCGCAGTTCGATCGGCCCCTGCGTCTCCCCTGCGGCGGCGCGCCCCGCGGCAAGCAGCGCCGCCAGCCCGAGCAGGCACAGGAACGCCAGCCGCCGCAGCATCCGCCCTCAGCCCGGGTGGGACAGCAGGCCGAGGCGCGTGGCCTCGAACACCGCTTCGCTCTTGGAATGCACCGCGAGCTTGCCGTAGAGGTTCTTGATGTGGGTCTGCACCGTGTGCACGCTCAGGCCCTTGAGGCGCGCGATCTCGGCGTACGAGAAGCCGCGCGCGATCAGCGTCAGCACCTCGTGCTCGCGCGCCGAAAGCAGGCCGCGGTCGGCCTCGTCGAGCGCCGTCTCCGCCGGCGCCGCGCCAGTGGTGCCCGGCACGGCGGCCTGCAGGCTGCGGTACTTGGCGAGCACGCGGCGCGCGATCATGGGCGAGATCGGCGAGGCGCCGGCCTTCATCTCGACGATGGTCTGCGCGATGTCTTCCGGTGCGGCGTCCTTGTGGATGTAGCCGACGGCACCGGCCTCGATGCTGGCCAGCACGTTCTCCTCGTCGCCGAAGACCGACACCACCAGCGGCTCGCAGCCGGGAAAGCGCGCGACGGCGTCGCGGATCACGTCCAGGCCGGTGCCGTCGGGCATGCCGAGGTCGACCAGCAGCACGTCGGGAATGGTCGCGGTCGCGGCCAGCCAGGTGCGCGCTTCCTGCACCGTGCCGGCGCTGCCGAGCCAGAACAGGCGCGGGCTGCGCTGCACGCTGGCCTCGAAGAAGGCGCGTGCGCGGCTGTCGTCCTCGACCACGAGCACGCCCCAGCGGCGTGGCATCCCGTCATCCTGTACCTCGGTGTTCATGGGATGGAGCATAAGCCTGGGCACCCACCGCCACGTGGGGCCTGCCTCCCTCGTTCATGGGATGCCCCCTGCCAGATGCGTCACGAAACTTGTCTCTTCTTTCCGCCCTTGCGCCGCACCGCCGCCCCCTGCGCGGCCGCACCGTGAATACTTTCGAATTCCAGCCACGCCCTCGCGGCCTTCTCATGGGCCGATTCGCAGGGATTTGTGGGGTCACCGCGCCGTGGGCGGTGCGGACCTCATGCAAAATTGTCTGAATCCGGCCACGGGGCGCGACCAGCGCACCCCAGTCACCTCCTCCCATGGAACCGCAAACCACCCATCTGTTGTATCTGCACGGCTTCCGCTCGTCGCCCCGCTCGACCAAGGCGCGGCTGGTGGCGAAGCACGTGGCGCGCGAGCACCCGAACCTGGAGTGGTGGTGCCCGCAGCTGCCGCCGTCGCCGCACGATGCGATCGACATGGTGATGAAGGGCATCGCGCACTGGCCGCGCAAGTCGATGGCGGTGATCGGTTCGTCGCTGGGCGGTTTCTACGCCACCTACGTGGCCGGCATGACCCGTTGCCGCGCCGTGCTGCTCAACCCCGCGGTGCACCCGGCGCGCGACCTCACGCGCTACATCGGCAGCCAGACCGCCTGGCACGATCCGGCCGAGCACTTCTACTTCCAGCCGGAGTTCATCCAGGAGCTGCGCGCCATGGAAATCGGCGCGCTCACGCGGCCGGAGCGCCTGTTCGCGATCATCGCCAAGGGCGACGAGGCGCTCGACTGGCACGAGATGTCGGCGCGCTACCCCGACAGCCGCATCAAGCTGCTCGAGGGCGGCGATCATGCGCTGTCCGATTTCGAAAAAGCGCACCTCGACGACGTGATGGCGTTCATCAACCCCGTCGTCTAAAGCTCTCCCCCAGGCTTCGCGCACTGCGTGTCGCTTCGCCAACCCCCTTCCGGGGGCGATGCCTGCGGCCCGGCAAAGCCGGTTCCGCGGCATCCCCGGCAAGGGAGCTCCTGATCCAGCGTGGGAGAATCGCCGGATGTTTGTATTGTTTGAAGAAGCCGGCAAATACCTCGGCGGCCGCATCCTGTCGGAAGCCGAAGCCTCGGCACAGGTCGAGCTCGAGACCGGCAAGCGCGTCAAGGTCAAGGGCGCCAACATCGTTCTGCGTTTCGAGAAACCGTCCCCGGCCGAGCTGATGGCCGAGGCGCGCACGCTCGCCGCCGCCATGGACCTCGACCTCGCCTGGGAATTCGCGGCCGAAGGCGAGTTCGGCTTTGCCGACCTGGCGGCCGACTATTTCAGCGAGAAGCCCACGCTCGCGCAGCAGGCCGCAGCGTTGTTCGCGCTGTTCGAGGCGCCGCACTACTTCCGCCGCGCGGGCAAGGGACGCTTCAAGAAGGCGCCCGCCGAGATCGTGCAGCAGGCGCTGGCCGCCATCGAGAAGAAGAAGGCCATCCAGGCGCAGATCGTCGAATGGGCGGGCCAGCTGGCCGAGGGCGTGTGCCCGCCGGCGATCCGCGAACAGCTCTACAAGATCCTGTTCAAGCCCGACAAGAACGCGCCCGAATACAAGGCCGTGGTCGACGCCGCGCGCGCCACGCAGCGCCCGCCGCTCGACCTGCTGGAGCGCGCCGGCGCCATCGATTCGCCCTACCAGTTCCACTGGCGGCGCTTCCTGTTCGAGAACTTCCCCAAGGGCACGGGCTTTCCCGCGCTCGCGGCGCCGGCCGTCGCCGACGACCTGCCGCTGGCCGAAGGCGTGCGCGCCTTCTCGATCGACGACTCGCAGACCACCGAAATCGACGACGCGCTGTCCGTGCAGGGCATGGGCAGCGGCACCATCACGGTCGGCATCCACATCGCCGCGCCGGGCCTGGCACTCACGCCGGGCAGCGCCATCGACGCCGTGGCGCGTGCGCGCATGTCCACCGTGTACATGCCAGGCTACAAGATCACCATGCTGCCCGACGAGGTGGTCGACACCTACACGCTGCTCGAAGGCGGCGACCGCCCGGCCGTGTCGCTCTATGCGCGCTTCGACGAAGCCACGCTGGAGTTGCAGGGCACCGAAACGAAACTCGAGCGCGTGCCGATCGTCGCCAACCTGCGCCACGACCAGCTCGACGCCGTCGTCACGCAGCCCTGGCTCGAAGACGCCACCTTCAACTCCGACAACACCCCCGACGCCGCCGCGAAGCTGCGCGCGCCGCTGAGCTTCCTGTTCCGCCTGGCCAAGCACCTGAAGGCGCAGCGCGAAGTGGTGCGCGGCAAGCCCGAGAACTTCAGCCGGCCCGACTACAACTTCCGCCTCGTCGGCAACGACGGCGCCGAGCCCACGGGCAACGAGCAGGTGCAGATCAGCACGCGCCAGCGCGGCGCGCCGCTCGACCTGATCGTGTCCGAGGCCATGATCCTGGCCAACAGCAGCTGGGGCGGCTGGCTCGGCGAGCTCGGCGTGCCGGGCCTGTACCGCAGCCAGGCCAGCCTGGCACCCGGCATCAAGGTGCGCATGGGCACGCGCGCGCTGCCGCACGCGGGCCTGGGCGTGAAGAGCTACGCCTGGAGCACCTCGCCGCTGCGCCGCTACACCGACCTCGTGAACCAGTGGCAGATCATCGCGGCCGCGCGCCACGGCAAGACCGCCGCGCTGGCCGCGCCGTTCAAGCCGAAGGATGCCGACCTGTTCTCGATCCTGTCGGGCTTCGACGCGGCCTACGCCACGTACAACGCCTACCAGGGCGGCATGGAGCGCTTCTGGACGCTGAAGTACCTGCAGCAGCAGGGCATCACCGAACTCGAAGCCACGGTCATCAAGGACATTCCCAACGGCGCGCTGGTGCGTGCCGACACGCTGCCGCTGGTGTTCCCGGTGGCCGGCCAGCAGGAGCGCGGCGCGCGCGTGCGCGTGAAGCTCGGCGAGATCGACGAGATCGCGCTCGACGTGAGCGGCACCGTGCTCGAACGCTTCGACGTGCCGCAGGCCGATGCCGCAGCCGCTGACGGCGGCGAGGACGACGAGGAAGAAGTCGCCGGCCCGATCGCCATCGCGGTCGACCTGAGCGACACCGAGGCCGCACCCGACCCGGCGACGACCACGCCTGCATGACCCCCGGTCGAACGACCGGAGACACGCGACCCCTGGAGGAGTTTCGAGAATGAATCTCAAGGACCTCAGCACGCTGCAGATCGCTCTGGGCGTGTCGGTCATCGCGCATGCCGCGTTGCTCGCGGTGCGCTTCGTCGATCCCGAATCGTTCAACCGGGTCTTCAGCGAAACCCCGCTCGAGGTCATCCTGGTCAACAGCAAGACCAACGACAAGCCCGACCCCGCGGCCCGCGTGATGGCACAGACCACGCTCGCGGGCGGCGGCGACCTCGACAAGGGCCGGGCCACCAGCCCGCTGCCGCCGTCGAGCTTCACCACCATGGGCGACTCGTTCGAGGAATCGCGCCGCCAGGTCGAGGCCATGCAGGCCCAGCAGATGCAGATGCTGGCGCAGCTCAAGCGCGAGCTGGCCGCCATGCCCGTGCCCGACCCGCGCCAGGCCGGCGACCCGACCGAGGCCGCCGCGCGCGAGGAAAAGCGCCGCCAGATGGTCGCGCTGCTCGCCGAGATCGAGCGCCGCGTGAACGAGGAAAACGCGCGCCCCAAGAAGCGCTACCTGAGCCCCGCCACGCGCGAGGCGGCCTACGCGCTGTACGTCGACACGCTGCGCCGGCGCATCGAGGTCAAGGGCACCGAGAACTTCCCGACCGCCGCCGGCAAGAAGCTCTACGGCGAACTCAAGATGACGGTCACCATCAACCACGACGGGCGCGTGCTCGACACCGTGGTCGACGAGAGCTCGGGCAACACCACGCTCGACCGCCGTGCCCAGGCCATCGTGCGCAGCGTCGGCAACTTCGGCAAATTCACCGACGCCATGCGCAAGCAGACCGACCAGATCGTGCTGCAGTCGCGCTTCAAGTTCACGCGCGACGAGACCATCGAGCTGTCGTCCCAATAGCAACAGCACCCCAGCAGAACACGGAGCATCGGCCATGGATCAGTACTGCGTCATGGGCAACCCCGTCGAGCACAGCCGCTCGCCCCGCATCCACGCGCGCTTTGCCGAACTCTGCGGCCAACCGATGGCCTACGGCCGGCGGCTGGTGCCGATCGGCGCCTTCGCCGAAGGCATCGCCGCCTTCCGCAGCGAGGCTGCCGCGCAGGGCGACACCGCACGCGGCTGCAACGTCACCGTGCCCTTCAAGTTCGACGCCGCCGCGCTCGCGCAGCACACCAGCGAGCGCGCCACGCTGGCGCAGGCCGTGAACACGCTGCGCTTCGAGGCCGACGGCAGCATCCACGCCGACAACACCGACGGCATCGGCCTGGTCAACGACATCGTGCGCAACGCCGGCGTGCCGCTGGCGGGCCGGTCGCTGCTGCTGATCGGCGCCGGCGGTGCGG